>JAYTLW010000178.1:0-41249 GCA_043729025.1 Methylobacter sp.
CGCGCTTCGGTTAGACGTTTGCGGAAATAGAGATAACCTTCCTGATCTATCCAGGGATAGTGTGCAGGCCAGTTATCCAGGCGTTGCTGGTGAATTTTAGGCGCAAACAGCTCGGTTAACGAAGAGCTGGCGGCTTCGTGCCATTCCGCTCTGCGGGCGAAATTAACATAGGCGTCGACAGCAAAACGCACGCCCGGCAGTACGTGTTTTAACGAGGTTATGTCTTCCCGGGTCAAGCCGACGGCCATGCCTAGTTGTATCCAGGCTTCAATGCCGCCCGGATCGCCGGAGTGCCCGTCATGATCCATAATTCGCTGTATCCATTTGGCGCGGGTTTCGCGATCCGGGCAATTGGCCAGGATGTTGGCATCTTTAATGGGTATGCTGACCTGGTAATAAAACCGGTTGGCAACCCAGCCCTGCAACTGTGCTTGGGTGAGTTTACCTTCGTTCATCAGGATATGGTAAGGATGATGAATATGATAACGGTTTTCCATGCCGCGCAGTTGCGCTTCAAACTGCTCTTGGGTCCAGGCTTTATTATCGCTGCTCATGGTGCATCCTTTATAAGTCGATTTCCAAGCCGTCGTATGCGATTTCGATGCCGACGGCATCAAGTATTTTACGCTGTTCGGAATCGTCGTCCAGGATCGGGTTGGTGTTGTTGATATGGATTAGTATCTTGCGGGCTTTTTTAACCCAATTCAGGACTTCTATCATGCCGCTTGCTCCTGATTGCGGCAAATGGCCGATTTCGCGGGCTTTTTTAGGGCTGATATGCTGCGTACACATTTCGTCATCGGTCCAGAATGTGCCGTCCACCAGTAAGCAATCAACGGTTTGCATGGCTGTCATTACATGCGGCTCTATTTCGCCCAGGCCGGGGGAATAAAATACTTTTTTTCCGGTCGAAATCTGTTCGATGATGACGCCGATATTGTCGCCGTCGTGCGGATCGTGACGGTGTGGCGAGTAGGGCGGGGCTTTGCTTTTTAAGGCCTGGGTATAAAAGCATAGATCCTCTATGCCTGGTATCGTAAAGCTGCTGCCATCGACAGGAATAGGGTGGTGATTGACGGTGCAGTAATCTTCCAGCATATTGAATACCGGAAAACCGGTGCTGAGATCTTGCTTGACCATGTCTGAGCAATAAACATCCAGAGGCTTGCCTTCTCTAAGCATCAACAGGCCTGTGGTGTGGTCAATTTGGCTGTCCATTAACAGTATGGCCTTGATACCGGTATCGCGAACGCCCTCTTTAGGCTGGATAGCCGGAAACGCTTCCAATTGCGCTCGTATATCGGGCGAGGCATTGATAAGCAGCCAGTTTTTGTTGTCAGTGCTTACTGCAATGGATGACTGGGTGCGCGCTTTGCCGTTCATTTGCTTGTGTCGCAAGCGGCGGCAATTGTGGCAGTTACAGTTCCATTGGGGAAAACCGCCGCCTGCGCCTGAACCGAGAACTCTGATCTTCATAGTTTGCAGGTAAGCTAAAAGGGTAAAAGGCTAGATGATACGGCAATTAAGGGTGTCAGGCAAAAAAAAGGGGCTCAAAAAGAGCCCCTTTTTAGCTATTTCCAAACTGCCCCCAAGCGTTAGGTTGGGAGTGTTCGTTTAGCGATTGTAGATGTACATTGTTACTTCAAAACCAAAACGCAGGTCTGTGTAGCTTGGTGTTTCCCATTTCATCGTGAACCTCCAGTAGTTTTTAAATTATTATGCTAGCTTGATCAAGTAAGCTGAACTGAAGTATACGATGAACTATTTTTTTGCGCAACATTTGACGTCGTCCAAAACCGAAAGGCCTTGTTTTTTTGCAGTGGATGCCCTGTTCTTGCGGGGCCAAGGCCGAGGTCATTGATGGGTCAAATCACAAGGTATTTAGATGGGTCATGCAGGATGTTTTTTTGTATAGGAAAAGAGTATTATCCATTTGCGCCTTAAAAATAATAATATAAAAATTATAAGGAGGAGTTATGGGTGAAGTTACTGAACTGTTTTTGGTTATGATAATTGTGGGTATGTTTGCGTTTGCACCGTTAGGCTATTTTATTTATATGTTTACCAAGGACAGCGGCAAACCCTTTGGCGATATTGAGCCGCATGGCGATAGCCCATCAGTGGTGAACGATTTTGCAGAAAAAGCGATTAAATATGTCAAAGGCTTGCTCGCCAAAAAGTAAGGGTGTTTATTTTTGAGTTTTCCAGGTGCTTAAATGCGCCTGGAAATCGCTAATTTCAAAATGTTTATCATTGGCCGCACGTTGGGCAGTTAGGGTTTTTTTGCAGTTTCATCATATTCCATTCCATCGTTAATCCATCCAGCAGTAATAACCGTCCGGTTAATGCTTCCCCGATATTCATTATCAGCTTCATCGCTTCCAGCGCCTGAATACTGCCGACTATGCCGGTGATAGGTGCTATAACGCCGTTAGTGGCGCAATTTTGCAATTCTTCGCCGTCACTGTTATAGAGGCAGTTGTAACACGGGCTGTTATTTTTTCCCGGGGTAAATACGGTCACTTGACCTTCAAAGCGTATCGCCGCGCCTGAAACCAGGGCTGTTTGATGTTTAACGCAGGCCTTATTGATCGCAAAGCGCGTCGTGAAGTTATCGCTACAGTCCAAAACCACGTCGGCTTGCATTACCTCGAAATCAAGCAGTTCTCCCTCCAGTCTTTGTTTCACGGCTCTGATCTTGACATCGGGATTAAGCCTATTAAGCGTTTGACGGGTTGAAATTACTTTATCAGTCCCAATATCGGGGGTGTGATGAGTGATCTGCCTTTGCAAATTGGATAAGTCCACGACGTCATCATCATAAATAGTGAGTGCGCCGACACCGGCTGCAGCCAGATATATAGCAGCGGGTGAGCCAAGCCCCCCGGCGCCGACTATCAAAATGTCAGCGGCGAGTAGCTTTTGTTGTCCCTCAATATCACAAAGAGGGAGCATGATTTGACGGCTATAGCGCAGTAGTTGGTTGTCATTCATAAGTCATAGTGTTGCTGTAGGGTGGGCTAAGATGATGCCAAAGAACAGGGTAGACTGCAAAAACTGATTATTATTAGCACTCTCCAGCTACGAGTGCTAGAATTAAATTTTAACCTTAACCTTAATTTTAATGTTTGGAGATATTGATGAAAATACGTCCGTTACATGACAGAGTGATAGTCAAACGCGTTGAAGAAGAAACTACAACCCCGGGCGGTATCGTGCTGCCGGGTTCTGCAGCCGAAAAACCAAGCCAAGGCATAGTTTTGGCGGTAGGTACCGGCAAACAACTGGACAACGGCACGATACGCGCTTTGGAAGTTAAAGTGGGCGATAAAGTGTTGTTTGGAAAGTATTCGGGCAACGAAGTTAAAGTTGACGGTGACGAGCTGATCGTTATGCGTGAAGAAGATATCATGGGCGTTTTAGGTTAAACCTAAATACGTTAATCACATTCATATACAAAATAGATAGGAATAAAAATGGCAGCAAAAGACGTATTATTCGGTGATGATGCTCGTGTCCGTATGGCGCGCGGCGTAAATATTTTAGCAAACGCGGTCAAGGTGACTTTAGGCCCTAAAGGCCGTAATGCGATCCTGGACAAAAGTTTCGGCGCACCCACCATTACTAAAGACGGTGTGTCTGTCGCAAAAGAAATCGAATTAAAAGACAAGTTCGAAAACATGGGCGCGCAAATGGTTAAAGAAGTGGCGTCGCATACTTCTGACGTAGCCGGTGACGGTACAACTACTGCAACCGTATTGGCGCAATCTATCGTCAACGAAGGTTTGAAAGCCGTTGCGGCTGGCATGAACCCAATGGACTTAAAGCGCGGCATCGATTTGGCCGTGACTAAAGCTGTTGAAGCTATCGTGGCTTCTGCAACCCCTTGCACCGATAACAAAGCGATTGCCCAAGTCGGCACCATCTCTGCCAACTCTGACGAATCAGTCGGCAAAATCATTGCAGAAGCGATGGAAAAAGTCGGCAAAGAAGGTGTGATCACGGTTGAAGAAGGCACAGGCCTGGACAACTCATTGGACGTCGTTGAAGGTATGCAGTTTGACCGTGGCTACTTGTCACCTTACTTCATCAACAAACAAGAAAACATGAGCGTCGAATTAGACGATCCGTTGATTCTGATCTACGACAAAAAAATCTCCAACATCCGCGACATGCTCCCAGTATTGGAAGCCGTTGCTAAAGCCGGTCGTCCTTTATTGATCGTCGCTGAAGATGTCGAAGGCGAAGCCTTGGCAACTCTGGTTGTCAACACGATTCGCGGCATCGTTAAAGTTGCGGCCGTTAAAGCGCCCGGTTTCGGTGATCGTCGTAAAGCCATGTTGGAAGACATCGCGGTATTGACTGGCGGTACTGTTATCTCTGAAGAAGTTGGTTTGAGCCTGGAAAAAGCGGAATTGGCGCAACTGGGTACAGCCAAAAAAGTACAAATCACTAAAGAAAACACTACCATCATTGATGGTGCGGGTTCTGAAGAGCAAATCAAAAACCGTGTTGCTCAAATTCGCGCACAAGCAGATGACGCAACGTCCGACTATGACAAAGAAAAGCTGCAAGAGCGCCTGGCTAAATTAGCCGGCGGTGTTGCTGTCATTAAAGTGGGAGCTGCAACTGAAATCGAAATGAAAGAAAAGAAAGCCCGCGTGGAAGATGCATTGCATTCAACACGCGCAGCGGTTGAAGAAGGCGTTGTTGCCGGCGGCGGTTCGGCACTGGTTCGCGCGATTTCGGCTCTTGATAAGCTCGAAGGCATTAACCACGACCAAACAGTCGGTATCAACATTCTGCGTCGTGCAATGGAAGAGCCTTTACGTCAAATTGTTGCTAACGCCGGCGACGAGCCTTCAGTCGTTTTCCATGAAGTGCAAAAAGGCTCAGGTAACTTCGGTTACAACGCGGCCACCGGCAAATACGGCGACATGATCGAAATGGGTATTTTAGACCCGGCGAAAGTAACCCGTACTGCACTGCAAAACGCAGCGTCTGTGGCCGGCTTAATGCTGACCACCGAAGTGATGATTGCCGATGCGCCTAGCGAAGATAAAGGCGGTCATGGCGGCCATGATATGGGCGGCATGGGTGGCATGGGCGGCATGATGTAATCGTGCTGTCTTGTTGTAGGGGCGAATTTATTCGCCTTTGGGCGGATAAATCCACCCCTACATGGTGAAATGAAAGCCCCGGTTGTTTTTGAAACAGCTGGGGCTTTTTTTATGGCAAGCAGAACTAAACGGCGAAGCGAATATTCAAATTTGCTGTTGACTAAAAGCTCAATTAAACTGTTCAACATAGGAATAATAATTAGACAGAGGCGTGGGCCGGTCAATCCGGCGCCAAGAATACGCGGTTATTACTGGATGCTTTCTCTGGTTCCAGTGTGTTCAATCCGCGTGTGACATTTTTCATAAGGTGTGTTTTTAAAACACTATCATTAGGAGGAATACCATGGCACAACAAAAAGATTATTTAAAAGACCCATTCGGCAATAGCGTCGTTGCAATACTTAAGGGCATCGATCGCGATGTGGAGCGGGGCGAAGACGCTTTGATGCTGGGCTTGGGCATCGTCATGCTGTCATCCACTTTCGCGCCGGTAGCGCCGCCGATTGTTCTGTTGCCGCTGGTAGCGCTGACCTTTGCTGTTTCTGCGAGCTACGCGCGTAAGAATTATCACAACATGCAGCGCAAGCTTTTGGAGTCCATGGCGCAACTGGAAGGGCAAGAGAAAATCATCCTGCACCCGATTGCCGCTGTTTTTACCGAGTATCCGATGGATTCCTTGGTGGAGTCGTTTAATCCGATAAAGAATCTCAAACGAACCGGGAAAAGCGCGCTGGGCGGACTGTTGATCAATCCGCTATGGATGCCTATTTTTTACGTGATGGGCATGCAAATCATTGAAGAAAAAAATTTGGGCATTTTGAATCGAGCCATCATCGGCGTCGAGCGAAAAGTATCGCTCTAGTTTAGCGGCTCTGACAAAATGAATTTTATACGGTCGAAAGGCTCAAGCTGGGAAAATTGTTAATGACCCAAAGCGCATAATCTCGTACAATTACCCCAGTTTTGTTTTTTACAACGGGATGAGTCCTTAAGAGCTCATCCCGTTTTGCGCATTTGAGGTGACGTGTTTGGCTAGGTCTGCTTTATTGGTATTGGAAGATGGAACGGTTTTTAACGGCGAGGCTATAGGTGCAGATGGCTGTTCCGTGGGTGAGGTGGTTTTTAATACGGCGATGACCGGCTATCAGGAAATTCTCAGCGATCCCTCTTATGCCCGGCAAATTGTGACCTTAACCTATCCCCATGTCGGCAATGTCGGAACCACCAGCGAAGACGATGAATCGGTCGGCGTTTTTGCCAGCGGTCTGGTGATCAGGGATTTACCGTTGTTGGCCAGCAACTGGCGCAGCACCAAAAACTTGCAGCAGTATCTGCTTGATCATAACGTCGTCGCCATAGCCGATATTGATACCCGCCAACTAACCCGGTTGCTTCGTGACAAAGGTGCGCAGCGCGGATGCATCATGGCGGGCGAGTCGGTCGATCCGGAAATCGCAAAAAAAGCCATTGCAGGCTTTCCGGGCTTGAAGGGGATGGATCTGGCCAAGGAAGTCACCGTCGATCAACCTTATGAATGGACTGAAAATATCTGGCATTTGGAGTATGGACATAAAGAAGCCGAAAACCTCACCAAACACGTTGTGGCTTATGATTTCGGCATTAAACGTAACATACTCAGATTACTGGCCAATCGCGGTTGCCGGGTCACCGTTGTTCCCGCAACAACGCCCGCCGCAACCGTATTGGCGATGAAGCCTGACGGCGTGTTCCTGTCCAATGGCCCCGGCGATCCCGAGCCCTGTACTTATGCGATAGAGGCGATTAAAACGATACTGGAACAGAAAATTCCGGTCTTCGGTATTTGCTTGGGGCACCAATTATTGGCTTTAGCCAGCGGCGCAACAACCGAAAAAATGAAGTTCGGCCATCATGGCGCCAATCATCCGGTTCTGGAACTAGCCACAGGCCGGGTTATGATCAGCAGCCAGAATCACGGCTTTGCAGCCAATGAAGACAGCTTGCCTGATAATGTCATCGCGACTTATCGTTCCCTGTTTGACGGTAGTTTGCAGGGTATCAAAAGAACCGATTGTCCTGCGATGAGTTTTCAAGGTCATCCTGAAGCCAGTCCGGGTCCCCATGATGTGGAGTCTTTATTCGATGAGTTTATCGAGATGATGGAACAGGATAAGTTGAGGTAGTGCGGGCAAACAGCTTTACCGTTTGGCCACCATTTACCGATAAAATAGGTGGGCAGAAAAGTGCTGCCCACCCTACTTGTCTAATATAGGAAAGACTCATGACAGTCTTGCAAAAACTCAGTTATCTGACCGAACAAGATTACCTGGCATTGGAATTGACTGCCGACCTGCGTCATGAATATATTGACGGACAACTGTATGCCATGGCGGGAGCGAGTGAGCGGCATAATCGTGTAGTAGGCAATGTGTTTTTTCATCTTCGTGCGGCGGCGCGCGGTGGTCATTGCGGTGTATTTGCCAGCGATATGAAACTGAAAATAGCCTGGCAGAAAGCTTATTATTATCCTGATGTGATGTTGGTTTGTAACGCCCAAGATACTGGGGAATATTACAAACAACAGCCGTGTTTTATTGCCGAAGTCTTATCGCCCGGCACGGCAACTACCGACCGCCGCGAAAAATTGCTGGCCTATCAAAAAATACCCAGTTTGCGTTATTACTTATTGATTAACGCCAATCAAACACAGGTTGAATACTTTGTCCGCGATGCCCAAGACGATTGGCAAACCGCGCTGCTGGAAGCCGATGAAACGCTGGTAATTGATTGTGAAAATTATCATGCGGTTTTGAGGTTGGGAGATATTTATGAGGATGTGGAGTTTGGTGGTTGATTATTTTATTAACGGGTTTTTTACAGCCGTATTAACATTAACTACCTCATATTAATAAGTATCTAAGGTATCCTAATGAAGACTATACAACTTGAAGTTCAAGACGCTGTTTACCAGAAAATTATTGATTTTTTGGTGCTGCTCCCCCAAGACCAATGCCATTTGCTAGTAAATGATGATGACATAAGCGATGTCGAGTTCGCTCATATAACACGTTTAACGGAACAGTTAAAACAAGGCGACAACTCTGAATTTGAAGATTGGACAGATGTTAAAGCTCGATTGTTATGAGTTATCAACTTAAACTTCATAAATCGGTCATTAACTTTCTTGAGAATGCGCCAAATAAATTACGTTTTAGAATAATAAGCAAGCTGGATCTACTTAAAGAAAATCCTTTGCACCATGCTTTACTAGACATCAAGTCAATGCAAGGATTTGATCAAACTTATCGTCTACGTATCGGTAACTACCGACTGATTTATCAGATTAATCAAGATCAATTACGTTTAGTATCGGTAAGCGTGGCGATGTGTACAAGTAAAGATAAGAGGTTTTAACAGTTATTCAAAACAATTAATTATCCGATATAGCCGAGAAATTTTGGATTACACGCCAGTCCAACTCATCATTTATTAACACGATACATCAACAACATGCCTAAAAGAACCGACATAAAATCCATATTATTATTAGGCGCCGGCCCTATTGTTATCGGCCAGGCCTGCGAGTTTGATTATTCAGGTACGCAGGCTTGTAAAGCGCTGCGGGAAGAAGGTTTCCGCGTTATCCTGGTCAATTCCAATCCGGCGACGATCATGACCGACCCGGATATGGCTGATGCCACTTATATCGAGCCTATAGACTGGCAAACCGTGGAAAAAATTATCGCCAAGGAACGCCCCGATGCGATATTGCCGACCATGGGCGGGCAGACTGCGCTGAATTGCGCATTGGATCTTGATGCCAATGGTGTTTTGGCAAAATATGGTGTCGAGATGATCGGTGCGACCAAAGAGGCGATTCATAAAGCTGAAAACCGCGCTTTGTTCAATCAGGCGATGAAAAAAATCGGTTATGAAGTGGCAAAGTCAAAAACCGCACATACGATGGAAGAAGCCTTGGCAGCGCAGCTGGAAGTGGGCTATCCGACCGTAATACGGCCTTCATTTACCATGGGCGGCAGCGGCGGCGGCATCGCCTATAACAAGGAAGAGTTTGTCGAAATCTGCGAGCGCGGCCTGTATTTGTCGCCGACCAACGAATTGTTGATTGAAGAATCGGTGTTGGGCTGGAAAGAATACGAAATGGAGGTGGTGCGCGATTCCAAAGACAACTGCATCATCGTCTGCTCCATCGAAAACTTCGATCCGATGGGCGTGCATACCGGCGATTCGATTACCGTAGCGCCTGCGCAAACCTTGACCGATAAAGAATATCAGATTCTGCGTAACGTCTCGATTGCGGTATTGCGTGAGATCGGCGTCGATACCGGTGGCTCCAATGTACAGGTCGCGATTAATCCTAAAGACGGGCGGATGATTGTTATAGAGATGAATCCCAGAGTATCGCGTTCCTCGGCGTTGGCGTCCAAGGCCACCGGTTTTCCGATCGCCAAGGTGGCGGCAAAACTAGCCGTCGGTTACACGCTGGATGAATTGAAAAATGAGATCACCGGCGGCGCAACGCCTGCATCGTTCGAGCCGACCATCGATTATGTGGTTACCAAGATTCCGCGCTTTACCTTCGAGAAATTTCCGCAAGCCGATGACCGGTTGACCACGCAGATGAAGTCTGTGGGCGAAGTGATGGCTATCGGCCGCACTTTTCAGGAATCACTGCAAAAAGCCTTGCGCGGCCTGGAAATCGGCATCAGCGGTCTTGATGAAATTATCGATTTGAGCCGGGACGACGCCGAGGAAAAAATGCAGCGCGAAATGCGTCATCCGGGGCCGGATCGTTTGCTGTATGTCGCCGATGCGTTCCGTAGCGGCATGAGCTTGGACGACGTACACGAAGCCAGTAAAATCGACCCCTGGTTTTTAGCGCAGATTGAAGATTTGGTTCTGACTGAAAAATCGTTATCGACTAAAACCTTGTCGACCCTGAAAGAAGGCGAACTGTATAAATTAAAGCGCAAAGGCTTTTCCGATATACGCTTGGCCAAGTTGTTGGATACGTCCGAATCCGAAGTGCGCAATGTGCGCCATAAGCAGAACATCCGCCCGGTTTATAAACGTATCGATTCCTGTGCGGCTGAATTTTCGTCCGATACGGCTTATTTGTATTCGACCTATGAGCAGGAATGCGAAGCGCGGGTTTCCGGCCGGGAAAAGATTATTATTCTCGGCGGCGGGCCTAACCGTATCGGACAAGGTATCGAGTTCGATTACTGCTGTGTCCATGCGGCATTGGCATTGCGTGAAGATGGCTATGAAACCATCATGATCAATTGCAATCCTGAAACGGTTTCTACCGATTTCGATACTTCGGATCGTTTGTATTTTGAGTCGTTAACGTTGGAAGACGTGCTGGAAATTGTGCATATAGAAAAACCCAAAGGTGTGATTGTGCAGTATGGTGGTCAGACACCGTTGAAATTGGCGCGCGCATTGGAAGCGGCGGGTGTGCCCATTATCG
This sequence comes from Methylobacter sp., assembly GCA_043729025.1. GTDB lineage: Bacteria > Pseudomonadota > Gammaproteobacteria > Methylococcales > Methylomonadaceae > Methylobacter_A. The sequence continues at coordinate 10,594 of JAYTLW010000178.1, forward strand.
GAACATCGCCGGACTCGATTGATTTGGCCGAAGACCGTGAGCGCTTCCAAAAACTGCTGGAAAGGTTAAATCTTAGGCAACCGCCCAATGCCACGGCGCGTTCTGTCGAGCAGGCGATTAATGCGGCAAAAGAGCTGGGCTATCCGCTGGTGGTTCGGCCTTCCTATGTTTTGGGAGGCCGGGCTATGGAAATCGTCTTCAATGAAGAGGGTTTGCAGCGCTATATGAAAGAAGCGGTCAGTGTGTCCAACGATTCACCTGTGCTACTGGATCGTTTTCTTGATGATGCGGTCGAAATGGATGTCGATGCCATTTATGACGGGGAGCAGGTTTTGATTGGCGGTTTGATGGAACACATTGAACAGGCCGGCGTGCATTCGGGCGATTCTGCATGTTCGCTGCCTCCGTATGAATTAGCGCCGCATCTCCAGGATAAATTGCGTGAACAGGTGGCCAAAATGGCCGAAGCTTTGGGCGTAATTGGTTTGATGAATACCCAGTTTGCGATTCAGGGTGAGGATATTTTTGTGCTTGAAGTCAATCCAAGGGCTTCGCGTACGGCGCCATTCGTGTCTAAGGCAACCGGTTACCCATTGGCCAAAATTGCCGCTAGGTGTATGGTCGGGCAAACCTTGGCGCAACAAGGTATTACCGAAGAGCGTATTCCCGGTTATTATTCGGTTAAAGAAGCAGTGTTTCCGTTTGTTAAATTCCCTGGTGTTGACCCTTTGTTGGGGCCTGAAATGAAATCGACTGGCGAGGTAATGGGGGTTGGTAAATCCTTCGGTGAGGCTTTTGCCAAATCTCAGCGTGCAGCTGGCGTCAACCTGAATCACAGCGGTAAGGTGCTGATCAGTATTCGTGATGCCGATAAAGCCAAGTTGCCGGATGTAGCGAGAATGCTGGTCGATAAGAAATATGAAATTGTCGCGACCAGCGGTACCGCAAAGTATCTTAAAGGTGAGGGCATTCCTTGTGAAGTGGTTTATAAGGTTAACGAAGGGCGGCCTAATACGGTTGATATGATTAAAAACGATCAGATTCAACTGATTATTAATACGACGGAAGGCACTAAAGCCATTTCTGATTCATTTACCATGCGTCGGGAAGCCCTACAGCATCGCGTAACTTATTACACGACGATGGCCGGTGCAAAAGCGGCTTGTTACGCACTGGGGGAATTGGATGCAGGCGATGTGAATTGCTTGCAGGATCTGCATAAGAGTCTTATTTAAGGCGAAAGACTAAGGGCTAAGGGTGAGAAGCGGCGTATTTGTCTTTCGCCCTTAGCCTAAAAAATAATTATTGGAGTTTTCAAAAAATGAATAAAGTACCTCTCACCGTCAAAGGTGCAGAAAAATTACGCGCCGAACTGGAAGAATTAAAGTCGGTGGTGCGCCCGCGTATCATTGCCTCGATTGCGACGGCTAGGGCGCATGGCGATTTGAAAGAAAATGCCGAATATCATGCTGCGAAAGAGCAGCAAAGCTTTGCCGAAGGACGTATTTCTGAAATTGAAGGCAAGCTATCAAACGCGCAAATTATTGACGTTACCAAGGTGGATGCTAATGGCAAAGTGGTGTTTGGCGCGACGGTTGAAATAGAAGATATTGAAGCCGAGAGAAAGGTGACCTATCAGATTGTCGGTGAAGATGAGGCCAATATCAGGGAGGGTCGTATTTCAATCGGCTCGCCCATTGCCAGAGCCCTGATCGGCAAAGAAGTTGAAGATGTAGTGATGGTTAAAGCGCCGGGCGGCAATGTCGAGTATGAAATTATTTCTATTGAGTATGTTTGAGGTTCAAGGCTTAAGGTTTAAGGTTTAAGGTTTAAGGTTTAAGGTTTAAGGTTTAAGGTTTAAGGTTTAAGGTTTAAGGTTTAAGGTTTAAGGTTTAAGGGAAACAAGTCCTTGCACCTTTTGCCTTGAACCTAAGTTCATTTGTCTGGGTTTAATCGGTAAATGACTGCAATTTGTCCAATAGCCTGAATGAGCTCGGCTCCGGTTTCCGTGCAGATTTTTTCGCTGATCAGCTTGCGATCTTCCCGTTCAGCACGTATCCGCACTTTAATCAGTTCGTGGCAGTTAAGTGCCAACTCAATCTCTGCCAGCACGGCTGCCGTAAGTCCTGATTGGCCGATCATAATAACGGGTTTCAAGGTGTGAGCCGCGGCCCGGAATTTTTTCTTATCTGCAGAGTCCACTCTTTATTCCTAAATCAAAATTTCAAATTTTACACTAAATTACAGTTATGGGACGAAGTAAAAGTAGCGGTCGTTGGATGCAGGAGCATTTTGATGACGAATACGTCAAAATGGCTCAGGCTCAGGGTTATCGTTCGCGTGCGGTTTTTAAACTGAAAGAAATTCAGGATAAAGATCAGCTTATTAAGCCGGGGATGAATATTATAGATTTGGGCGCCGCACCCGGTGGGTGGTCGCAGTTCGCGCGGCAGATTGTCGGTAAAAAAGACAAGATTATCGCGCTGGATATATTGCCGATGGATTCGCTTGAGGGTGTCGATTTTATTCTAGGCGATTTTCGTGAGCAAGCGGTTATAGATCAATTGTATGGCGTTCTCGACGGCGCTCCGATCAATCTGGTGCTGTCGGATATGGCGCCGAATATGAGCGGCAATAAGGGCGTAGACCAACCCCGTGCTGTTTATTTGGGCGAGTTGGCGCTGGAGACGGCCAAGAGGGTGTTGACAAAAGACGGGGTTTTCTTGGTTAAATTATTTCACGGTGCCGGTTTTGAGGATTTTTATAGGGACGTTCAGCAATCCTTTGTGAAGGTGGCTATCAGAAAGCCAAAAGCGTCCAGGCCGCGAAGTAATGAAGTTTATATTTTAGCTAAAGGCTTTAAATAATATCATGTAACCCTAATATCTGTGGGACGAGGTGTGCGAGTAAGATGAAGTTGTTTTTTATGTGTGGATGAGCTCCAAATAAATAACGACAGTCAGGAAACTTAACTCCTGATATAATTACTCAGTTTTTAAATCGAGAGCCTTTCAGGCCCGGGGTGTGTAAGTTGAACGATATGATGAAAAATATAATCCTATGGGTCGTCATCGCAGTGGTATTGATGTCCGTATTTAATAATTTCGGCCCGCAAAATGAGAGGGCTGATACGTCGATGTCTTACTCGCAATTTATCGAGTCGGTAAAAGCAGGCCAGGTTCAGCAGGTGATGATTGAAGATAATATCATCAAAGGCAAGATGCAGAGTGGACAGATCTTTAAAACTTACGCACCTACAGATGCCCATATGGTCGATGATTTGCTGGCAAATGGCGTTGAAGTCAAGGCCGTTCCGCCGGAACAACCTTCTATGCTGATGCAGTTATTGGTTTCTTTTGGGCCGATGTTATTGCTGATTGCGGTGTGGGTTTTCTTCATGCGGCAGATGCAGGGCGGTGCCGGTGGCGGTCGTGGTGCAATGAATTTTGGTAAAAGCAAAGCCCGTATGCTTGAAGAAGACCAGATTAAAGTGACTTTTGCTGATGTGGCGGGCTGTGATGAAGCTAAAGAGGAAGTTGTCGAAATGGTCGATTTCCTTAAAGATCCGGCAAAATATCAGAAATTAGGCGGTAAAATTCCTCGCGGCGCGTTGATGATTGGCCCTCCGGGAACAGGAAAGACCTTGCTGGCCAGAGCTATTGCCGGTGAGGCCAAAGTGCCGTTCTTCACCATTTCCGGATCGGATTTTGTTGAAATGTTTGTTGGTGTGGGCGCATCCCGTGTGCGCGACATGTTTGAGCAAGCTAAAAAACACGCACCTTGCATTATTTTTATAGATGAGATTGATGCAGTGGGTCGTCAGCGTGGTGCCGGCTTGGGTGGCGGCAATGATGAGCGTGAGCAGACATTAAACCAGTTGTTGGTTGAAATGGATGGCTTCGAGGGTAATGAAGGTATTATTGTCATCGCAGCAACAAACCGTCCCGATATATTGGATAAGGCTTTATTGCGTCCAGGTCGATTTGATCGTCAGGTCACAGTAGGTTTGCCGGATGTCAGGGGGCGCGAGCAGATCCTTAAAGTTCACATGAAAAAAGTACCCGCAGACGATGATGTTGAGGTTAAGTATATAGCTCAAGGTACGCCTGGCTTTTCCGGCGCCGATTTGGCCAATTTGATCAATGAAGCCGCTTTATTCGCCGCCAGAATGAATAAGCGCGTGGTCAACATGTCGGATTTGGAAAAAGCCAAGGATAAATTGATCATGGGCGTCGAAAGACACTCCATGGTCATGAATGAGAAAGAAAAGAAAATGACCGCTTATCATGAATCTGGACATGCAATCGTCGGAAAATTGGTGCCTGAGCATGATCCTGTTTATAAAGTCAGCATTATGCCTAGAGGTCGCGCATTAGGCGTTACCATGTTTTTGCCTGAACGGGATCAGTACAGCGCTAGTAAGCAAAAATTGGACAGTATGATTTCCAGTTTGTATGGTGGTCGTATTGCCGAGGAAGTGGTTTTTGGTCGGGAACAAGTGAGTACCGGTGCTTCCAACGATATTGAGCGAGCCACAGAGTTGGCTAGAAATATGGTCACTAAATGGGGCTTTTCTCAGCGCTTGGGGCCATTGTCATACAGTGAAGAAGAAGGTGAAGTGTTTTTGGGGCGTTCCGTGACGCAGCATAAAACGGTAGCCGAAGAGACTTCCCATACCATCGATGAAGAAATTCGCTCTTTTATAGATCGAAATTATGAGCGTGCCGAAAAAATCCTGAAAGAAAATATGGATATTCTGCATGCCATGGCGGAAGCGTTGATGAAGTATGAGACCATCGACAAATTTCAAATCGAGGATTTGATGGCGCGTAAACCGGTAAGAGAGCCTCAGGGTTGGGACGATAAGCCTCCAACTCATGGTGAAGTCATAACGGATGATGTCAAGAGCAAGGATAAAAAAAATGAGAAATCCATAGGTGGGACTGCCGAGCAAAACTGAAGGCTTTCTGATATGACAAAAAAAGGAGAGGCATAATGCCTCTCCTTTTTTGTATGTCATTTATAAAGGCCGAAAGCGCAGGGTCAATTTTGGTGTTTAGTATTTTTAGCGGTTATTAGGTTTTTAAATCATGTCAAAAAAATATTTTGGAACAGACGGCATCAGAGGCAGGGTGGGTGAGCACCCCATAACGGCCGATTTTTTTTTGAAGCTGGGCTGGGCTGCCGGTCGAGTGTTTGCCAGTGAAGGGCATGGCTTTGTTTTGGTTGGTAAAGACACGCGTATTTCAGGCTATATGTTTGAGTCTGCGCTAGAGGCCGGATTGACCGCCGCAGGAGTCGACACCCGTTTGCTGGGGCCTATGCCCACGCCGGGTATAGCCTATTTAACCCGAACGCTAAGGGCGCAGGCGGGCATCGTTATTAGCGCCTCTCATAATCCTTATTATGATAATGGGGTTAAGTTTTTCTCAGTGCAGGGCACAAAATTAGCCGATGACATAGAGCAAAAGATAGAACGGCATCTTGATGCCCCGATGACTACGGTAGATTCATCTAAATTGGGTAAGGCAAAGCGACTGGATGACGCCGCCGGTCGCTATATTGAATTTTGCAAGGCCAGCATACCGACTCGACTTGATTTTAGCGGCATGAGGATCATACTCGATTGCGCACATGGAGCGACTTATCACATAGCGCCTCACGTGTTTAGTGAGGTAGGCGCAGAAGTTGTAACCATAGGCGCTGAACCGGACGGGCTTAATATTAATGACGAATGCGGCGCAACCAAGCCGGACAGTCTGGCGGCAACGGTTTTAGCTTACCGCGCGGATTTCGGCATTGCTCTTGATGGCGATGGCGACCGTTTGGTGATGGTCGATCACAAAGGTGAAATCGTTGATGGCGACGAACTTATTTATATTATTGCCAAAGCAAGATTGGAAGCGGGGCTCATGACCGGGCCTGTCGTAGGTACGTTAATGACCAACCTAGGCATGGAACACGGCCTGAAGAAGCTGGGTATAGGCTTAATTAGAGCCAAGGTGGGTGACCGCTACGTTATGGAAATGTTGACGGAGCACAAAGGCATCTTAGGCGGCGAAAATTCCGGACATATCATTTGTCTGGATAAAACCACAACAGGCGATGGGATTATTGCCGCCTTGCAGATCATGGCGGAAATGCAAGATAGCGGTAAAAATTTACATGAATTGAAATCCGGGATGCAAAAATACCCGCAGGTTCTGGTGAATGTTAAAACCAACAAGAAAATAAATCCGGATCAGGATGTGGTTATACAAAAATCGGTGCAAGCTATCGAGAAAAAACTGGGTGATAACGGTCGGGTATTGCTGAGAGCCTCGGGAACGGAGCCCTTAATTCGGGTAATGGTTGAGGGTCAACAGGAAGATTTGGTTAAAAACTACGCCCATCAAATAGCGGACGATGTTAAGAAAGTAATGGGTGCTTGAATTAAACACTATTACTATATATTATAGCCAGTTTGGTTCTATTTGAGGAGTAGTAATGCGTCGGTCTCTAGTGGTAGGAAATTGGAAGATGAATGGAACTCTTGCCAGTGCTGAGTTGCTTGTAAAAGGCATCATTGCCGGGTTAAGGGGAAATGATGCCGACATTGCGGTATGTGTACCTTATGTGCATTTGCCCATGGTTAGCGCATTAGTTAAAAACAGCTCATTGGCATTGGGCGCACAAAACGTAGCGGATAAACCTTCAGGCGCTTATACCGGAGAAATTTCGGCAGCAATGCTAAGAGAGTTTAATTGTAAATATGCTATCGTGGGGCACTCCGAAAGACGCAGTTATTACGGAGACACTAACGAATCGGTAGCCGCCCGTTTTTGTCAGGCTCAAGAACAAGACATAATTCCCGTTTTGTGCGTAGGTGAAACCCTTGAGCAACGCGAACAAGATCAGACCTTTGCGGTGATTGATGCTCAGCTTGACGCCGTTATTAATTTGGCCGGTATCGCAGCTTTTAGCGCAGCAGTGGTTGCTTACGAGCCGGTTTGGGCCATAGGCACAGGAAAAACGGCGACTGATGAACAGGCTCAGGAAGTTCATCGCTATATAAGGCAGTACATCGCCGCTAAAGATCAGATCATTGCCGATAAAATACAGATTTTATATGGCGGTAGCGCCAAGCCGGACAATGCAAAAGGCTTGTTTGCCATGCCGGATATTGACGGCGGCTTAATTGGTGGGGCTTCGTTGGACGCGGAATCCTTTTTAAAGATTTATCAGTCAATTTAGAGTAGTTTAAACTTTCATGTATCAGGTAATTATTGTTGTTCATGTGTTGTTGGGTTTAGGGGTTGTTGGATTAGTATTAATGCAACAAGGCAAAGGGGCTGATGCAGGCGCAGCTTTTGGCTCGGGTTCTTCAGGTTCTGTTTTTGGCGCTCAAGGTGCGGCATCATTCTTGTCACGGGCTACAGCAATTCTGGCAACTTTGTTTTTTATGACCAGCTTGGGGCTTGCCGTGTTAAATGGTAAGCAAGGCGCGGCTTATGACTTAATGAGCCCTTCCTCTAAGATTGATCAGGGTATACCTGATGTGGGTGGCGAAAAAAATGCCGACACAGCGGCTCCTGCATCTGACCTTAAATCTGAAGAAGTGCCTGTTGCAGCACCAGTAATTTCGGGAGCCGAGGGTGCAGCCGGAAAAAAATAATCACTATTGTTTATGACATAAGTAAAAGCGCTGTAAAAATAATAAAACAGTGAGCGTTAAATTCAGTCATTACTATGATGTTTTAGCCGATGTGGTGAAATTGGTAGACACGCCATCTTGAGGGGGTGGTGACGAAAGTTGTGCCGGTTCAAATCCGGCCATCGGCACCAATACAGCATCCAGAGAGGTGCAAAGAAGTACAAAAACCCGCAAGTCATAAAGCTTAGCGGGTTTTTTATTGTTTGTCAGGATGAAGAATGTAGAAAATATTTTTTTAGTTTAGAAGTACGGTAAAGAAAAATAATTAGGCTACACTTAAGTCGTTAAACGTAAGTTACTGTGAATTCAGCACAGGGTTTTGCTTTGAAAATTAGCGAGTAATGGAGAAAACAATGGCAAGTATACTTGCAGTTGACGATTCGGCTTCAATGAGAAAAATGGTTTCATTTACTTTAAGAGCTGCCGGATATGACGTCGAAGAGGCAGTAGATGGTGTCGATGCTTTAGAAAAAGCGCAGACCAGGAAGTTTGATTGTGTAGTAACCGATGTCAATATGCCCAATAAAGACGGAATCACTTTGATTAGAGATTTGCGAGAACTTCCCGATTATAAATTTATTCCCATGCTGATGCTGACAACCGAGTCAGGCATCGAAAAAAAGCAAGAAGGTAAAGCTGCAGGCGCCACGGGGTGGATGGTTAAGCCTTTCAATCCCGATCAACTATTAAAAACATTATTGAAGGTTTTGGGTTAGTTGATACTGTCGTACCTAAGTAGATCTCTATACCTATTGCTTTGTCCCAGTTCCATGCGGCTTTATTTTGAATGTACAGATGAATGGTTTAGGTGTTTATCCATCCGAGGGTCAACAAAGATACTTTAACTTGTTTAAATGAATTTAGGCGCGCACAGGTAAGTCTATGTCTATTGATATGTCACAATTCCACCAGGTCTTTTTTGAAGAATGTTTCGAAGGTCTGGAAGTCATGGAGTCAGGATTGTTAACTCTTGATATGGGAGATATTGATTCGGAAATAATTAACACCATTTTCAGGGGGGCGCACTCGATAAAAGGCGGAAGCGGCACGTTTGGTTTTACGGTTGTTGCAGAATACACGCATATTATGGAAACCCTGCTCGATGAGATGCGAGATGGGCGGAGGAAGGTAACGCAGCCGGCAGTAACTGTTTTGCTCGGATCAGTTGATTGTCTCAGGGAAATGTTGACTGCGATTCAGAATGAGCAGGATGTTAATAACGCTAGCGTAGCAAAGCACAAATCAGCTTTGGAAGTTGTGCTTAATGGTGGCTCGGCATCAGAAACATCAGCGCCTCCAGTTGAACAGGAATTGACAAGTGTAGAGCTTGTTGCCGATGTCGTTGCTGATATAGTCGAAGAAGATGTTGGCTTAGTAGAGCAGGGTTGGAAGATAGCTTTTTGCCCCTATTTGGATTTGCTTAAAACCGGCAATGATCCTGTCAGACTATTTCGGGAATTGAATGAACTGGGCGAATTGACTAGCATCGCTAATATCCAGGATGTTCCGGGTTTTTATGAATTAGAACCAGAGGAGTGTAATATTTCCTGGGATTTGAAAGTTGTCGGGGATATTTCCGGTGAAGAAATCAGGGAGATATTCAACTGGGTTGAAGGCGATTGTGAAATGGAAATTCAACCGCTAGCCAAGGCAGTAAAAGCAGCCCCTGTTGTAAAAAAAGTCGATCCTGAACCTGCCGCAGCAATATCACCTAATAATCCCGCTCCGAAACCTGTTGAGGCCAAGCCCAAGGCGGTAGTGGACGTCAAAAAACCGGATGCTCAAGATTCCGACAATGAAACAATAAAAAACACCGCAAAAGCCAGTTCGATCCGGGTTGATACTGACAAAATTGATACTTTAATCAATATGGTTGGCGAAGTGGTGATAACACAATCCATGTTGGGCCTAATCGGTGAAAGCTTTACCATGGATAAGGTGAGTCAACTTAAAAGAGGACTTGCCCAGTTAGAGCGGCATACTCGGGATCTACAACAAAGCGTCATGAATATTCGCATGCTGCCTATCAGCTTTGTTTTTAGCCGTTTCCCACGTTTAGTTCATGATATCAGTAGTAAATTAGATAAAAAAATAGTGCTGAAACTGGTCGGGGAAAATACCGAAGTTGATAAAGCGGTCGTTGAACTGATCAATGATCCCTTGGTTCATTTGATAAGGAATAGCCTGGATCACGGTATAGAATTACCTGCGGACAGGGTTGAAGCAGGTAAGCCGGATACCGGAACCATAGAATTGAAGGCCTATCATCGTGGCGGACACATTGTCATCGAAATTATTGATGACGGACGCGGGTTAGATAAAGATAAACTTCTGGCTAAGGCCATAGAAAAAGGCTTGGTTGAAGAAAATAACCTGCTTACCGAAAAACAGATATTTGAACTCATCTTTATGCCGGGCTTTTCTACAGCTGAACAGTTGACTGATATTTCCGGTCGCGGTGTCGGTATGGATGTGGTTAGAAGAAACATCCAATCGCTAGGCGGCAATATTGAAATTATTTCAGAGCTGGGCAAGGGAACAACTATTGCCATTCATTTACCGTTAACCCTGGCAATTCTTGACGGTCAATCCGTTGCCGTGGGTGATGAGACCTACATTGTTCCGTTAGTTTCTATTATTGAATCGATTAATATTACAGAAAGAATGCTAAACAAAGTTGCAGGTAAAGGTGAAACCTTTCGCCTACGCAATGAATATTTACCGGTTATTAGAATGCGTGGAATTTTTAATGTTCATTCGAGCAATCCAGCCAAGTCAACAGAGGGAGTCCTGGTAATCGTCGAGGGTCAGGGTGAGTTGTGTTGTTTACTGGTAGATGAGTTATTGGGTCAGCAACAAGTAGTCATTAAATCATTGGAAGCAAATTATCGACGAGTGGAGGGCGTTTCAGGCGCAACTATTTTAGGCGATGGTTCTGTTGCGCTGATACTTGATGTTCCAGGTTTGGTGCGTTATTCAATTCGCTAGTTCATAGATAAAAACACAAAATATAAAAACAGATATGGCACAAGCAGCTGAAAATAAAGATATTGACCAATATCACAATAGTAAAAATCTGGATAACGCCGTGCAATATCTGAGTTTTGCTTTAGGTAAAGAGGAATATGGCGTTGATATTCTTCGCGTACAGGAAATAAGAAGCTGGGAACCGATTTCCAGAATACCTAACGTGCCCTATTATGAAAAAGGTGTGGTTAATTTACGCGGTTCCATAGTGCCGATTCTCGATTTGAGAGAAAGATTTAGTTTGAGTAAAGCCGAATACACACCATTGACAGTCGTTGTGGTGTTACAAACCGGCGATAGCACCAAGACGCGCATAATGGGCGTTGTTGTCGATTCGGTCTCTGATGTCATCAGTGTGGATAAAACTGAAATTCAAAATGCACCGGATTTCGGCGTTAAAGTAAGTAATGAATTCATTAATGGATTGGTCTCTGTTAATGAGCGGATGGTGATGCTGCTTGATGTGGATAAATTACTGAAGCTAGAGAAAATAGATCAGGTTGAAGGCTAATGATTTTTAATGAATTTTGCATGGTTTATGAGATAAGGTTGTATGAAGGTTGATGTGCCAACTAATAAAGAAGTTATTGTAAATGGGAAGAGTTTTAATGTTGTTTAAAAACTATATAACCGGCAGGAAACTATAACAATGACAACAGATCTACAGTCACATGCTAGTCGGATAGAGCAATTTCTCACCTTTCAACTCGCGGACGAGGCCTATGGCGTTGAGATTTTGAAAGTGCAGGAGATTCGAGGTTGGGAAGCTGTTCGCGTGATACCGAACACACCGGCTTTCGTTAAAGGTGTATTGAACTTACGCGGTTCCGTCGTGCCCATTATAGATTTACGGGAGAGGTTTGCTCTGGAGCACTGCGAGTATTCTCCAAAAACGGTCGTTATTGTGCTCTGTGTCGAACATGGTGCCAATCAGTTTGTTATGGGCATAGTGGCGGATGCAGTTTCTGACGTGCTGGATATTAATTTGGAACGGATCGAAAAATCACCCAACTTTGGCTCAAAAATTGATACTCGCTACATGCGCGGTATGCATGTGTATAAGAAAAAGATGATTATGCTCTTAGATGTGGATAAATTGCTCAATCCGGTTGAGGTTGGGGGCATTGAAAACTTGGTGTGATAGGTGAGAATTGTTGCAATCATTAACCAGAAAGGCGGTGTTGGCAAGACCACGACGACTACAAATTTATGCCATGCTATTGCAGAATCGGGGTCAAAAGTTACCGCCATTGATCTTGATCCGCAAGGCCATTTGGCAATTTCTTTAGGCATTACAGCTCAGGATATTGGCGGCATTGATCAAGCCATGCTGAAGAAGAAAAAAATTAACCAACAGCTTATTTCTGTACGCGATAATCTGCAATTAATTACCTCAGGATCGAATCTAAAGGAGATCGAGCATCTAGTGAGTCGGCAAGCATCTCCTCGAGGTGTTTTATTAAAAGATGCCTTGCATGGCAGCCTTAATGATCAGGACTTTGTTTTTATTGATTGTCCGCCTTCTTCAGGATTGCTGGTTGCGAATGCATTAATTGCCGCAGATGAAATATTAATTCCTATGGCCAGTGATTTTCTTGCGTTGCAAGGATTATCCCATCTAATGGGTACCATTAAGCGATTTGAGAAGGCTTTGCAGAGGAAATATAAAACTTTATTAGTGATGTCGCGGTATTCGCCCAATAGAAGAATATCGAGTCAGGTGTTGAATGTCTTGCTTACACATTTTCCCGAGCAAATATTAGCAACAGTGATTAGAGAAACGGCATTGCTTGCAGAGTGTCCCAGCTTTGGCAAAACAATTTTAGAATATAGTCCGAATAGTCGTTCGGCAAGGGATTTTCGTAGCCTTGCAGATGATTTTCTTGAAGGCAAGGTGATGTATGGCAACAAGTGAAGAAAATAACTTAATCGGATATGACCCTCTAGCATGGATGGAAGGCGATACCGATAAAGGTGAAGATCTGTTGATAATGGATGAAAACAATGGCGATAATGAGCCGGCTGGTAGTGAGCAAGGTCTAACTGAAGAACAGCTACTCATTGATAATGAAATTAACAGGATTGATGACTTCTTGGATGATTTGATAGACGAAACGGCACAAAGTCCGGTTCTACTTGTCACTGAACAAGATGAATTAGTCATAGTTGAAACCGATAGCGCTTTAATAGTAGAAATGGCTGAAGATTGCGTGTATGCGGAAGGTAGAGCAACGCAGGGAGCAGTTGCCGACGACTGCATGGATGCAGGAGGTAGAGCAACGCAGGGAGCAGTTGCCGAGAATCCAGAAACAGAGGAAATAGCTGGGGCGCTCATTGATTTAGACGCTACGCTGACAATTCAGAATGTCGTCAAGTTGCACGAAAAACTGAAGAATTCATTGGCCCTTCATGATGACATCGAAATAAATGCATCTGACGTATCGTCAATAGATACGGCCACTTTGCAGCTACTTGTTGCATTGAAAAAAGATGCGGTCAAGTTGCAAAAGCAAGTAACCATTATTTATCCGTCCCCACGGTTTGTTGAGTCTGCACAGTTGTTGGGTTTGTTGGACACACTCGACGTTCATGACGTGTGACTTCCGGCTAACAGAGAATTAGTTTAAAGATGGCTATTATTGAAAAGGATCGCGAATTTAAATTTACTGTCGATGACTTTAATGTTTTAAGAAAGTTGTCCAATGAGCATTCAGGTATTCAGGTGCCAGATGAACGATTCGATATGTTTTATTCCAGACTGTCCAAGCGGGTAAGGAAACTTGGATTAGCGGATTTTAAGGAATATTGCCGGTATCTTAAAGATAATTCCGATCACGAGTTTACTGAGTTTATCAACGCCATAACAACCAATCTGACTGCCTTTTTTAGGGAAATGCATCATTTTGATTATGTCCGAGATGTCGTTATTCCAGAAGTCCTGATTAGGAATAAAGCCTCTAAGCAAATCAAGGTGTGGTCCGCCGGTTGTTCTACGGGTGAAGAGTCGTACTCTCTAGCGATTACCTTGTTGCAACATGTACCCGCTGATTGGGATATTAAGATTTTAGCGACTGATTTGGACACCAATGTGCTACAGACAGCATCGAAGGGTGTTTATACGGAAGATCGCATCGGTGATTTATCGGAAGATACACTTAAGCAGTGGTTTATGCGCGGCAAATCATCACAGATGGGCCAAGTAAAAGTAAGGCCGCAATTGCAACAAATTATTCAATTTAAGAAGTTAAATTTGATGCAAGATTGGCCGATGACATGCCATTTCGACTTTATTTTTTGTCGTAATGTTCTGATTTACTTTGATCGTGAAACCAAGACCCTGCTCGCGCAAAGATATGCTCAAATGTTGTCCAGCAGATCATGGTTGTTTATCGGACATTCAGAGACATTAAACCAGCTTTCTAATGAGTTTGAATTGGTTACATGCACCAGTTACAGGAAAAAAATCTAAATGCTTATGAGTGCTGGTATTGAGATTGATCCGCCCTCCATTGACGGATTTGAACACATCAACAGGTATGTGGATAAAGAACGCGGTGTGACTGCCGCAAAAATATTACCCGGTGAATATTATGTAACTCAGGACGATGAACTAATCACCACGGTATTGGGATCCTGTATTTCGGCATGTATTCGGGATAAGGAGTCTGGCTTGGGTGGAATGAATCATTTTATGTTGCCGGAAACCACAACCGATAAGCTGAAGCGAGGCAATGAAGCGGTAGTAGGCAGCGCGACCCGCTATGGAAATTTTGCCATGGAACATCTAATTAATACTATTCTCAGTAATGGTGGCAAAAGAAAAAACCTGGAAGTTAAAGTATTTGGCGGCGGTAAAATCATTCCGACTTTGACCGATGTAGGGCTCAAAAATATTGATTTTATTTTGGATTATATCGACACAGAAGGGTTGACGCTTTTATCTCAGGACTTGGGCGATATCTACCCTAGGAAAATAATATATTTTCCTAGGACCGGGAAAGTCGGAATGAAAAAAATCGAGCATCTGCATAACGATACGATCATAAAAAGAGAACGCCAGTACTTTAATAATATTAAAAATGCGCCTGTTGAAGGTGATGTCGAGCTTTTTTAAGAATATACAATGAATAAAATACGTGTATTGATTGTTGATGATTCGTTGTTAATCAGAAAGGTTCTGACTGAGATTCTAAATTCATCTTCAGATATTGAGGTGGTCGGCGCTGCAGAAGATCCTCTTATTGCCAGAGAGATGATTAAGGAATTAAATCCGGATGTATTAACGCTGGATATAGAAATGCCGCGTATGGACGGGATAACTTTTTTGCGTAACTTGATGCGCCTCAGGCCTATGCCTGTGGTGATGATTTCAGCGCTTACAGAAAGTAATGCTGAGGTGACTTTAACAGCTCTGGAGTTGGGGGCAGTAGACTTTATAGCTAAACCGACTGTTGATGTGGAAAATACATTAAATGATTATGCCGAGGATATTATTGCCAAGGTAAAAGTAGCGTCACTAGCCAATATCAAAAGATTAGTATGATGCAAACTTTTTGAATATAGCATGGAAAAAAGCGTAAATGCGGGATGAAAAAATACCCGCTCGGATATAGAGTATAAAGGCAGTAATTAACATTAAAAATGCGCCGAATGACGGTGGCGACGGATTTCTTTTAGAGTGGGTTTATGAGTAAGATACGCGTATTGATTATTGATGATTCGGCATTAATCAGGAAAATATTGACCGAAGTTTTAAGCTCTTCACCCGAAATAGAGGTCGTCGGCGCAGCAGCAGATCCTCTTATAGCCAGGGAGATGATTAAACAATTAAATCCGGACGTATTAACGCTGGATATAGAAATGCCGCACATGGACGGGATAACTTTCTTAAGTAACTTGATGCGCTTAAGACCGACTCCAGTTGTAATGATCTCCACGCTTACTGAACATGGCGCTGAGGCGACTTTAAATGCTTTGGCGCTAGGCGCTGTTGACTTTATTGCCAAGCCGAAAGTTGATGTAATTAACACTCTGAACGAGTACGCCGAGGAAGTTATTTCCAAGGTCATCATAGCGGCCCAAGCTAAAGTAGGGAATGTTCACAATAGAGCGATCAAATCCAAAAGCACGACAGCAACTGTTTCCGAGATTGTAGGGCAACACTCAGTCGGTGGTCTTCTTAAAGTACCCGCTATAAAAAGAACCATTAACCCCACTAATAAGATAATCGCTTTAGGCGCTTCTACGGGTGGAACGGAAGCGATTAAAGCAGTTGTTAAAGGGTTTCCAGCAGATACCCCGCCTATTTTAATTACGCAACATTTACCCGCAGCATTCAGTGAATCGTTTGTCCGGCATATTGACCTTGCAACGGAGATGTCGGCAAGTATTCCCAAACAGGGTGAGATTGTTGAGCCCGGTCATATTTATCTTGCACCCGGCGACAAGCATATGTTCGTGATTAGGGAAAATGGTAAATATATTATTCAATTGAGTGATGGTGAGCCTGTCAATCGTCATAGACCCGCCGTTGATGTATTGTTTCAATCAGTTGCTCTTTGTGCAGGCGCTAATGCCATTGCTGTGTTATTAACAGGCATGGGCGCTGACGGCGCAGCGGGCATGAAAGAAATGCATGATGCGGGTGCCAAAACAGTGATTCAGGATGAGCAGTCCAGTGTGGTTTGGGGCATGCCGGGCGCCGCATTCAAGTTGGGCTGTACTGATTATGTGGTATCGCTGGAAGAAGTTTCGCATAAAGTTTTAAGCTTGGTTAATTCGGTCAGTGTTAGCAAAGTTAACTAAAAAGCAGGCTGTTAGGATTAGTTGATCATCTCATCAGCCTTCTCCGAAGGTAGTTGGCAAGGTTTTCTTATGTGGATGTATTGCATCCGTGTTAACCAGAAGAAACATGTTTCGCCAGGTACAGAATTTTAAAATGTCACTAATCACGCTGTGTAATTAAATATGGCTAATCAAACGAAATCACAATTTATTGCAGTGGCGTCCATTACCTCGGAGTTAAGTGCGGTCATGGTGGTGGCTAAAGAAATATCTTTAGCAGCGGCCAATGCCAAGGCTATTGCATTTAGGGCGGGAGACAAAGCAAAAGGGTTTCAGCCGATCACTGACTTCATTAATGAATTGGCTAAAGAAACCATAGAACTGGTTACTAATATCAACATCTATGCGTTGGTGTTGTATCGATTAACGGTCGATGAATTCCAAAAAACGACTGCTTATAATAAGTTCGAATTGGCAGCGAAAATGGCTGAAGGTGCAGTTTATGCCAAATCGATGCAAGAGCCTGTGGATAAAGCAAGGCTTTCAATGCAAGATTGCCAGAGGCAGTTTAAACGGGATGTCTCGCAACTCTTAGGTCAGCTTGAGGCGGTGATGCATCATGCGCGTGCCGCCCGGGTTATTGCGGCAAACTCAAGAATTGAAGCATCGCAAGCGGGTGAATATTTGCAGAGCTTGCAAGCAGTTGCCGAAAGTGTGGATAAAGCCGCACATACCATACATGATAATGTGCAGCGTTGCAGAATCGCATTATCCATTTATCGCAATAGTTGATTAGCTGCACCTTACGGGAGATATTGTTTATCATGAAAATGACCAAGATATATGAAGGATCGCACCAATGGATGATGTTTGGTAGGGATGAAGGTAAACCCGCTAATATAATCGATAGCAACCAATATGTAGTGCGCACGGCTAACCGTTGTTTGCTTTTGGATCCAGGTGGCGCTGAGCTGTTTGCCCCGATGATGGCCGCTGTATTGCATCATGCACCGGTGGATCAAATAACGGATTTGTTTGCTTCGCATCAGGATCCAGACGTAATTTCATCGCTGGGCTTATGGGATCAGGCTTTAACAAATGCCAAGCTCCATGCGCCAGCCATTTGGGAAGGTTTTTTGCGGCATTACAGCTGCGAATCCATAGAATATGTGCCTATTCCAGATAATGGCGGAACCATTAAATTAGAGTCTGTGGAATTGCAGCTTATTCCTGCGCATTATCTGCACTCCTCCGGGAATTTCCATGTTTATGACCCGCATGCTAAAATTCTGATGTCAGGGGATGTCGGTGGCGCTATCGAGGCGCCAGACTCCCCCGTATTTGTTGATAATTTTGCCGCACATGTTGAAAAAATGCGTTATTGGCATCAGCGCTGGATGCCGTCGAATCAGGCAAAAAGAGTCTGGATTGAACGCGTAAGGAATCTTGATATTGATATTTTAGCGCCACAACATGGGCGCATGTTTAAAGGTGATGATGTCAAACGGTTTTTAGACTGGTTTGATGCTTTACAGGTAGGAATTGCTGTTTAATCGGATTTCATTGCATTTGAACAGGAAAGGGTATTCTTGATTTAGCATAGGATGTATCTACAGGTGTATTGAGGGCGGTATTTCTACCGTCCTTTTAAATTTTAAATTCAAAAAACGTCAACTAAGGGAGTCTGTGGGGGATGTCGAGTGACTTTGGGTAGCTTTTATAACAGCAAGGCGTTAATCGCCTATCAATACCGATATTTTTTTCAGAATACACAGTAGAAATTGATGTGCATAAAAATCAAAAAAAGGGAGTCTAATAGAAGATTAAACTCCCCCTTACCGAGACAAGGTAAGTAAGAGCGCATAGTGCTATGCTAGCAAAGCGTAGGCAAAATGATAATGCGACATTTTGTCACATAATATTTGTATGGATATTTTTAACCGCTTGAATGATCTTGATGAATTTTGATAACTTGGCAATAATCTAGATTCCGAATGGCGAGCCCTACCTGTAAGGAGCTATGATGCCTGAGCAAGCAAATTATATTCGTTGGTTTAATGACACGCGATTAGAAGATATATCACTCGTGGGCGGCAAGAATGCCTCCTTAGGTGAAATGTACCGCGAACTTGCGTCCCAAGGTATCCGGATTCCTAATGGCTTTTCGGTGACCGCCCAGGCTTACCGCTATGTGCTGGATCAAGCGCACGGTTGGGAGGCGCTACATCAGGCATTGGATGATTTACATCCTGACGATGTTGTTGATCTTGCCAAACGCGCACGTAAAGCCAGGGAAATAATCTACGCCGCGCCTTTTCCCGAAGACCTTGAGCAGCAAATCATTGAGGCCTTCAATCAATTAAAAAAACAGTATGGCGATGACTTAAGCGTTGCAGTGCGCAGCTCTGCAACCGCCGAAGATTTGCCCACCGCCAGTTTTGCCGGACAACAGGATACTTTCCTGAATATACGCGGGGATCTGGCCTTATTGGATTCCTGTAAACGTTGTTTTGCCAGCTTGTTTACCGATCGCGCTATTCATTACCGCGTCGATCAAGGCTTCGACCATTTCAAGCTGGCCTTATCGATAGGCATTATGAAAATGGTGCGCTCGGATCTGGATGCCAGCGGCGTGATGTTTTCGTTGGATACTGAATCGGGATTCAAAGACGTGGTGTTTATTACCGGCGCGTACGGGTTGGGCGAGAATGTCGTGCAAGGCGCGGTAGACCCCGATGAGTTTTATGTGCACAAGCCCACTTTTGAGCAGAGCCATCGGGCAGTCTTAAGACGCACTTTGGGTGCGAAGAAAATCAAAATGGTTTACAGCGATGGGCGCGCCGGTGTGTCTACCCGCAATATTGCGACCTCTGTAGAAGAACGCAATCGCTATTGCATTAGCGATGCCGATGTTTTAACGCTGGCCGACTACGCCATTAAAATTGAGCAACATTACAGCAGCAAAGCGGGACTCGCCAAGCCGATGGATATGGAATGGGCCAAAGACGGCCTTGACGGTAAGCTTTATATCGTTCAGGCGCGGCCGGAAACCGTGGTTTCCCAACTGAACAGCATGATATTGGAACAATATCGCCTTAAACAACAAGCCGAGCCGATTATCACCGGCCATGCGGTGGGCAGTAAGATTGCCACGGGCAATGCGCGGATTATCGATAAGGTCGAGCAGCTAAACAGTTTTAAGGCGGGCGATGTGTTGGTTGCCGATATGACCACGCCGGATTGGGAGCCGGTCATGAAAATGGCGTCGGCTATAGTCACCAACCGTGGCGGGCGCACCTGCCATGCGGCGATTATCGCTCGTGAATTGGGCGTTCCGGCCGTCGTCGGTTGCGACAATGCCACGACCATGATTAAAAACAACAGCCCGGTCACCGTATCCTGCGCCGAGGGTGATGTTGGCAAAGTCTATTCAGGCAGGCTCGACTTCGACATTAAAACGACCGATTTGTCCGATCTGCAAAGGCCGAAAACTAAAATCATGCTCAATATCGGCAACCCCGAACTGGCTTTTAAAACCAGCTTCCTGCCCAATGACGGCGTGGGTTTGGCGCGGATGGAATTTATCATTACCGAATATATCAAGGCGCACCCGATGGCGCTGATACACCCGGAGCGAGTGCAGGATGTCGGTGAGCGTGAAAAACTGGAGCAATTGACACGCAATTATGCCAGCGCCGAAGATTACTTTGTCCAAAAACTCTCGGAAGGCGTAGGCACTATTGCCGCTGCGTTTTATCCCAAGCCCGTCGTCGTGCGGATGTCGGATTTTAAAACCAACGAATACGCCAGCTTGCTCGGCGGGCATTGGTTTGAATTTGAGGAAGCCAATCCGATGATCGGTTTTCGTGGTGCGTCACGTTATATTCATCCCGCCTACGCAGAAGGTTTTGCGCTGGAATGTAAGGCCATGAAACGGGTGCGTGGGGAGATGGGCTTATCCAACGTTATTTTGATGATTCCTTTTTGCCGCCGCGTCGAGGAAGCCCGGCGTGTCCTCGACACCTTGGCGGAGTTGGGTTTGAAGCGCGGCGAGCAGGGACTGGAAATTTACGTGATGTGCGAGATTCCCAATAACGTCATTCAAATCGATGCCTTTTCCCAGTATTTCGACGGTTTTTCTATAGGTTCCAATGATTTGACTCAGCTTACTTTGGGCGTAGATCGCGACTCTGCGATCATCGCCGAAGATTTCGATGAACGCGATCCCGGCGTGAAAGAAATGATTCGTTTTGCCGTTGAGGGTGCGCAGCGTAACGGCAAACATTGCGGTCTTTGCGGTCAGGCGCCGTCCGATTATCCTGAGATGGCAGAGTTCCTGGTGGAAATCGGCATAGATTCGATGAGTTTGAATCCCGACTCGGTGTTACAGACTACGCAATTGGTGTTGGAAACTGAACGGCGTTTGGGCAGGCAATTGTCGCGTTGAGCAAATAATTTTTCTATTATTGCGTTACAGTTCCGGTATGCTAGACTAGAATCGTACGAAGGGTTCTGTATGGTTGCCAAAGGGGAACAAGATGAAAAATTATCGCCTTTTTTTATTGGGTTTTGTGACGGCTACTTTGGTTTTGTTAACCGGCTTTAATAAGCCTGGGGTTGAAAGTATTCCTTTAGCGGCATCGGTACAAGTACAAATGGTTACGTCCGACAGCAAAGACAATTTCCTTAAGTCAAAACAGAAAAAAATCAAAAATAAGCATTTTATTCCGAGTGCAGATCAAGGCGCCGAGCTTCAAAAATCACTGGATCTTTCTATCCCCTTTAAAGATATTGAAAATGCCTCGCTGAAGCTTGAACAAAACAGGTTGGTTCCCGAAGAACCATCAAATATGTTCGCTGCTGAAAAGAAAAAAAAGCCGAGTCCTTTGGATTTAGGGGGGCAGATGTTGATGTCGCAGGAGCCGGAGGTGGATAAACGTAAATCGTTTGATGGTGCGGGCATTGTCATTAACTTGAAGCGTTGAGTATCGAATAAGTTGAATCAGTTCAGTGTTTATTTCTTTCCAGATGTTATGACGGTTCTGTTCCTGCCTTCGTTTTTTGCGCGATACATGGCTTGATCGGCGACTTCGATCATATCGGTGTAATGGATATAATGCCGACTGTACAAGGACACGCCGATGCTAACCGTCAATAGATGACCATGAAACCGCCCGCTCAAAATTTTTCCGCGACGTTCAATTTCTTTTCTTAAGCGCTCCGCATAGCCGTAGGCGCCGGTTTCATCGGTATTTTTAAGAACAAATAAAAATTCTTCTCCGCCATAGCGACCGATAAAATCTCCTGGCCTCGTTAGGCTGCGCAAAATATCGGCAACAATCTTTAAAGCATTATCGCCTGCCTGATGTCCGCAAATATCATTAAACAGTTTGAATTTGTCTATATCGATAAAGCCTATGGCGATATTTTTCAGTGTGGATTCATCTGCTTGAAAAGTCTCAGTCAGGAAATTGCTGACCATGCGTTTATTGAAAAGCTGCGTTAAATGATCGAGCTGCGCGTGTTTTTTCTCCAGATCATATTGTCTGGCATTAAACATAGCTATCCCCAATTCATAAGCAATGGGCGTAATTTCGGGTATTAATAGCCCACGTATGGGCTGTTTCGACAGGGCATTATCTGCGTAAAGCACACCGATGAGACGATGGTGATGCAATACCGGTATTACGATAAACTCAGTAGTCTTTAAATGTTTAAATATGGGGTTGTCGCGTTCTATTTTGTTGTTGATGATGACGGCTTTTTTCTCGCGCAGGCATACTAATAACAAACCGGAAATGCCACGAATGTCGATCTCAAAGGGTTGTCGCCGTGATAGTAATATTGATTTCGGCCACCAGTATGACGCGAGCAGGCAGCGGCGCTTAGGGTCGATGGTGAACATGATGCTGCGATCGAAAGAAAATTTGTCCTGCATTGCTTCCAGTGTTTTGGGTATGAAGTCATCAGGGTTAAGGCTGTGATGGGGTACGGTTAAACAGGATAACGACTTTCGGTTGAGTGCGCCGCCAGTGCTTAAAGGTCTGTCCGCGCTTAATTGACTCAGGTTGATGGTCGCTTTGACCAGCGTGGCTCGTAAGGTGTTTAAACCCGGTAGCTGGATGTCGTAAAATTCTCGAGTTCTTTGCATGTCCAGGTCTGTCTGTTTAAGCAGCGCTTCAAGATCCAGTTGGTCGATATCAATAGTTTCGAGTACAGCGCTCTGTAAGGTTGGATGGCTGTCGTAAGTAGCCGAACCAATGCCTTGTATCCAAGCTATATAGTTTGCGAAGGCAACGATAGCGATTTCTGTTTTAAAGTTAGCGTACGGCGAGTCTTCCGTTGGTTGACCATGGTGGAAGGCTACGATAGCCATAATCGATGTCGGTAATTGCCATTCCAGGCAAAAAATAAGCCCCATTTCGGCATGTGTTATCCCAAAAAAACGACGTTCTTCTTCTAAGGCCGAATGCTCACTTTTACCCATGGAATCGATAAAATCACTGTAAGTAATACGTCCGTAGGTTTCCAGAACTACCTTGCCTATATCGTGCAAAAGTCCTCCCGTATAAACCAGATCCGGATCCGGATGCTTAAGTGCGACGGCTATTCTTCTGCTTAACGATGCTACATACAGGCAATGCTGCCAGAAAAATAAGGTGTTAAATGTTTGCGATGAGTTATGTTTTATCAGCTTGTTATAAAACAGCAAATTTAGAGCGAGCTGACGTACTGCAGAAAACCCCAATATGTTAACCGCATGTTTTACAGAAGCTATTTTATGGGGTAAGGCATAGGCAGCTGAATTAACGTTCCTCAGGATTTTTGCCGCTAAGGTCGGTTCTGTTTCTATCGTTCGGGATAAGTCTTCAATTCTGACGTTGTCATCACTGGTCAGTTTCAGTAGCTTGATAGCAACGGCAGGCACGATCTGAAGATGCTTTATGTCATCCTTCAGAATTGAGCTGGCGGCTTTTATTATCAGCTCGGTATCGTCCTTGTCTTGGTCGGTCATGACATCTGCTCCAGGGCCAGGGATCCGGTTTTATGTGATAAATACAGTCTAATAAATTGTTGGAGCAAGGTATGAGAATTGCCGCGCACATTTTTTAAATGACTAAGTTTTGATGATAACATCAAAACTTAGTCACGATAACTACCCGGTACAAAATTTTCCCAATACATGGCGATAGTTTACAATACCAACAAGTAAGTTCTCCGCTACAGCGGGGCGCAAGTAGACAGGATGCACTGAATCACATGAAAAAACTAAAATGCGCAGTTATCGGTACCGGTTATCTGGGTAAATTTCACGCCGAAAAATATGCGTCGTTACCTGATTGTGAGCTGGTCGCCGTGGTCGACATTAATGAAGCGGCAGCTTATGGAGTCGCCGAAAAATACGGCGCAACAGCGCTGACAGATTATCAAGCCCTGTTAGGTAAGATTGATGCGGTCAGCATCGTTGTGCCCACGACACTGCATCACAGGGTTTCTAAAGACTTTCTTAATGCCGATGCTCATGTGCTGGTTGAAAAGCCGATTACTGTGACGGTCGCAGAAGCCGATGAGTTGATCGCAATTGCCAAGGTAAGAAATCTCATTTTACAGGTGGGGCATCTTGAACGGTTTAATCCGGCGGTATTGGGTCTGGACAAGGAAGAAAAGCCGCTGTTTATTGAGTCCCATCGCTTGTCGCCGTTTAATCCGCGTGCCAATGATGTCAGCGTGGTGCTGGATTTAATGATCCATGACATCGATATTATTTTAGCGCTGGTCGACTCAGAGGTGGAACGCATTGATGCCAGCGGTACTGCGGTGTTAACGCAAGGCACCGATATTGCCAATGCCCGGTTGCTGTTTAAAAATGGTTGCGTGGCTAATGTGACGGCCAGTCGGATCAGCATGAAGATGGAGCGAAAAATGCGCATGTTCAGGCCAAGTTCCTATGTTTCGGTGGATTTTCAGAACCGGGTCTTAACCAAGCATTACACCGGCAAAAAAGAAATGTTCCCCGGCATTCCCGAAATAGAAACGGAAGAATCGGTTTTTGAAAGCGGTGACGCCTTGCTTGAAGAAATCAAGCATTTCGTTAACTGCATACATACCGGCGACAACCCGCTGGTTTCCGGCGAGTCGGGAAAAAGAGCGTTGGCGACTGCGATAGCCATTACCCGATTATTGGGCGATAAATAACTAGGTTGGGTTACGACTGCATGGATGCAGGAGGTAGAGCAATGCAGGAGCAATTGCCGAGGCGCGTCTTTTTGCGCCGTAACCCAACGTGTCGGGTACGGCATTGATTTGTCGGGTTACGCGATAAAGCCGCTAACCTGACCTACGAAATTCCAATAAACATAAAGGCGATAAAAACATGACACCCATGGTAAACCTGAAGGCTCAATACCTTGAAATAAAAGATGAAATTGAGCGCGGTCTGGCTGAAACCATCGAACATTGCTCGTTTATATTAGGGCCTAACGTTCAGGCTTTTGAACAAGAAGCAGCCGACTATCTGGGCGTTAAACACGCCATAGGCGTGGCTTCGGGAACCGATGCGCTGCATCTGGCCTTGATCGCCGAAGGCATAACTTCCGGGGATGAAGTGATTACCACTGCCTTCACCTTTATTGCTACGGCGGAAGCCATTAAATATGTCGGGGCGATTCCCGTTTTCGTCGACATAGATCCCAAGACTTTTAATATTTCACCGGAAGCTATAGAAAAAGCCATTACCCAGAAAACCAAAGCGGTCATGCCGGTGCATTTGTTCGGTCAACCAGCCGACATGACAGCAATTAAGCAGCTATGCGACCGGCATAATCTAAAACTGATTGAAGATTGTTGCCAGTCTTTCGGCGCAACGGTCAACGGCAAACAAACCGGGGCTATCGGTCATGCGGCCGGGTTTAGTTTTTTTCCGAGCAAGAATCTGGGCGCATTCGGCGATGGCGGGCTGGTCGTCACTAACTCCGACGACACAGCGGCAAAACTTAAAATGCTGCGCAATCATGGCTCGGATGTCCGTTATTACCATGATGTGATCGGCTATAACAGCCGCCTTGATGAAATGCAGGCAGTGATATTAAGAGCCAAATTAAAGCGTATTGACCAATATAATCAAGGCCGCCGCCATGCCGGGCGTCTTTATTCGGAGTTGATGGCCGATTTGCCGCTGACCACGCCGTTTGAAGACGGTCTGGGCGAGCACGTTTATCACCAGTACACCGTATTATGCGATCGACGCGATGAGGTGATGAAAGCCTTACAAGATAAACAAATCTCCTGTGCTGTATATTACCCCGTACCCTTGCACCGGCAAAATGTGTTTAAACTAGAATACGCCGGAGTCAGTTTGCCGGTGACCGAATTTGTGGCTGCCAATTGTTTGTCATTGCCGATCTGTCCGTCTCTCGAGGATGACACGATCAGGGAGATAGTGGCGGTTATTCGGGCTGTTTTGACGGCATAGTTATTAACGCTCCCACAGAATACCTTTTATCTTGCACCTTCCCCCATGCCCCAACATAAACCCTTAAAAATCCTATTCAGCGCCGGAGAGTCCTCCGGCGACCAACACGCTGCCGCTATGTTTGTTGAGCTGCAAAAGTTGCAGCCGGACATTAAAGGCCTCGGCATGGGCGGCGCCAAAATGGCCCAGGCGGGTATCGATATTCGTTATGATTCATCCCAAATCGCCGTCATCGGCGTGGTTGAAGTCATCAAGCATTATGCCGAAATTCGTCGTGCGTTAAAACTGATGCAACAGTTGGTGGCAACTGAATGCCCCGACTTGCTGGTTTGCGTAGACTACAAAGAATTCAACTTTAAACTGGCGCATTACGCCAAGCAGCAGGGCATTAAAGTTTTGTTTTACGTCAGTCCCCAGGTCTGGGCATGGCGGCCAGGCAGGGTAAAGGCCTACGGCAAAGTCATCGACATGATGGCGGTGATATTTCCCTTTGAGACGGCTTATTACGACGCCGAAAAAGTGCCGGTACGCTACGTGGGGCATCCTTCGGTAGATAAAGTCCATGCCCGGTACAACAAAATTGAGGCTTTAAGCCGTTTCGGCCTGGATAAAAATGATCCGATAGTCGGCTTATTGCCCGGCAGTCGTGCCAACGAAATCAGGCGAATGTTGCCGGTCATGTTGTCCGCCGCAGAAAAAGTGCAGGCCGATTTGCCCGGATGCCAATTTATCTTGCCGCAAGCCGATTCCATCAGCGATGCCTTGCTTGAAGACTACATCCGCCAGTCGCCGCTAGCCATAACGGTCATCAAAAATCAGCCTTACGACGTCATTCAATGCTGTGACGCGGTGATGACCACATCAGGCACAGCAACCTTGGAAATCGCCTTGTTAACCGTGCCGATGGTCATCGCTTACAAGCTTGCATCGTTAACCTATTGGCTTGGCAGATGGCTGGTGCATACGCCCTTCATAGGCTTGCCGAATATTGTGCTAGGCAAACGCATCATCAAAGAACTGATTCAGCATGAGGCGACAGCAGAAAATTTATCTTCCGAAGTGCTGAAAATACTGACCGATAAAGCCTATGCCGAGCAAATGCGCCAAAACCTGGGCCGTGTTAAACAACAGCTAGGGCAGGGCGGCGGTTCCAAAAACATGGCGCTGCTGGCGTTGGAGATGCTGTCGATCCAGTAAACCAAGAAAAATAAGCTAACTTCCAAAAAATAAACTGCCACAGATTCTCAGATTAAAGGTATTAATAATCAGCCGCGTAAGCCGGGTTAGGGGACAGCGTAACCCGACATATCGAAGGCCATGTGCGGGTTACGCTAGCGCCTAACCCGACCTGGGCCTACTGCTTTAATAACGCGGCACCGAGCTATCGCAAGCACTGGACCAGGCATCAATACCCCCGGCTAAATTGGCCACATGCGCGAAACCCGAATTAACAAGATACTGGCAGGCTTGTGAGCTGCGCACGCCATGATGGCAAATCACCACGGTGTCTTGTTGCGGATTGAGCTCAGCCAGTCTTTGCGGAAGTTGATTCAGCGGAATTAACATGCTGTTTTCGATATGGGCGTATTCAAACTCATGGGCTTCTCTGACATCCAGCAACACCAGTTGCGGTTCGTTTTGAATGCGGGTTTTTAAGGCGGTCGCTGATACTTGTGTTACAGACATGGTTATCCTTTAGTGATGAATTTTTCTAGACGTTGCATGGCATCTGACATTCTAGCTATGGACGTCGTATAAGCAAAGCGCAGATGGTGATTAGCCTCATGAATGCCGAAATCCTTCCCCGGTGTAATGGCGACGCCCTCGGACTCCAACAAATCCAGCGCGAATTGATAACTGTCATCGGTAAACCGGGAGCAGTTGGCGTAAATATAAAAAGCGCCATCCGGCTTAATCGGTATTTCAAAGCCCAAACGCAATAATGCTTCGTAAAGAAAATCACGCCGGGCTTCAAATTCGGCGCGCCTCTGCTCAAGCTCGTCCAGGGTTTGCGGATCAAACGCGGCTAAGGCGGCATATTGCGAATGGGTTGCCGTGGCGATAAAGATATTCTGCGCCAGCTTCTCGGTGGCATCGATAAACGCTTCCGGCACGATCAACCAGCCGACCCGCCAGCCGGTCATGCCGAAATACTTGGAAAAACTGTTGATCACAAATACATCGTCGCTGAAGGCCAGCGCCGTTGTGGCCTTGTGAGCATAAACCAGTCCATGATAAATCTCATCGGAATAAAAGCAGCCGCCTAATTCATTAACGGTGTGTACGACCTCATTTAATTGATCCGAAGTTATGAGTGTGCCGGTAGGATTGGACGGCGATGCAATCAGCGCACCTTTAGTGGCCTCAGTCCAGTGCTGTTTGATCTGTGCCGCTGTCAGTTGGTAGCGGCTTGAGGCATCGACCGGAAGGGTTCTGGCTATGCCGTCATACAGTTTGATGAAATTGCTGTTACAGGGATAACAGGGGTCAGCCATCAGCAGTTCTTCCGCCGGGTTGAGACTGACCCCTAAAGCTAGTAAAAATGCGCCTGAAGCGCCTGGCGTTATGAAAATGCGCGCCTGATCCACAGTCACCCCATAGCGCTGCCGATAAAACGCGGCTATTTTTTCGCGAAGCATAGGCAATCCGGCTGCCGGGGTGTATTTCACCTCGCCGGTTTGGATGTGCCTGAGACCCGCCTCGATAATGGCCGGAGGGGTCGCAAAATCAGGTTCACCGATTTCCATATGGATGACATCTCTGCCCTGCGCCTCTAATTGTTTGGCGCGCCGCAGCAGTTCCATCACATAAAAGGGCGAAATTCCCTGTGTTCGCCTCGCCAGTCGTAAATCCATAATCTTGATGCTCTTTATATAAACGGTAGATCATACCAATAAACCTTGCTATCTCGCGGCTATTCTGCTAAAAATGCGCGGTTTTAATTAATCTTGTCTTAGGAGTTAATGGATGACCGATAGTTCTAAAACTGTAGCATCACCTTTCAGTTTTAAGCCTTACCATGAAAAGGAAGGCGAAGAATATATGAATAGTGCTCAATTGAAGCATTTTGAGACCATTCTTAAAAACTGGAAAGGCGAATTAATGCATGAAGTCGATCGCACCGTGCATCACATGCAGGATGACGCCTCTAATTTTCCTGACCCCAATGATCGAGCATCACAGGAATCAGAATTCAGTCTGGAACTAAGAACCCGTGATCGTGAACGGCGTTTAATCAAGAAAATTGATGAATCCCTTAAAGAAATTGAATCAGGGGATTACGGTTTTTGCGAGTCTTGCGGCATTGAAATCGGCATCCGCCGTCTGGAAGCCAGACCCACCGCCAGCCTGTGCATCGACTGCAAAACGCTCGATGAAATTCGTGAAAAACAAATGGGTTAAACCTGGATAACCTAGCCGCTATTGGCCGATTCGCACCCTCGCCTACCGGCCCTTTGCACCTCGGTTCCCTGTACACGGCTCTTGCCGGTTTTCTTCAAGCCCGCTCACAACACGGCCAGTGGCTGTTGCGCATCGATGACCTCGATACGCCCAGAAATGTAAAAGGCGCCGCCGAGGCCATCTTAAAAACCCTGGAGGCCTTTGGCCTGTTTTGGGACGGCGAGGTCTATTATCAAAGCCGACATGCCGATGTTTATAACGGTATTATCAGCGACTTACAAAGAAACAAGCTTGTCTATCCTTGCATTTGCAGCCGAAAAACACTGACGCTTAGCGCTAGAGGGCAGGCGCTATCCGACATTTACCCTGGTATCTGCCGAGACAGGCCAATCCCTGTTGATGGCCCTCATGCCTTACGCATTAAAACCGATAATCGCATCATTACCTTTCAGGATGAACTGCAAGGCCTGATTTCCCATGATCTTGCCGGGCAACATGGCGATTTTATCGTGCAGCGCAAAGACCGAATTATCGCCTATCAATTTGCGGTGGTGATTGATGATAAGCTGCAACAGATTAACCATATTGTCCGAGGCTTCGATTTACTGGATGCAACGCCTAAGCAGATTTATTTGCAACAGCTGCTGGGGCTTGCCATGCCCCGCTATATGCATGTCCCGGTTATTATCGACCGGCAAGGCTATAAGCTCAGCAAACAGACGCAGGCGACGGCCGTTGATTTAAGCTCGCCGCAGCGCGTGATCTTTGAGCTGCTAGGCTTATTAAAGCAAAACCCACCGACAGCATTGCAACAAGCCTCGGTAGCCGAGCAGCTAGGCTGGGCGATTGCGCATTGGAATCCGGCTTTGTTGAAACATGTTCATGCCGTCAATGGCGATTTTTAGCAGACGATCCATGGACTCATAAGGTTAAAGCCCATAATATGGATCGAACACATTAATTTGGAGTCGCGGCGATGCATGATTTTCCTGGTAACACACCGATACGGCAGCTCATTCCCGGCATTTTACTGGCCGGTCTGATCGTGCTGGGCTACATGGTGCTGCGTGAGTTTTTGCTCACCCTGATTTGGGCGCTAATTATCGCCTATGTGGCATGGCCGGCTTACCGTCGCTTACGGCAGCAGCTCAAAGGCCATGCGACGATCAGTGCGGCGCTGATGACATTGATCATTGCTGCGGTGATTTTCCTGACGGTCTATTGGCTGGTCGCCATGCTGCAGGATGAGCTGAAAACCGCTTATCAAACCTTGGTGAG
>JAYTLW010000179.1:0-4530 GCA_043729025.1 Methylobacter sp.
AAGCTCTCAATGTCTAACGAAGCTGACTTAATGGCTGAAAACATGACTCGTGCTATTCGGGATCATGCACAAGTTGATGCCATATATCTTTATGGTTCACGTGCCAAGCAAACCGCGCTTGAAAACAGTGATTGGGATATTGCTGTTATATTTAGTGATTATGAAGCGGATACCAGTGCTCGGCTTTTGCGTCCACAATGGGTAGAAGCCGCCATTGAGCGCGAATTAAAGCTTTATAATCAAGTGAGCGTCATTGACTTGGAAACCGCACCTGTCTATTTGCAATACAGCATTTTAATGTCAGCGGTTAAATGGTTTGATCGTAACGTGCCGCACGTTAAACGGGTTGAACAAAGTATTTTGTCAAAATGGGAAAAGGATTATGAGAGATTTCGCCTATGAACAGGCATTATACCAATCCCAATAAGTTGTTGTTTGAATCCCCTCAACCTAACCTTCTCCCGCTGGAGAAGGGATAGCATGTGAACTTATTGGGATTGGTATTACTTCGGCATCAACGAAGAATGTTACGCATCTTGGACGAATACAGTCGCGAAAATACGGACACCTGGACAGAACGCGATTTTCTGGCGATACAACGGGCCTTACAGGTTTATATTGAATCGTTTATTGGCATGGCGCGTTATTTTGTTCAGCAAAAATATAACTTATCCGTCAGTCAATCGCGTGAAGCCTTAGACGAACTAAAAAGCCGTGGCGATTTGACCGTTCAGCAACATGAGGAGCTGTTAAAGATTGTCGGTTTCCGTAACGTGCTGGTGCATGATTACCTGGAGATTAACAACGGCATCGTGCAAGCGGTGGTCACCAAAAAGCATTACGCGATTATGGAAACGTTATTTTTGGAATGGCGGCAGGCTTTGGATTTGTTATGCAAGTAGGCTGATGATGCCTGTTCTTCCTAGCTAATGAGGAGATTTTCTATGACCAAAAAACAAACATTCCTAGTGCCGCTACTGTTTTGTCTGCTGCCGTCGATAGCGTTAGGAGAAGAAGCTGCCGGTTCAAGCTATCAGGGTATCGCCGATGTCTATCGCTTGGGTTTTGAAAACAAAGCGCCGTCGGACAACAGTTTAAGCTTAGAAAAATACAACAAAGAACGCCATACCGCCGGCATCAACGATACCGTGGTGGTTGCGCTCGCCGACCTCAAGACCTTGACCGATATGGCCTTGTGCATTAAGCCGCAAACCCAGGGCTGTACTGCCCAGACGATCAATCTGTATCTTGACGGCAAAAAGATTGCCGAGAGAGACCCTAAAGACGGGGCTTTAGGGGGCGACCCTAATACCGTGGAGTTCGATCTAAAATTCGACTCGAACAGAAGCGATTTAAAAAACAATTGGGCCGGTTTGTTGGGATCGCCGTCTATCATGTCAGGCGGTTTTTTTAAACGACCGGTAAAAGTCACCATGGGCTTGGATACTGGCCCAAGACCCGAGCTGAACGGATCATTCAAACTCAGGCGCATCGATATGCCGAAGTTCTGGATTTGTATTGGGTTGTTAGGTCTTGTGGTCATTATTATTTTGCGTTCACACGGCATCAGTAAAAGAGTCAGAGAGGCCTTATCCGATTTGGGCCCTACACCCGTCAACGGGTTTAAACCGTGGAGTCTGGCCCGTTGTCAAATGGCTTTCTGGTTCGTGCTGGTAGTTGTGTCTTTTTTATCGATATGGGTGGTTATCGGCGCCTTGGACACCATTACCGGCAGCGTGCTGACCCTGATCGGCATCGGTTCCGGGGCGGCTCTGGGTTCGGCGATGATAGACGTGACCACCGACACGGAAGCAAGACTCGATGAGCTGCATCTAAAAGAACAAAAGCTGGCTATGCAGATTTCAGACATAAACGGCAAATTGGCCGTAGCGGGCATAGACCCCGGTCAACACACTTTTCTGGCTTCCCTAAAAACCGCTACCGAAGGCAGGCTCACTTCGACCAGAACGCAGATTCAAAAGTGCAGCGCTATACCGATTAGCCAGGGCTTCTGGGACGATGTTTTAAGCGATCATGGCGGCGGCTCCGGGTTTCATCGCATCCAAATGGTAGTCTGGACATTAATCTTGGGCGGCATCTTTGTGTATTCGGTATGGAAAACCTTGTCGATGCCGGAATTTAGCGAAACCTTGCTGGCCCTGCAAGGCATCAGCGCAGGCACTTATCTGGGCTTTAAAATACCCGGCAGGCAGGCCTGACATAGCTGGGGATCCGCGTATGTGTCCTGTACTACTGCTGTTTAAACGGCAAGTAAGAGGCGGCATTCTGTTTATAAAGCGCAAGAGCCTGTTGCTCCCCGGCTAGGAAATGCGCGATCGCTTTGGCAAACCGGGCGTCTTTTATCCAGTGCACGGAATAGGTGGTGACGGGCTCAAATCCACGCGAAATCTTATGCTCTCCTTGCGCGCCCGAATCAAACCGCTGTAAGCCCTGTTCAATGCAATAGTCCAGCCCCTGGTAATAACAGGCTTCAAAGTGCAGGCCATTATAGTCTTCATTACAGCCCCAGTAGCGGCCGTACAAGGTGTCGCCGCCTACAAAACTTAAGGCCGCAGCAATGGGTTTTTCGTTTTTGACCGCCAGCACCAGCATGATCTGCTCGCCCATGGTTGCGGCAATTTGCAAAAAAAACGCCAGGTTCAAATAAGGCTGCGCGCCTTTTTTTAAATAGGTCATCGCGTAAAACTGAAAAAATACCTGCCATTGCAATTCACTGACCTCGTGACCGGCAATCCGCAACATATGCACACCTTGTTCGCTGACCCGCCTACGTTCGCGTTTGAGCATCTTGCGTTTAGCGGCGCTCAAGGTTTGCAAAAAATCATCAAAATCCCGGTAGCCCCGGTTAAACCAGTGAAACTGTACGCCCTCGCGTAGGCTCAAATCCAATGACCGGAACAGCTCAGCCTGTTGCGGGGCAGGGAACAAACAATGCCATGAAGAGATGCCCAGTTGTTCTGAAAGTCGTTTTATAAAGGTCAGTAAAGTGTGCGTGAGGGCCGACTGATCTATCCCTTCTTTAATAACAAGTCGCGGCCCCTGGCAAGGCGTAAGCGGAATGGCGGTCAACCATTTCGGATAATAAGCCAATCCCTGCTGCCGATAAGCCTCGGCCCATTGATGATCGAACACATATTCGCCCCAGGAATGCTGCTTAAGATACAAGGGCATCACGGCGACCAGTTCACTCTGATCAAAAACCTGCAGATGACTTGGCGTCCAACCGGTTTGCTGACAGATCGAACCGCTTTGCTCCAGCGCCAATAAAAATTCATGGCGCAAAAAAGGGTAAGCGACTCCTGTCAGCCGATTCCAGGCCCCGCTATCGATCTGCGCCATACTATGGATTTGTTTTACTTCCATTTTAATCAGTATTGCAAGGCTGATCCTGGCCGGAAGCGGGTCAGGAGCTGCTGGTTTTACTTACCACTGGGACTCGCCGGTTTCAGGGTCGTACATTTCGTGAACAATTTTGTGCCGGTTGGCGATCAGCTCTTCGATGCTGGGCGAGTTGCTCATGGCCCGGGAAATAGCCAGTTTCATCGCTTCATAGTTGGTGCGGTACAAGTCTTTGCGATCCAGATCGGGATTGGTAGCGCATTCTGGAGCGATCCAGAGCATCGCAATTATGCACAGCTCATTGGCCTGATCGGCAGGAATAACACCGGCGATAACGCTATCCAGAACCGCATCTGCAACCGCCGATTGTACGGGGCCGCCGAATAAATTGACGTAGTCGGTGGATTTGATGGTGACTTTGGGAACCATGATTGTCGCAGGTTTTACTTGCTGATTGCAGGCTCGGATGGCGAACATGCGGGTATGGCCTGCGGTTTGCCCCATCAAGTTGGCAAAAGCGTGACCGGCAGGGCCCTGGACGCTGCCTATGAGTATTTCGGGCATGGCGTCGGTGCCTTGTCCGTCGCTGGAAAACACCGTCGCTTCGCCGGTTCTGAACCAAATTGTATCTGACATTGCCTAACCCCAAAAAGAAAGAAAGCAGGCATTCTATGACGGATGTAGCAGGAGGCGCAAGGTGCGGAGGTTAATGCATTGCCGTGCAGCAAGACGCGATAAATTCTATGATAAAATGTATCTTATTCACTCAATCAGAACCATCCCCTGCCTTAATGCTATTGAAATTATTACCGCTACTTTCTACGACAGTGCTTTATGCATTGTATTATCTGATCAGCACCTTTAAATTCGATGTGCAGATATTGGCGGCGTCGGTGCCTTACGATTATCTGCTGCAACTGGTTGTCGCTTATGTGCTGTATGCCTTGTCGAAGCGGGTATGGATTTTTCTGGTGACGCATGCTCTGCTTATGGGGATTTTGTACGTGGGGAACGCGGTAAAAATATCATTTTTTGGTGGGCCGATTATGCCGGATGATGTTTTTGCCTTGCAATCGCTGCTGTTAATACTTGAGGGTTGGCGGTTTTTTGCCGCCGCCGTGCCGCTGGCCGCTATTGTCAGCCTTTTGCTGTTCAATTTCAGCATGCGCC
>JAYTLW010000180.1:0-24681 GCA_043729025.1 Methylobacter sp.
GTGATCTTACTCCCTCTCCTGTTGGAGAGGGTTGGGGTGAGGAGAATAAAATCAAGTATTTACATCTCCCCTCGGCAATTGCTCCTGCATTGCTCTACCTCCTGCATCCATGCAGTCGTTATCCCAGCCTTCTCCCTCTGGAGAAGGGGTAACATACTTGTGTAGATAGCTATGCTCTAAGGGGAGGTGTGGTCATGAAAATTTCGATAGTGGTGCCCGTTTATAATGAAGCCGAAAATATCGTTCCGTTAATTACAGAGCTCGTTACGGCAATGGATCAGGCGGAAGCCTATGAAATAATTTATGTCGATGACGGCAGTCAGGACGATACCGCCGCAGTTTTAAAGCATACACAACAACGGGTCAAAGCGCTGAGAGTGATTCGGCATCGGCACAGCTGCGGGCAAAGCGCCGCCATTCATACCGGGGTCAGGGCCGCCCGCTACTCGACCGTCGCAACGTTGGATGGAGACGGACAAAATGATCCTGCCGATATTACTAGGTTGTATCAGATATTGATGCAGCAAAGAGCAAGTCATCGCAATTTATGGATGATAGCCGGATGGAGAAATAGACGTCATGATTCCGCCTGGCGGCTGTTTTCATCGAAACTGGCCAATGCTGTACGTTCCAGACTGTTAGGCGATGACACGCCCGATACCGGCTGCGGTTTGAAAGTATTCCTAAAGGATGAGTTTTTGGGCTTGCCCTATTTCGATCATATGCATCGATTTTTACCTGCGTTGATCTTAAGAGCGGGCGGGCAGGTGAGTTCCGAACAGGTACAGCACCGAGTTCGAGCGCATGGTTATTCCAAATACGGCACTTTAGACCGACTTTGGGTCGGCATAGTCGATATAGTCGGCGTGATCTGGTTGCAGAGCCGGGCCAAGCTGCCGGAGGTAAGCGAGTGAATATTGATCAAGAGGCGGTTTGGCTGATGATCGGTTTTGTAGGTCAGGCGTTGTTTTCGGCCCGCTTTATCGTGCAATGGCTAAAAAGCGAACGCGAGAAAAAAAGCGTATTTCCTATCGCTTTCTGGTATTTCAGCATCGGCGGCGGCCTCACCCTTTTGGTTTATGCGTTATACCGGCAAGATCCGGTTTTTATCGTCGGGCAATTTACCGGTTTGTTTATTTATCTCCGGAACCTGTATTTTGTGGTGCATGAGCGTAAAAATTTAAAACCTGAATAGCCGCAATGTATCATTTGCTGTCCGCCAGACTTTGGATACTGCTGCTTTGGGGTGTTCTAATTGCCGCCAGTCTTTATATCCGGCCGTTATTTCCGATCGATGAAACCCGATACGCCGCCGTCGCGTGGGAAATGTGGCTTAGACATGATTTCCTCGTCCCCTATTTAAACGGGGAGGTCTATAGCCATAAACCCCCGTTGTTATTCTGGTTGATGCAGTTAACATGGTGGCTGTTCGGCGTCAACGACTGGTCGCTGCGACTGATTTCACCGCTTTTTTCCCTAGCAACATTGTTATTGTCGGGAGCTACAGCCCGCGCTCTCTGGCCGGAACGCAAACGCGTCGCAGCGCTAACGCCTTTGATCTTGCTGGGCTTGTTGAGCTGGATTGTGTACAGCGCCTTGACTATGTTCGATATGCTGCTGGCGTTTTTTGCATTATTGGGCATCTACAGTCTGGTAAAGCTCGCCGATAGGGACTTGTCTGTAAAATACTGGGCGCTGTTGGCAATAGCCATTGGCGGTGGGATACTCAGCAAAGGCCCGGTCATCTTGTTGCATATTTTGCCGGTTGCGCTGTTGGCTCCCTGGTGGCTCAAATCCGCAGATTTTCCTTGGAAGCATTGGTATTTTGGGCTGTTTGCCGCCATTTTAAGCGGCGCCTTCATTGCATTGTGCTGGGCAATCCCGGCCGGGATTGCCGGCGGCGAGGCCTATCGACAGGCGATTTTTCTGGGGCAGACCAGCGGGCGATTGGTCAAGTCTTTTGCGCATCAGTTGCCGTGGTGGTGGTATGCAGAAATGTTGCCGTTATTGCTGTTGCCTTGGCTGCTCTGGCCGCCAGTGTGGGAAGGATTGCCTAAGCTCGGCACAGAGGATCACGGTGTTCGTTTTTGTCTGGCTTGGGCGATACCTGTTTTCATCGCATTTTCCCTGGTCAGCGGTAAGCGCATTCATTATTTGTTGCCCCTGATTCCGGTCTTGGCCTTGATAACGGCGCGGGCCGCAGATGAAGTCAGCGTCCAGCGCTGGGGGCGAGCCCACTGCGCGGTGATGACGATTTTCGGAACGCTGGGTGCGCTGTTAATCATAGTGCCCCGGTTAAACGAGACTTATCATTGGCAGGCTGAGTTGTCGTTAGTATCGCCGGTGTGGGGATGCGTCCTAACGGTTAGCGCAGCCATTTTTGGGCTGCTCCGGGTAAATAGTGTGGAGGATTCGGCTCTTACTGTTTGCGCGGCCTCGATTATTGCCTTATTAACAATATCCTGCGGCTTTTTTGAGCTTAAAGCCGAGCGTTACGACACCAAGCCCGCCGCTTTGGCCATCGCCGCTTTAATGGATGAAAACAGAGCTATTGCCTATTACGGCGGCAAATATCACGGTCAATATCATTTTGCCGGACGGCTTAAACAAGCTATTGTCGTCATCCCAAATTTCGCCGATTTGTCCGATTGGGCCGGACAGCATCAGAGCGGTTACATCATCGTGACCTATAAGGACGCTAAGGCCGACGCCCCGTCGTTAATTCGCCATCATTTCCCATTCAAGGGCCAAAATATAGGTTTGCTGTCCTGCCAGACACTGCTTTCGAATCCTGGTCTTGGTGCTGTTCTGAAGCACTAAATTTTGGCCGGATTGCCGA
The DNA here is from genome assembly GCA_043729025.1 of Methylobacter sp. Classification (GTDB taxonomy): domain Bacteria; phylum Pseudomonadota; class Gammaproteobacteria; order Methylococcales; family Methylomonadaceae; genus Methylobacter_A. The sequence goes on from JAYTLW010000180.1 coordinate 2,840, forward strand.
TCCAGCTAAATATTGCACCTCATCCCAAGCTAGAACTTGCGCTGTCCCTCGTCCTAAAAACGGCGATTAGTCCACGAAAAGCACGAAAGACACTTAACAATTCAGTGTGTTGTTTAAGCCATTCAGCCTTTGAGTGCAGCACTCGAAACGATTTGATCGGGCAACTCTGTAAAAAACGTTAGGAACGGGGTTGCAAACCCCGTCCCGCATAGGGAGTCCGATGATACGGCGGTGGGCAAAACTGAAATCAGTTGCCATGTTGGAGTATGGAGATGTCGGGCATAAACAGCATGCCCGACTTATAGGCCTATATAAAAAGCATCATGACATTAATTAAGCTAAGCTTACAAACTACCCTTCCAAGTAACAAAAATAGAGAGACAGATTGTGAAAATAAATATGCCGATAACCAACGTGGATAAGTGCCTGAGCCGGACGGGGCATGTTGCCCAGTCCGAAACGTTTTACGTTGGTTAAATATAACCGCATTGCTCAGGCATCGCAAAAACGTTAGGGACGGGGTTGCAACCCCCGTCCCGCATAGGTTCCACAATTACCGACCCTATATATTTTTATCTTAAGGAGCTACCGTGTTTAATAACCTCACTGTCAAAGCCCGTTTATTTTCCCTCATTGCATTTTTTGCGCTTATGTTGGCCGTTACCGGTTTCATCGGCCTGAAAGGCATGAACAACTCCAATGAAGGTTTGCGTACCGTCTATTTGGATCGTACAGTCCCCTTGGATCAGCTTGCTGAAATTACCGACTTGACTGCCGATAGTATCATCCAGTTGAATCTTGCCGGCATGCAAAGTTCGAACGTGACGCAGGGCGCAGCGGATCCGCGCCCTATATCCAAGCATATTGACAAGGTAGAGCAGAATATCGCTGCTATCACCAAATTATGGGGTGCTTATACAGCGACTTACTTGATGCCGGAGGAAAAGATACTCGTGGATGAATATGCGCAGCTGCGTAAAAACTACCGCGAAAAGGGGTTAAAGCCAACGATGGAACTTTTAAAACAAGGACGCGCCGCTGAAGCAATCGCGTATATGAACACAACTGTTTATCCATTGTATGAGGCGGTAATCGGCAAATGCGGCGAGCTGAAAAACTTACAAGTTCGCGTTGCCAAAGAAGAGTATGAAAAAGCTACCGCCAATTATAACAGCACGCGTCTTATCTCATTTTTAGTGATGCTGTCGGCAATCGGCATAGGCTTGATCATTGGTTTCATTATAGTGCGCAAGTTGATGAGTCAGCTGGGCGGCGAGCCTGCTTATGCCGCCGAAGCGGTCAAACGGGTTTCCCACGGCGACTTCACGATGAATCTTGAGGTCAAACCCGGTGACAAAAGCAGCCTGATGTACCGGCTGAAAAACATGCAGAAAATCATTAACGACTTTATTGCTTCCCAGAATACCATGGCCCAACACCATGCTGACGGCATGATCAGTGAAATGATGTGGGCGGATGCCTTTCCCGGCACCTTCGGAAAAATGGCTCACCAACTTAACGACATAGTCGGCTCACATATCGCCGTCAAAATGCGTTTGGTGGAAATCACCAGCGAGTATGCGAAAGGCAATTTCAGCACCGATATGGATAGGCTGCCCGGCGAGAAAGCCAAGCTGACAGAGACCATGGATTTCGCCAAAAACACCATGCTGGCTGTCAGCAACGAACTCACCATGCTCTGCGAAGCAGGCGCTGCAGGCGATTTCTCAAAACGTGGCGATGCGGGCAAATTCGAGTTTGTCTACAAGGACATACTGAACAATTTCAATCGGATGCTCGAAACCTGCGACACCGGTTTCGATGATGTATTACGCGTTTCGCAAGCTCTCGCTAAAGGCGATTTGACCCAAACCATTAGCCGGGACTACCCGGGTTCTCTCGGCTTAATGAAAGACGGTGTCAATACAACCGTTGATAATCTCAAGGTCATAGTCGGTTCTATTCAGGATTCTGCGAATCACATTAACAACGGGGCTAAAGAAATCGCTTCGGGCAACAATGACTTATCGCACCGCACCGAGGAGCAAGCCGCCAGCCTGGAACAAACGGCGGCCAGCATGGAGCAGCTGACCTCCACCGTTCAGCATAATGCCGCAAACGCCAAGCAGGCGAGCCAGCTTGCCAGTGACGCCTCGACTGTGGCGGGCAAAGGCGTCGAAGTGGTCGGATTAGTGGTTAGCACGATGGATGAAATTAACGATTCTTCACGCAGGATAGCCGACATTATTTCGGTCATCGACGACATCGCTTTCCAAACCAATATTCTTGCCCTTAACGCCGCCGTTGAAGCGGCGCGCGCCGGAGAACAAGGCCGAGGCTTTGCGGTGGTGGCTGTGGAAGTGCGCAACCTCGCGCAACGCGCCGCCGCTGCGGCCGGAGAAATCAAAATTCTGATTGACGATTCGGTCACTAAAGTTTCAGGCGGCAGTAAATTGGTAGAGCAAGCCGGGTTAACCATGGAAGAAATCGTTAAATCCATTCACGGCGTTACCATCATGATGTCTGAAATCAGCGCCGCCTCGGCGGAACAATCAGCAGGTATCGAGCAAGTCAATCAGGCTATCGGCCAAATGGACGACGTGACCCAGCAAAATGCCGCCCTGGTAGAGCAAGCCGCAGCGGCGGCGGAATCGCTGGAAGAGCAGGCGCAAAGCTTATCAGACACCGTAGCGCAATTTAAAGTGGACGGCTACTCACGCGCTGCGCAGGGAAGTGCGACTCAAGCCCGTGCCGCGCATACACCGCCACCGGCAAGGGCGGTGGCCGCTGTAAAGCCGGCGGCGGCCAAACCCGTACTCGCTCTGCAGTCTGCCAGCGATGACTGGGAGGAGTTTTAAGGGATACTGAAAAAACATTATTCGGTGGGGTGAGGCTTGCTAGCAGTGTGCCCCCCGCAGTTTTACGGTGACGAGGATTTTTAAATGACCGAGATCGAACAGCTTGAAAGTGAATTAAACCATAAAATACATGAATTAAATGTAAGCTTGAATACCCAAAATTTATTGCGGGAAAGGCTAAAACGTAACACTCAATTGCTGGGCGAGTTTGAAAAGCTGTTTAAGGCCATAGAGGCCAATTTAAAATTATCCAACGAGACTATTGACTCGTTAAAGCAGGAAAACAGGGGGCTTAAATCATCCTGCGATGAATGGATGAAGCGATCCATACAGCTGGAGTTTAAGATTTTAAGCGCGGGTGATGTGATAAATGACGGAAAATGATAGTTTTAGCTGGGTAGGTTTGGATTTTTCCATTCATCCTTCGACAAGGCGCTTCTGAGCGTAGCCGAAAGGCTCACGACGAACGGAAAAATCCTTAACTTAATGGCAGTGAGCGTTTAAATGGGGATCGCATCGACACCTTCGGCAGCGGTATCGATGGCATCGTGCACAGGATTACCCACCACCGGGACTATGGATATAACTGCTCCGCCTAAGCGCATGGGCACGGAGGCAATTTTTGTCAATACGCAGCCTTGTAAAATACCGGCAGCGCAGGCTAATAAAATTACATTTTTTAAGTTCATATTTAACTCCTAAAGGCAAAATAGCAGGCATAATGATTATGCCTATTGCACAATAAACGAAGCCGAGCCGGACTGCAATATCATTAATCCCGTTCCCACGCGCCGCGTTACTGCCATTAAGTTAGTAAAAAATTCATTATTCTGTGGGAGTGGCTTTAGCCACGACTGTCGCGGCTAAAGCCGCTCCCACAATAAACAGGTCTATGTCTTGACCCGCTGCCCGCAAGCCGCAGATTGCAAGGCGGCAACGATGACCCGGCAATTGGCTTTAGCATCTTCCAGCGACAGTGCGGGAGCCGCGCCGCTTAATGCGCAAGCGCCAAAATGTTCTATTTCCAACCGGAAATGATTAGCCGCAGGCAGCTTTTCTTCTGCTTGCCTACCGTCTTCGGTCCACCATGAAATCACCGGCGTATCGCCGGGCATAGTCCAGACGTTGTGGCATTTGATGCCGCCTGTAGTGCCGATGATTTCATATTCGCAGCGCCTTGCGCGTTCAAAACTGAAATCGAAATGCGCGTATTTCCCTTCACCAAAATCGATAATGCCGCTGGTTGCGACATCCGCGCCGCTGTCGACATATTTGGCGATGGCGGTCACCGAAGCGGCCGGTTCGTTAAAAAACATCCGCGCCGAATGGATGGCATAACAGCCGATGTCCCACATCGCGCCGCCGCCGTTGTCGACGCTTTCGGCCAGGCGATACATCCTTGCAGGCCGCATCATGAAAGAAAAACTGGAGCGCACCGACCTAGGCTCGCCAATCAGTCCCGATGCAATCAATTCCTTTACACGAGCATGTTGCGGGTGGAAACGGTACATAAAGCCTTCCATGACAGTGACTTTATTGCGTAGCGCGGCGGCTTGAATGGCGTCGATGTCGGCCACCGTTAAGGCCATAGGCTTTTCGCACAGCACATGTTTGCCGTGTTCGATGGCGCGCAATGTCCACTCTGCATGTTCGTGATTGGCCAGCGGCAGGTACACGGCATCAACCTCGGGATCGTCAAGCAAGGCTTGTAGAGTGTCGTAAGTGCGGGCCTGCTGCCCTGGCGCGTATTGCGCCAAAGTTTGTGCGGCGGCGCCTGGGCGACGGCTGGCTATCGCAACCAGCTCGGCATTGGAGGCCTCGACGATGGCCGGTAGCAGGCGTTCGTTAATGCGCGCGGCGCCTAAAATGCCCCAGCGCAGTTTGGTTTTATGAGTCATCTTTACCTCTAGTGTTTCGGGTTTATTTCAACAAAAGATGATCTTTCGGCAATTGCCGCGCTATCCATAAGGCCAGTTTATGCTTCATATTCACCCCGTTTTCCTGATCTAGCGCCAAGGGTTGTATCAGTTGATCATTGACCAACAGGCGATAAATGCATTCAATCTTATCTTTAGCCGAATTGGTCGCGGCAAAGTTGGCATAACCGCGATTTTTAGCATAATTTTCAGCAACTTCCAGCGCTTTTTTGAGCAGCTGCGGTTCATTTTTTAACTTTGCCATAGATGCCTGCCTTTTTCCAATATGCGTTGACCGATAAACTACCCATGAATGGAGTCCAAATCAAGTTTTGGACTCCGTTAAATAATACTATGCTGTGGCGGATAAGCCGCGAGAGAGAAAACTGTTCAGGACAACTTTATCAAATATCGGACGGGCCTTTGCTTAAAAAATTCCACTGATGATCGATAAAGCCTTGCAAAGGTTGGTACTGGTTTTTATAGTTCATTTTATGACAGTCGGCAATCCAATAGCCCAGGTATAGCCAGTCCAGACCTTGTTGTTGCGCAGTGCGTATTTGCCAAAGCAGCGCATAAACGCCGAGGCTATAGCCGGAAAATTTGGGGTCAAAAAAGGTATAAACGGCAGACAGGGCATTGTCCAGTCGGTCTACAACGGCTATGGCGGCAAGCTCGTCGGCAATTGAAAATTCTATAAATTGGCTATCGCACCATGAACTGCCCAAAAAATTAAGGTACTCATCGGGGCTGGTGTTTGCCATATTACCCTCGGCATGGCGTTGATTCTGGTAGCGTAAATAAAGGTCGTAATGGTCTTGTTCGAAGAGCGGAGCCTTGACGATTGCGGTGGTTTGCAGGTTTTTTTGCAGGCAGCGGCCTTGGCTGCGGTTGGGTTTGAATTGCGCAACAGGTATGCGCACCGAAACGCATTGCGAACACTGCGCACACTGGGGACGGTAAACGTTATCACCGCTACGTCTGAATCCATGAGCGATAAGCTCCGCATACAGGGCGGTATTAAGTCCGATAGATAGATTAACAAACGCGGATCGCGCTTGCTCGCCTTCCAAATAGCTGCAAGGATGCGGGGCGGTAATCAATAAAGGGATAGAGGTCATCTAAGTTGCTGTGCTAAGTTCAAGATGTATTATTCTTTCTCGGGAATTACTTTAGCCGATCAAGCTAGGCATAGTATGCCCCTATTTGCCGGTGCTGTTCTGGAAATGCCCCGCCCAGGCACGTGCTTGTTCCCGCAGTTGCCGTCTTTGTTCGTGGCTAAGTCCCAGCGGGTCGAAACGTAGCCGGTAATGCAGTTGATAAAGCCGGTTTAATTCGGGTTGGTTCAGCCGCACCATCCATTGCTGAATGCTTTCATTATTTTGACGGGCCCAGGCGGTATGGTGCAAGCCTTGCTCGATCAGGTAAAACTCGGAATCCAGCCCCTGAAAGGCGGGTTTTGGTGCCGTTGTGTTCAGCGCTTGCGGCTTTCGGTTCAGTTTGCGCTGTGCGGAGGTCATACACCAGATAAAATAAGCGGTCAGCAACAAGGCGGTGAGGAAGCCCAGTATAGCCATTTGTTGTCTGGTTTGTTGAAGTTGCCAGCATCTAAAATGAAATACGCCATTCGACCATGCATCGGTAAGCGGTTGCCAAAGGCTGGCATGCTCGGATTCCATAGCCAGCCATTGCGAGGGCGTGGTATCGACGGCCAGCCACACGCCATCGATATAGGCAGTCGCCCAGGCATGGGCATGGCGGCTGCGCACAATATACAAATCCTCGCGACTGTCATATTCATCGACGGCATAACCGTTGCTCAGGCGAGCGGGGATACCCGCTTGCCTGAGCAATAATACGGTGGCGGCGGCGAAATACTCGCAATGGCCGGCCTTGCGTTTGAGCATGAAGTCTCTTAAGGCCAGATCCGCATCTGCGACATTGCCCAAATAAAGGCTGTAAAAAAACTGTTGCTGGAAATAGCTTTTGATCAGTTTGGCGACTGCTTCGGGGCGCTGACCTTTAAGTTTTAATTCGCCATTGATCTGCTCTAACCAATCCAGATGCTGCTTGGGGATTTGCAAGTCATAGTTGCCGGGCGCTCCGGTTCTGGCGCCGGTATAAAAAACCTGGTAACGGGAAAATCCCGGCGACAGAGTTACTTTTACCGCACCCAGTTCGGTGTATTGCAGACCGGCTTCAGCGAACCCGGTAATTTTAACCGTGCCGTCCGGCAGGGCCAGTATGGCCTCCCGATTAAGCTGTTGCTGAATTTCCAGGTGTTTGAGCGGGCTGTTTCCGATGACCGGATTTTCAGAGGTAAACAGGCGCTTGGAAGCCGTCCAACGCTGTCCTAAATACAGATCGTAACTGGCTTGATGGAGCAGTAAGGGCTTATCGGCTTTAAGGCGAAATTCGATGTGATCGGATAATTTTAATTCGCCGAGCTCTCCGATAGAGGTTTGATTTTTAAAGGGATCGGTTCGCCTATCGTTTAGCCAGTGGATAGAGTTTTCCTCGATTAATGTGTGTAGTTTTACTAATGCCTGGAAACCCGTGTGGCTGGCTATTATCGCCAAAGCTACGCTTAACAGCCATAGTTGCGGCGAACCGTGTTTGGGCCTTACCGACCAGAGTATGCCGCTAAACACCGTCGCCGCGATGATAAAGTAAGCTGATGTCTGCACATTAGCGGCGCCCGCGCCGAGAACCGTCAATCCTGCGTAAGGCACTATAAAATCTATCTCCCTGAACAGCCGGATGACCGCAGACTTTCTGTTATAGAGCGCCGTATAAGGCGGTTTAAAATCAGTATCACTTTGTTGTTTACGCAACGAATAAAACAGGGCGGCTAAGGGCAGTTTCTGTGTGCTGCTGAATAACTGGGCAAATAACGCCGGGGCAAACAATACCGGTAACCATTTTAACAGCACAAAAATGGGCTGATCGGCGGGTTGTAAAACATACACATCGAGCAACAGCAAGAGCACCATCAGGGCGGATAAATCGCCGCAGCGGTAAAATTGGTTTGCGCTGAGCCGCCAACGCCGTGCGCTGTATTTTACGGTGGCGACCGCCAACAACAGTCCGGCAGCCGCCAGCCAGGTTTCGGATAACCAGCCCCAAGATAACAAGCTAAAACTTAATAGCAATAAGTCGGTGTTCATAGCGCCGCCAGTTGTTCCGCCAGATGATGATAATCCAGCAGATAAAAATGTTCAGGTTTGTCCGTGCATTGCGACTCGCTCAGCCCGCCGTCGTGCATTAAAAATACCGCCACCGGCAAGTTATGGGTCAGCAGTTGTTTGATAAAGTCTTGGCGGGGCTGATCCCAGTGCATCAGTACGCAGACCAAATTGCTGCACAATCCTATTCTGGCTAACACGGCTTGCTGCAACTGGACAAACGAGTCTTCAGAGTTGGACTGAACTCCGGCCAGAATCTCCAGTAAATGCGGCAATTGGTCGACACCGCGCCCGGAGGTAAAACAATAAGCCTCTAGGCCGACAAACATTAAATCCAGCAAGGCTTCCTGTTGTCGCTCATTGACGGCCATTGAGGCGGCCACCGACACCGCCGCTTCAAATTGCTCAGGTGCCGCATCGCCGACAAAGGTATCCAGCAATAATGCGCGTCGAATAAAATATTCGTCCTGATATTCTTTAACGATCAGCTTGCCGTGTTTGGCAAAACTCTTCCAGTGTATGCTGTTTAACGGATCGCCCCGTTGATAATCCCGTAACGACATAAATTCGCTGGAATCGCCGACCGAACTGGCCAAGGACACTCCGCCTGCCTGGTACTTGAGTTTTCCGGTCAGGCTTAAGGGCTGGAACGGGTAATATTTGGGCAGTATTAAACAGCTTTGCTGCGTTTTTAGCACGATGAGACGCCTGAACAAGCCCAGTACATCCGGTTTAGCCAGATAGCTGTCGGCAAAACTGATAGGGCCGCGCCGGGTGGGGATGAAACTGATTTCTATATGTAGCGGCCCTTGCTCCAAATTTGGCAAGGCCGTTTCGGCAATCACCCCGCCACGCTGGTAGGCCAGATAGCGCAGCCAACGCCGAAAACTGACGCCTTGCTTGAACCACGGCTGTTTATCCAGCCGATAAAAACGTTTTAATTGCAAAGCTCCGGGCAAGGTTTCAGCCAGCTGTTCGAACAGCGCCAGACTATCATAGGTCTTGCCGGTTAAATTGGACAGCGTGACGCTGTAGCGCAGCGGCTCTCCGACCCTGCCATAACGCGGTAGCTGACGGCTTAAGCTAAGCTTCAGGCGATTAAACGCGCTGCTTAGCCAGGAAAAAATCAGCAATGTCACTAAAAATGCAAAAAGCTGGTAGGTTGTGCTTTGCCGGGTGTCTATGCCGAAAACAGCGGCGGCGACCGTAAACGTCAAAACCAGCCGCCCGGTATAGGTAAAGTGCCGTCGCATCCAGTTACCGAGATGGTAGACTTGGCGATACTGCCAAAGCACAAAACCTTGCCGCATCGCCTAACTCGGTATCGGGAGGCTGTCGACGATGTCCTGCATCAGCGTAGTCGCTTCAATGCCGGAAAACTTGCTTTGTGCGTTCACGTTAAGCCGATGGGCAATGACAGGAACGGCGAGCTCCCTAATGATATCAGGGGTGACAAATTCAAAACCATCCAGCAAGGCCAAGGCCTGGGCGGTTTTCATCAGCGCCAGCGAGGCTCTGGGGCTTGCGCCCAGCTTGATTTCAGCCTTGTTACGGGTGGCGGCGACTATGGCGACTATATAATGTTTAAGTTCTTCGCTGATGCGTACTTGTTTGACCTGGGCTTGTAAAAGCTGCATCTCGTCCAGGGTAATGCAGGCTTTTAAATCATCCAAAGGATGTTGTCGGCCTTGCGAGTTCAAAATGGCCAGTTCCTGAGCATTGGAAACATAGCCCAGGCTGAATTTCATCGCAAAGCGATCCAATTGCGCTTCCGGCAAGGGATAAGTACCGTGAAATTCAATGGGATTTTGAGTGGCGACCACAAAAAAAGGCGAGGGCAGCGGTCTGACTTGCCGCTCGATGCTGACCTGATTTTCCGCCATGGCCTCTAATAATGCCGACTGGGTTCTGGGTGACGCGCGGTTAATCTCGTCTGCCAGCAAAATATGACAAAAAATCGGCCCTTCCTCGAAGCGAAAACTTTGTTTATGCGGATCGAATATTGAAATCCCTAAGATGTCGGACGGCAGTAAATCCGGCGTAAATTGGATGCGCTGAAATTGCGCAGCGCAGGAAACCGCAAGAGCTTTAGCCAAGGTGGTTTTGCCGGTGCCCGGCACGTCTTCCAGCAGCACATGTCCGCCGGTGCTGAACGCCGCCAATAGCCAGTGCAAGCTGCGCTGCTGTCCAAACATTACCCGTTCCAAATTGGCGTGCAGTTTTTCAAAAATAGCCTGTGCTTGCAAAAATGTTGGCGAGAGCGTAGTCATAGCGAAAAACCAGTTGATTTTGAGGTAAGGGAAAGGCACTACCCCGTTATATCCTAGTAAGCAGTATAGAGAATAGAGCCCGGTTGATAAAGAAAACAAGGCTAAGAATATGATCGCTGGCTGTGCTTCATCAAGGCCGCAAGATCACAGCTAGGACTATTGGGTTGAAAAAATCGATTGAAAAATCCTCTAAAGCCGATAGACTCGCTATCCTAGCCGCAGGCAATGGGATGGGCTGCGCTTGCCACGGTTATTAAGTCAAACCTTAATCCAAGCCTATGAAAAAAATTCCTATCGGTATCAGCAGTTGCTTATTGGGTCAGAATGTCCGTTATGATGGCGGTCACAGGCTGGATAGCTATATCACCGGCACCCTAGGCGAGTATTTTGAGTTTCATTCGTTTTGCCCGGAAATGGGCATAGGCCTGGGCGCGCCCCGTCCTACTCTGCATCTGGTGAAAATGGGTCATGCCGTCCATTGTGTGGGCACTGAAAACCCTGATTGCGATGTAACCGAACGCTTACGCAGCTATGCAGAACAGCAAAAAAACCTGCACGCCGAATTATGCGGTTATATCCTGAAAAAGGGTTCGCCCAGTTGCGGCATGGACAAAGTCAAAATTGTTGACCAACATCAACCCAGTTTCGACGGGGTCGGCATTTATGCCGAGGCAATGATGCGTCTGAACCCGCTGTTGCCGGTAGAGGAAGAAGGCAGGCTAGGCGATGCCGATCTGCGCGCGAATTTTATTCGGCGCGTTTATGTGCTCTATCGCTGGAAAGCCATGCTGGCGGATGGGCTACGCGCAAACCGTCTTACCCGTTTTCATGCCCGTCATAAACTGATCATCATGAGTCATGCTGACTATCATGATTTGGGGCAGCTATTAGCGGGGCTCACTAAAGCAAATGTGGTACAGGTTGCGGAGCAGTATATTTTGCAGCTGATGACTACGCTTAAAATCCCGGCTAGCCGCAAAAATCATGTTAATGTCTTGCAGCATATCCTAGGATATTTAAAAAAATCCTTAAGCGCTGACGATAAAGCCGAGCTGTGTGCGGTGATTGAAGCTTATCGTAACGGTCTCGTCCCGCTGATAGCGCCGTTAAACCTGCTTAAACAACATTTTCACCAAAGCCCCAATCCGTACCTAACAGAGTCCTACTATATGTCGCCTTATCCGCAAGAACTATAACCATGGAAAAAATCTTAATTGTCGGCTGCGGCGCTATCGGTTCGGAACTTGCCAGGGTCTTATCGGCCCAGGGTCATGATGTCACCGGGCTAAAGCGGACTCCCCCTCACCCATCGGGAGAAGGTTGGGGTGAGGGACAGTGGAGCATCAACTATGTTGCTGCCGATATTAGCTCAGCCGCCGAACTGGCCGGTCTGGATAGCGATTTTACCCAGGCGTTTTTTATTGTTTCGCCCGACGGACGCAATGAACAAAGCTATCGCGCGGTCTATGAAACCGGCTTGACTAATCTGCTCGCCAGGCTCCCGAAAGCGTGCTGGTACATGGTTTCATCCACCAGCGTCTACGGGCAGTCTCAGGGTGAATGGGTGGATGAGGATTCAGTCGCAGAGCCGGATAGTATTACCAGCCGCTTGATCAGGCAGGCGGAACAACAGTTGATGGCTGTTAACCCGGACAATATTGTGGTGCGGTTTTCCGGCATTTACGGGCCGGGGCGGGAGTATTTGTTAAGGCAGGCGCAGCAAATACCGTCCGTACAGCAAACTCCGCCTTATTTTACCAACAGGATACATCAGCAAGATTGCGTTGGCGTGTTATCGTTTTTGCTGGAACGGCGTTTGGCAGGGCTTGCGCTGGCCCAATGCTATCTGGCGAGCGATGATGACCCTGCACCGGCCTGGGAAGTGATGACCTGGCTGGCAGATCGCCTGCATTGCCCGCCACCGACCGTCTTAACAGTCGGCGCCGATGCCGGGATGAATAAACGCTGTAGTAACGCCAGATTAAAAGCCTTGGGTTATCGGTTTCAATATCCCAGTTATAAAGACGGCTATTTGGACTTAATCCGGCGCAGGGAATAGCCGGAACCCCATTCAAACTTGCCCGGCAGGTTTAGTTGTACTTTCTTTAATTGCTTTGATATCAGCTTTGCCCGATGCTTCATTGCCTGGTTCCGACGGTTTGCTCGCAGATAGATCTTGGTCTTCCACGGGCGGCCTAGGGTCTTTGCCGGCCATTAAGTCCTCAATTTGTAAGCGATCGATGGTTTCCCACTTCATCAGCGCATCGGCCATTTTGTGCAGAATATCGAGATTTTCCTCCAAGATGATTTCAGCGCGTTGATAGTTACGATCCACCACCGAGCGTATTTCTTCATCGATAAGCTGTGCAACATTATTGGATACAGAACTGCCTTGTATACCCGGATGCCCCATAAACGGTTGCCCCCCGTCCTCGCCGTAAACCAAGGGGCCTAGTTTTTCTGAAAAACCCCAGCGCGTAACCATGTTGCGAGCCAATTCCGTGGCGCGTTCAATATCATTCGAGGCACCGGTGGTCACCCGGTCGCCGCCGTAAATCATCAACTCCGCAATCCTGCCGCCGAACAAGCTGGCTATCTGGCTTTCCAGCTTGCGTTTGCTCGCGCTGTATTGATCCCGGTCGGGCAGGAACATGGTGATGCCTAATGCTCTGCCTCTGGGCATAATGCTGACTTTATAAACGGCGTCATGATCGGTGGATTTTTGCCCGACGATACAATGCCCGGCTTCGTGGTAAGCGGTTAATAATTTATCTTCTTCGGTCATGACCATGGTATGCCGCTCTGCGCCCATCAAAATCTTATCCTTGGCTTTTTCAAGATCGCTCATGCTGACTTCATGCTTGTTGGAGCGGGCGGCAAATAGCGCGGCTTCATTAACGATGTTGGCAAGATCGGCGCCCGAAAAACCGGGCGTACCCCGGGCGATGTATTTCAATTCAACATCGGCTGCAGCCGGTACTTTTTTGATATGCACATTCAGGATTTGTTCGCGACCGCGCACGTCGGGCAAGCCGACATTGACCTGCCGATCGAAACGTCCGGGTCTGAGCAAGGCTTTATCCAGCACATCAGCGCGGTTAGTTGCAGCGATCACGATAACGCCTTCATTACCGTTAAAACCATCCATTTCCACCAGCAATTGATTCAGGGTTTGCTCCCGTTCGTCATTGCCGCCGCCCATGCCTGCGCCGCCCCGCTGGCGACCGACCGCATCAATCTCGTCGATAAAAATAATACAAGGCGCGTGCTCTTTCGCCTGGACGAACATATCCCTAACCCTGGAGGCGCCGACGCCGACAAACATCTCGACAAAATCCGAGCCTGAAATGGTAAAGAACTTGACTCCGGCTTCACCGGCAATAGCTCTGGCAATCAAGGTTTTACCGGTGCCCGGAGGGCCGACCATCAAAATGCCGCGCGGTATTTGCCCGCCGAGTTTTTGAAATTTCTGAGGATCGGCAAGAAAATCAACCAGTTCGGCTACCTCTTCTTTGGCTTCTTCACAACCGGCAACATCGCTGAAGGTAGCCGTCATTTTATCTTCTTCAAGCATTTTGGCTTTGCTCTTGCCGAAACTATTGCCGCCCATGCCGCCCTGCATTCTGCGCATGTAAATGACCAGCACCACGATCATTAACAGCATCGGAAACCAGGAAATAAAAATCCTCATCAGGAATGTTTCCTGCTCCGGCGGCAGCGTTCTTATCTGAACGCCTGCGCTTAAGAGGTCGTCAATTAAATGCGGATCGCCGGGATTAAAGGTTTGATAGTTTTGACCGTCCGCCGTCCTAATGCCTATCATCTGGCCGGACACTTCCACACGCTCAACCTGTCCATGCTTTACCTTGTCTATAAATTCCGAATAGGGCAGGGTGTCTTGTGCCGGAGGTGTGGCCTTTATGCGATCAAAGATTAAAAAAGCCCCGCTAATAAGAATGCTAAAAATCAGCATGTTAAACAAATATTTCTTCATGGGTATCTCCTGGGTAAGCTTGGATAACGAGTATTAATCATAAAAAACTCATTAATTGCTCGCCATAACTGAGTTTCATTTTATTGAGCGCCTTAACCTGAATCTGCCTGACCCGTTCTCTGGTTAGGTGAAGCTCTGCGCCGATTTCCTGTAAAGTCATTTCATTATCAGTATAGATGCCAAAATGACAACATATAACTTTTAACTCCCGTGGATCGAGGCTTTTAATCGCTTTTCCTATCCAGGTTTTAAGATCCGATTGCTCTATTTTTTTAAACGGATGAGCAAAAATGTGCTGCTCTAAAAAGTCAATCGGGGCTAATGATTCTTCGTCTTCATCCGAATTTTCCAGGGACACTGCGGTTTGCGAGATGGTTAAGATAGCATTGATTTGAGCATCTGGAATATTTGAATAATCGGTTAATTCTTTAACGGAAGGCGCCCTGCCCATTTTTGCAAGCAGCTTATTTTTGGCGCGCAGCACTTTATGAATAGTAGCCACCTGCTCGCAGGGCACTCGCACGACGCGTTCGCAGCGAGACAAAGCGCGAGATATAGCCTGTTTGATCCAAAAAGCCGCATAGGTTGAAAATTGAAAACCCAAGCGATATTCAAATTTGTCGATAGCCTTCAATAAGCCGGTTTGCCCTTCCTGCACCAAATCGTCAAAGTCTAAAAATCCGCCCTTATACTGGTTGGCTATGAATAAAACCAAGCCGGTATTTGCCTTGGCTAAGGTTTGTCTTGAATTCAACCAAAGATGTTCGGCATTAACTATACCCGTCACATAGTCCTGCATGTCGGCGCCGGACAAAAACAGAAATCGCTCGTTACATTGATGATTGCGCATGGCTAAGATAAGATCAGGCAATTTTAACTTGTCCTGCTGATGTGAGATTTCCAGCCGTTTGTCAACCAAGTTGGAATGATTTTTGGCGGATAGTGGGCAATCATCCCGGGTCTTGTAGGTATAAATAATCAGGTCGGTCAGCGTCAGCAAGTCTTCAAACGAAAAAGGAAATGCCTGTAGCGCTTCGGCTAGACGCTGCTTTTGTTCGGCGTGAACTTTGCGGTTAAAACCTCTACCTGAAAACGACAAGCTTGCCAGCAAGTAATTGCTCTTGATTTTTGCTAAAGCAGTTGTCAGATCCGATGCTGGCGGGGTATGTTCAGCCTGCTTAAGTTTGTAATCGTTTGCTTCATATTTATAGAGCAGCCATAATGCGGAGGCAGGAAATTTGGACAGGAGAGCGATCAGTGTGGTTTTTCCTGCGTCTAATTGACTTGCCACTTGGAAATTACATTGTTCAGCGCTTCCTTTCGCTGCATCGACGCTATTAACAATTGCGGATGCCGGTTTTAATAAACATTTGTCTACGTACATCATAGCCTCCAAATCTTGCAAACACTGTTTTTTAAACGTGTTCGATGGAACTCCTGTTGTGGAAGAATGCGGTTAATAAAAACCGATTATTTAAGTATGATAATCCTCATTTGATTGAAAATAAATCATTTCCAAAGTAGGGTATATCGGAGACCATTTTGCGGTAGCTCAGAAGTATCAAATCTCACTGATTTTTTAGGTTCACTGTTGCAAATCTTTTTGAGGAGCTACACGGATGAAATTTAAACCCCTTTTTTATCTTATCGTTATGACACTAAGTACAGTACCCCAGGCAAATTCGACGACAGAAAAACAATTGCCCTCCTGTCCTAACAGCCCCAATTGCGTTTCCAGTCAGGCGACAGACGCCGATCATTTTATTGCCCCGTTTAAAATCACCGCCAATGTTGAGCAGACCTGGGCGGCGCTGAAAAAAGCACTGGTCAGCCAAAGTCGCACCGCGATCACTAACGAAACCGCCGATACGCTCCATGCTCAGGCCACCAGCCTGGTATTTCGTTTTGTGGATGATATCGATGTGATGCTGGCTGCGGATGCCAAGTTAATTCATATCCGTTCTGCATCGCGCACCGGTTATCGTGATTTCGGGGTTAATCGTAAACGGGTGGAAATGCTCCGCGCACAACTGCAACAGGCGCAGGTTATAGAGTGATGATCAGTTATGCGCGGCAATACTTGCCGATACGGGATAAGCTGTTGGTATGAATAAACCGGCAGCCCCTCGCAAACAGGCTGACGTCAAGCTGGAGGCTAGCCCAAAGCCCAAGCCTCGCAAGCCACGGAAAATCGCGGTAAAAACGCTTCCCAAGCTGCCGGCCGTCAGTTTTAGGCGCAAAGTGCTGATGAACGGCATTGAAACATTAGGCCTGATGATAACGGCTGTTTCTGCGATTATGGTTTTGTTGGGTTATTCGGCCAACTGGTTTTCCGGCACCCGTTTTTTCACCAGTTTATTGCCCTTTGCAATCGGCGTGTTGGGGTTGGTCGTTGCGGCGGCCATGTTGCTGATAGGCTGGTGGAAGCTACGTCGGTGGTTGCAGGGGAGGGCGGCGATTTTGTCACCGGTTCTGGCGATCAGCTTTGCCTTGGTTATCGGCTGGTTTGTGATGCAAAACCACTTTACCCAAGCGTTCGGACATTTTCGTATGTTGGTCGGAGGCAAGCAGGAAGCCAGCAGGGTAACCTTGGCCCATCAGGTTTACGCCGCCTATCGGCGTTATAATTCGGCGCAATTGTTACTGCTGGTTAACCGTGCAGAAGCCTATAATCAGGCCATTGCAGAAGCGGCCGAGGCCTTCGATATCGATCTGAATCTTTTGCAAGGCATCGCCGCGACTGAATCCTCTTTTTTACCGAGGGACAGCCTGGACGGCGGGCGAGGTTTGTTTCAAATTACCCGGGTGCCTAAAGTCGTCATGGAGCAGGCTGGCAAACAGTTGGAAGTGGATAAGCCTACGCCACTCGACCCGCGACATAATGCGTTCATCGCCGCCGCTACCTTAAAATACTATCTGACCGAGATGCACAACGATTTGTTTCTGGGCTTGCTGGCCTATAACATCGGCCCTGCCAATGGTGGTCTCCGCTTTATTATGCAACAGTACGGCGCGAGCGACTTTGTCACGATACAGCCTTATTTACAGCAGCTGCCGCGTGATTATCCGATCCGCGTTTTATCCCATGCGCTGGCCTTTAGGCTCTGGCAGAAAATAGGAAAACTGCTGGTTTATGAGGAAGGCGACAATGCCATGCGCATCCAACGCATAGGCGTACCCGGGCTGCAAGAGGAGCTTTAGTTTGGGTCGAGCATTAATGATTAACGCCCTGGCAGCAGTGCTAAGTCCTCTACTATGAAGAGTGGCGGGCACTACCGCCCGCCCAAGAAATTTGAGGATAGGTATGGATTCTGTTATCGAAAAGATAAAGATTGATGGATTTTTGCCTGCCCGCAAAAGTAAGCTAGTAGTACGCCAATGAAGTTTTGACGGGTAGCGTGATGGCGTAGGTGCGGATAAATTCGCACCTACATCTTGTTCGTCATTTTATCTTTGGCGGACTACTAGTCCAGGTCACTTAAATATAAGTCTTCAATCAACTTTCTTTCTTCTTGCGTAAGCAAAATCGGGGAAAACTTCTTCTTGGAACGGAGTTGTTCAGAAAGCTGTTGTTGCCGACGATCAGGAGCGCGCCTTTCATCAGTACGTCTGCTCATGTCACGACGATTCGATGCCGGCCAAGCCAGATAATGTTTTTTTACATTTTCTATCCATTCCGGAGTGCCGAATGCATAGGGAACAGTGCGTCTGTCAGCCATGCGCCGGGTCATTGATGACCGGCGCGGGTTACGTCGAAAATCGTATAAGTTCATGTAGCGTTTCCTCTGCTGATTTGTCTAAGGCTACTAAAAGCCAGCCAGCTGAATAGTTGAAATTAATCGTCACTTATTCACGGCGGAATAAGCAATTTTGAGTTTAACACCGGGAAGGTGAGTTAGGCAATCCGCTAGTACGCAAATGCCGGGCAACAGGCTTGAATTCACAGTGCAATGGGATATTCCTAGATACACCCCAGACACTAACCGTAACTATAGCCTACTATGGATTTTTTTATGGCGCCGACTATAAATTTTCGTACCTGTTCATATCAAAGAGTCCGGAATTTCCAGGTTGCAGATCGTGGTATTTTTGATTAAAAAAGTCGTAATACCGCCATATCTCGGGATTGGTGCGGCGGATGCCGTAAAGGCTGTAAAACAAGTCGGAGTCGGGGTCGTTTTGGCTGTGTTTGAGTTGTTCTATAAATGCAGATAATTGCTGCTGCGGCACACCGAAAAACATATTGGGGTAGCTGCCAAGAAATCCAGGAACTACGGTAAGCGTATCTTTTTCAGGCTCGCGTCTTAGATTTTCACCAAAAATAAACGATACATTCAATAATTTTTGGTTGCGGATCAAGGTGTAGACAAGGTCTTGTTCGGGATTTTTGGTTTTTATACGCAGAAATGATAGTTCCGGCAAGGCAGCAATTTCTTTGCCTTTTAAATCGGCCAGTTTACGCACCAGTGCGTCAATTTGGTGTTGTGGAAGCGGTTTTGTGGGAGCGGCTTTAGCCGCGCTTGTCGAGACTAAAGTCTCTCCCACAATAAAATCGCGGTTGATCAAATCGGGTTTTCCGGCGGCAGTCCCTAAGCGTTGCATTAAGCTCTGAAAAAATTCCTGTTTATAATCGGAGCTTTGATAGCGGATTGCAGGCTCCGTGTCGGTGCTAAAGCTAGGTGTTTCAAAAAAGCCGAAAATCTTCAAATCGATGCCCTCATACCAGCTGTCGTGCATGGCTTTACGCTGGTTTATCGGGATAAATTTAAGAAAATTATTTTCAGCCTCCATACGTAAAAAGTCCATATACAGACGCGTGGTGATTTGGTGCCCTACGCTACCGGAAACGTTGAAACCGGCGGCGAGCAAATAATGTATTCTTTCGAACAAGGGATAGTCTACGACCCAGGCGGTTAACGGCGTCTTGCCTTGCAGTCCCTGCACAACGGTGGCGCTGTCGAAATGGCGAAATACCGATAACAAGGCGTTCTCGTTATGGCCGTCGCCATTCCAGATAAGGTTCAAATCAACCGCTTGCTGGGGTTGCAAATTATTATTGTAGACTTCTTTTTGGTGTAGATAATGTCGTTGTAAGTGATTGTATTCCCGCCATTCGAGAAAGCCGATAGCTTCGCCGTCGGACGCGGGCATTTGCAGGTATTGATTATTGTCAGCCAGAAATTGCGTGTATTGTGAATTAACATCCGGCTGAGGCTTTAAAAAGGCGACCCAGAACTGATCCCGGATAACGTTTAGCGAGGCCTGGCCGCGACATACCGGGCCTTTAATGAAACCTGAAAAAAAATACTGCGCATCATCCAGCAGGAATTGGTAGCGGGATGCCGCTGGTAGCTGGCTAAAGGTTTTAAACGGGTTGGCGGCAGCTTGCAGCTCATAGCCCGGCAACTGCGTGACGTTGTATTGGGGTTTTAAAAACAGTTCCTCAAAACGCTGGATCTTGGTGTCGCTTAATTCATAAACAAAATGATCCTTATCGATGATGGTCGAAATAACAGGGCGCAGCCGGTAATAAAATTTGTCCACGCCGGGACTATCGAAAGGGCGCACGCTTTTAAGTTCAGCCAACGGCTGACCGGAGGGCGTTGCCGATCGGATCAGTTTATAAAATTCATGATTGGGGTGATCTTTAAAATGCAGGTCGCCGATATACAAATGCTCGTACAGGTAACGGGCGGCGAGGCGCGCCTTTAGCGGCTCGGCGTTAAAAAACCGCTCCCATTTTTCAATTGCAGAGACTGCTTGCGGCGATAATGCCGGTTCTACGGTGTCACTTTGACCGCCCTGTTTTAGCCAATTTAACAGCGTGGCTTCCTCGGTCTGGGAAAGCTGTGGCAATCCGTAAGGCATGCCCCACAGCGGATGATCTTTTTTATGCTCGGTAAATTCGTCAGGAGTCGGGCACTGTAAGGAGCGTTCCAGAGCCAGTTCTATGTAATCCGGTAATTTGCCTTGATCAGGCAAAGGATGATCGCGCTTTAAGTCGAGTAACTTTGCGATCATCGAGTTGTCGATATTGTTCTCAGGCGATTGCGCCTGTTCATTGAGCACCGGAAAAAAGCCTTTTTTTCTCCAGCCCGCCGTGCTGGTTTCATCGATGAACAATCGGCTGGGTTCCACCGCGTTAATGCGTTGATGATCATAGACAGGATTCTTGCTGGCGCCTCTTTCTAAGCCTTCGAACGAGTTTAACTTAAGCTGGCACGGGGAATCGTAACAAGAATGGCAAGCCACGCAGCGGGAATCCAGGATCGGCTTAACATCCTTAGTGTATGAAACCGGCTCGACCGCCGACAGCGCGACATCGTTCGCCGCGCCTGTTCCTGACAGGCTTGCGGCATACACACCATCCCTGGTGATAAAGCTGCAAGCGAGTATAAAAAATAAATAAAAGGCGGTCTTGTTAATCATTGTCCGTCGTCGAATTCGGTTGGTGTGGGGGTAGGTAAAGGCTCGGCCTCAGTTGCCGCATATTTATCCATATCGGCAATCCAGTCGCGCCAGATCGACATCAGTACCGCCATTAAGGTAGGCCCCAAAAACAGGCCCAATAAACCGAAGTTTTCCAGTCCGCCGAATATGCCAAGCAGCGTCCAGATGAAAGGCAGTTTGACCGCGCCCCCGATTAATCGGGGCCGTATATAATTGTCAGCCAGCAGGATAACCACCACGCCGAATACAAATAACGAACTGCCCTCCGCCATGTGGCCTTCGGCGATCAGCACCAGCGCACAGCCGCCGAAGATCAGTTTGGCCGCAAACGGAATCATCGCAAAAACACCGGTCAATGCGCCGAGCAGGGCCGGATGGCTTAATCCGGCAAACGCATAGCCGACGCCCAGCAGCAAGCCTTCGCCCAGACCGACCAGCACCAAGCCGTTGACCGTGGCGCGCACCGCTGCTGTGGCATGAATAGCGTAACGGACGCCGGCTTCACCAAACAGTTTTCGGTTGCTTGCCAGCACATATTGGCTCAGCCCCGTACCGTGTTGATAAACAAAAAACAGCACCAACAAGGTCAGTAAAAAACCGAAGAAACGATGCAACAGCTGGCTGGCAAAATCCTTGGTATAGGTGATGGCGGCCCCGGTACCCAGCCAGTGCAAGGATTCATTGGCTACGACCGGATTGCCCAAGGCGTTAATCCAGCTGTCTTTTGCCCAATGACCTATCATAGGTATGGTTTCCAGCCAAAGCGGCGGCGGGATGCCGACCTGTTGCGCCTCGGTCAGGATCTGTCCGAGCGATTGCATCTCATCAAGCAATCGGCTCAAACCATATCCCAAGGGCACCAGGATAACCGCGCCGATCAGCAAGGTCAGCAGTAAAGCGCCCCAAGTGACTTTGCCGTGCACTTCGTTGCAAGCGAGCAGGCGTTGATAAACTGGCCATGTGGTAATGGCCAGCACCACTGCCCAAGCCAGTAACGCCAGAAAGCTGTGTAAAACCCAGCTACCCAGCAGTAGTAAAAAAAAACCGCCGATAAAACGCGCTTTGACTTCCATAGTTATGCTCTTAAGTTAGAGTTCGATCGACTGCATGAATGCAGGAGGTAAAGCGTTGTGGGGCGAATTCATTCGCCCTGGGCGAATGAATTCGCC
>JAYTLW010000181.1:0-7795 GCA_043729025.1 Methylobacter sp.
GTGTCCACTAAAAGCCAGACATCATTCTCCGCAATTACTGTAAAAGAAAAAGAACTGCAAAACAGCAACAAATAGATTCGTAACATAAATGATTTAAACAAGATAAAAATTTTGGTGTATTTTAGTCCACCAGTTAATTGAAGAGGAGGAGCTCAGCATGCATATTGAAACCACCACAACACATCCATACAGCGACCAAAATCCGGGGACTTCCGGACTCAGAAAAAAAGTTAAAGTATTTCAGCAATCCGGTTACCTGGAAAATTTTGTTCAATCAATTTTCGACTCGTTACATGACTATACCGGGAAAACGCTGGTGCTGGGCGGCGACGGGCGATACTTTAACAGACCCGCCCTGCAAATCATCATCAAAATGGCAGCCGCCAACGGATTCGGTAAGCTCATTATAGGTCAAGGCGGGCTACTGTCTACCCCGGCGGCATCACATATCATCAGAAAATATAACGCATTCGGGGGCCTGATCCTGTCCGCCAGCCACAATCCCGGCGGCCCTGACGAAGATTTCGGCATTAAATACAATGCCGGCAATGGCGGCCCGGCCACGGAAACAGACACCAACGCGTTTTATCAGCGCAGTCTTACTATCGACAGCTATAAAACAGCGCATATCGACGATATTGATCTGGATCGCATCGGCACTCAGCAAATAAACGGCCTTACCATCACCATCATCGACCCGGTAACCGATTATGCCGAACTGATGCAGTCTATTTTCGACTTCAATTTACTCAAACAAAGCATCGGCTCCGGCTATATCACACTGTTGTTTGATGCCATGCATGCCATTACCGGCCCTTATGCCAAAAGAATATTGGTGAACATGCTGGGCGCAACACCGGATTCTGTCATCAATGCCGAACCGCTGGAAGATTTTGGGGGGCATCACCCTGATCCCAATCTGGCGCACGCCAAAGAACTTGCCGTAGCCATGTTCGGCCCGGAGGCGCCTGTTTTCGGAGCGGCATCCGACGGCGACGGCGACCGCAACATGATTTGCGGCGACAATATTTTCGTAACACCCAGCGATAGCCTTGCGATCATGGCTGCCAACGCGCATTTAATTCCGGCCTATGCCCAAGGCTTGCGCGGCGTGGCCAGATCCATGCCCACCAGTCAGGCAGTAGATCGCGTCGCCGCCCGTTACAACATTCCCTGCTATGAAA
The DNA here is from genome assembly GCA_043729025.1 of Methylobacter sp. Taxonomy (GTDB): domain Bacteria; phylum Pseudomonadota; class Gammaproteobacteria; order Methylococcales; family Methylomonadaceae; genus Methylobacter_A. The sequence goes on from JAYTLW010000181.1 coordinate 1,185, forward strand.
CCCCGACCGGCTGGAAATTTTTCGGCAATCTTTTGGATGCAGGAAAAATCACCCTGTGCGGCGAAGAAAGTTTCGGCACCAGCTCGAATCATGTACGCGAAAAAGACGGCTTATGGGCAGTGCTGTTCTGGCTGAACTTGATCGCCATCAAACGCCAGCCTGTCGCCGACATTGTACATGAGCACTGGCAAAAATTCGGCCGTGATATTTATTGCAGGCACGACTATGAAGCCGTAGAAATGGATATAGCCAACGGCATTGTCGAGCACTTAAGATCCCAGTTACCCTCATTGCCGGGACAAATATTTGGCGACTATACGGTTAAATATGCCGATGAATTCAGTTATGAGGACTCGGTAGACGGCAGCATCAGCAGCAATCAGGGCATACGCATCGGCTTTGACAACGGCTCCCGCATTATTTTTCGTTTATCGGGAACCGGAACAGTCGGCGCAACCTTGAGAATCTACCTGGAGCGTTTTGAACCCGATTCATCAAAGCATGACCAGGATGCCCAAGTGGCTTTGGCGGAGTTGATCGGCCTTGCCGAACAGTTTTGTGAAGTCAAAAAACGCACGGGCAGGGCTGGGCCGGATGTGGTGACTTAAAAGCAGACGAAAGGCACAAGGTGAAAGGCAAAAAGCTCGATCGGGTATGATGTTTATGCCCGACATTCCTATGCTCCAAGTCAAAATGTCGGGCAACGAAAAGAAGTTGCCCGACGCACTTTATAACATTGGAGAAAAACGATATGAAAAATAAAATTATTATTGCAGCAGCATGTATGCAGCTTTTTGGATGTGCCAACTTAAAATATCCTAACTGGCAATATGTAAGAATTGAAAACCAAATGCCGGCATCAGGTTGCATCTATAAAATGCAAGAAGCTTGTGCGAATCGCGGTGCTGAATGCTTCAACTGGTATAAACAAAAAGCAACAACCTATGGAGCCAATACAGTAGTAATAACACAATCAGAAAATCAAAAGAGGTGGTCTGCTGGCGCATGGTCTGCGGGAGGCGGAGATATAAACAGCTCAGTTGCTGACTATTATTATTGCAATGGCGATAAAAATATAAACCCTAAGTAAATCCACGCAGTACTTGACAAAAATAAAGCTGTAAGGGGATTCGCGCCAGCAATCCGCCACGACTACGCAAGACTGACATCAGCGTTGTGAAATGCTAGCCGCTCACTCCAGAATGCAGGAACCGCAAATGCCTTATGTGTCGATGTTCTTTGGTATTATAATCAGGATGTTTCACAACGAGCATAATCCGCCACATTTCCATGCTGAATATCAGGGGCAAAGGGGTTTGTTCGACTTTGACGGAAACATGCTGAAGGGCAACATGAAATCGAACACCGCCAAAAAACTTATCCAGGAATAGGCGCTACTCCATCATGAGGAATTGCAAGCCAACTGGAACAAAGCTGTTCAAGGCGAACAGATCGACAGAATAGCACCGTTAAATTAGAGAAAGGTGGAAACGATGGATTATATGCCCGTGGTTGTACAGGCAACATATTTGGCCGATTACAAAATAAAAATCATTTTTGACAATGGTGAAGAAAAAATTGCGGATTGTGCAAAATGGCTGAGAGGCGAGCTGTTTGAGCCTCTCAAAGACCTGGGCTATTTTCAGCGCTTCTTTGTCGACGGCTGGTCAATATCCTGGCCTAATGGAGCCGACATCGCGCCGGAAACCCTGTATGAAGAAAGCGAACCGGCGTGAGCCTATCGCTTTTCGTCTTACACCTCCATATTATGCGCAATGCCGTGCAATGAACAAATCAACAACACGCCCATAGCAATCAGGGCGATCTGCTGCAAGGACGTCTTCATGTCGGTCTTTTTGTGCAATGACGGTATCAGATCGGCTACTGCGATATAGATAAAACTTGAGGCCGCCAGCGCCAAAAAATACGGTAGGCTGTCATGCAAATCTTCCAAGCCGAAATACGCCAACACCCCGCCCAACACCGTGGTTAAACTGGCGAGCATATTGTAAAAAAGCGCCTTGCTTTTGGAATAACCGCTGTGCAGCAAGATCGCAAAATCGCCGACTTCCTGAGGAATTTCGTGCGCCGCAACCGCCAGACTGGTGACGATGCCCAATTGCACATCGGTCAAAAACGCTGCCGCGATTAAAACGCCGTCGACAAAGTTGTGGATACCATCACCCAAAATAATCAACGCACCGGCCGACTTGGCTGTGCTATGACTGTGGTCATGGCTGTGATCATGGTTGTCTTCTTCACCGTGCGCCTCGCAACTTCCGGAATGGCAATGCCGCCAGATCAGCAATTTTTCCAGCACAAAAAAACCGAGTACGCCCGCTAAAATAGTCCCGGATAAGGCTTGAAACTGCTCAGGTTTAATTTTTGCAAAGGCTTCGGGAATCAATCCCCAAAACGCGACGGCCAATAATGCGCCTATCGCAAAACTGATGCCATGCGGCAACACTGCATTCCTGCGTTGATCCGGCAGCAATAGAAAAACCGCCGCCGCCATTACGCTTAACACGCCGCCAACTGCCGTAAAGATGATAATTAATATCAGTAAACTCACTACTTTATGCTCTCCAAATCAGCGTAGCCATACGCCCTGTTTGTTTATCCCGACGGTACGAATAAAACCGTTGATGGTCGGTGACGGTGCAAAAACCGCCGCCGTAAACCTTATCTATGCCCAGCATAGCCAGATCAATCCGGGCCAGCTGGTAAATATCCACCAGCCACTTGCCGCTTTCTTGCTGTTTAAAAGCTGTTATGAATTCAGCCGTTTTTTCAAGAAAAGCATCCCTCACTTCAGCGCCTACCTCAAAGCAGTCAGGCCCGATTGCCGGCCCCAGCCAAACCAGAAAATCCCCCTCAATCCCCCTTTTATAAAGGGGGAGGACAGGCAGCACTATCTCAGCCCCCCCCTTTGCAAAAGGGGGGGTGGGGGGGATTAGCATTGCAGTAATGGTATTGCCGATCACACCTGCCAACAAACCCCGCCAGCCGACATGAATAGCGGCCACTTGGCTTCCGTCAGTCGTACACACCAGGATCGGCAAACAATCCGCCGTCAGCACCGCACACACAACCCCCCGCTCAGTCGTATAGCTGGCATCAGCTTGTTGCAAATCCAAATCTTCCCTGCCCCCCTTTTGCAAAGGGGGAATCAGAAATGGATCTGACCAGTCGCCCTCTTTGTAAAAGGGAGATCGAGGGGGATTTGTCGCCTGTATTGCTCGATTACCGTGTACCTGCTCCAACCAAACCGGCTCGCTGGGCAAAGCCAACGATGCTTTAATAAGCTGCCGGTTTTGTTTAACCGAATCGGCAATATCGCCCACATGCGTGGCCAGGTTAAGACTGGCGTAAGTGCCACAACTGACGCCGCCGGTGCGCAATATTGTCGCCGCGTGAATATTGGCCGGTGCAGGCCAGTCCGGGATCAGCCAGAGTTTAATCCCGCTCATTTTCAGCCAATGCTTCCAGCAAACGGGTCATATCCTCGGGCATGGGCTGCTCCCACTCACAATATTCATCGGTCATCGGATGCTGCAAACCCAATTTTGCCGCATGCAAGGCCTGACGCTTGAAACTGCGCAACTCTTTTTCCAGTCGCTCGCTGCAATCGGGCGGCATTTGAAAACGTCCGCCATAAACCTGATCGCCGAGCAAAGGAAAACGAATATGCGCCATGTGCACCCTGATCTGATGGGTGCGGCCGGTTTCCAGCTTCACCTGAACCAAGGTATGACGGGTAAAACGCTGGCCGACCCGATAATGCGTCACCGCAAGCTTACCGTTCTCCCTGACCGCGAAGCGCTTACGGTCGGTAGGATGCCTGCCGATCGGTTCGTCGACCGTGCCCCCTGCGGTCATACGGCCTCGGGTAATCGCTTGATATTCGCGGGTAATGTTCCTGTCCTGTAGTTGCTGCGTCAGGCTGTTATGAGCTTGCAAGGTTTTTGCGATCATCAGCAGCCCGCTGGTTTCCTTATCGATCCTGTGTACGATGCCCGCTCTGGGCAAGGTTTCCAGATGATTATCATGATTTAACAACGCGTTTAACAGCGTGCCGTTCCAGTTTCCTACCGCCGGATGCACCACCAGCCCCGCCGGTTTGTTAACAATTAACAGGCTTTCATCTTCAAAAATAATGTCCAGCGGAATCGGCTCCGGCTCGGCGATTACGACTATTTCCGCCTCGGCATCCAGCGCAATCGTTTCACCGCCGACCAGCTTGTCTTTTGGCTTGAGCGTCAAGCCGTTAACCTGCACCCGCCCGGATTTAACCCAGGTTTGCAGCTTGCTGCGCGAATAATCCGTAAACAGTTCCGCAAGCACCTGATCCAGGCGCATGCCGGCCATTTCGAATGGCACTTCTTCCGTCAATCTTGTCATAACAAGTTCTTCTGATTAATCCATTGTTAAGTTATACTCGAAAGATACTCAAGCCATCTCAAGTATCGCTTTATATCCGGCGAGAAAAACCCCTTATGTTACAGCGTGTCGTTAGCACTATGCGATTAATTTTAATTAAATTTTTATTTATCTGTTGTTTAGGCCTGTCTGTTCAAGGCTGTGAGACGCTTAAAAGCCTAGCCTCCGGCGAAAGCTCAGACACCGAAGACGAATATGCCGACTGGAATGCCGAAAAGTTTCGAGTCCAGGCCAAAACGGCGCTGGATAGCGGCAATTATGACAAGGCTATCAAACTCTACGAAGCACTTGAATCCCGCTATCCATTCGGCGATGAATCGGCTCAAACACAGCTGGACATTGCTTACGCTTATTACAAGAACGCTGATCCTGAAGCCGCAATCGCCGCCGCAGACCGCTTTATCAAAATCAATCCGCGCAGCTCCAGCGTTGATTATGCCTATTATTTAAAAGGTCTGGTTAATTACAATCGCGGCATAGGTTTTATCGATCGCTTCCTGCCCACCGATACTTCGCAACGCGACCCTGGGAATGCGCGTGACGCTTACGACAATTTTGCCGAACTGATCCGCAGATTCCCCACCAGCAAATATGTAGCGGATGCCCAGCAACGCATGATTGCACTTAACGACAATCTGGCCATGCATGAAGTCCACGTCGCCCGCTTTTACATGAAACGCAAGGCCTATGTTGCCGCTATCAACCGGGCGTCCACCGTCGTTGACAAATACCAGCGTACCCCGGCCGTTCCCTACGCCTTGCAAATCATGCAGGATGCCTACACTAAACTTGAACTGACCGATCTAGCCAAAGACACCAACCGCGTCTACGAACTCAATTATCCGAATGGCCCGCCGGTACCCGAACATAAAGATTCGACCTTTTCGCACAAAGTCTGGGACTTTATCGGTTTGGAAAAATAGCAGCGTTGCCCACGAAAATCACGAAAGATACGAAAAATATCCGGCACTAGCCATTCGCACGCCGGGAGCGGGGAGCGCTTCAGGATCTGGGGTATTGCCGAAAGCACTGGATCGGCCTTCCGACCACGCACCTATCCTGGAAGAATTCGGCACCTAAAACGCCCTTCGATGTTGTTGAAATGTAAAATGATTGGGGTCGATAATGCCTACCGCCATCGCTACGGATGGCTTATGTTTCTGGGCACCTGTTCCATGGCATTTTTTAACGCGTCATCTACCTTATCCAGCCAGATAAACTGGAGTTGATTTCTCACCGCTTCCGGTATTTCTTCAAAATCTCTTTGGTTGCGGGCGGGAAGCATAACTGTTTTTATTCCTGCTCTGGCCGCAGCAATGACTTTCTCTTTAATGCCCCCGACCGGCAAGACCAGCCCGCGCAGGCTGATTTCTCCGGTCATGGCGACATCGTTTTTCACAATTTTCTCGGAAAAGGCGGAATAAAGTGCGGTAAACATGGCAACGCCCGCGCTTGGGCCGTCTTTGGGGATGGCGCCAGCGGGGACGTGGACATGGATGTCGCTTTTTTCGAATATTTCCGGTTCTAAACCCAGCGCATGGGCGCGCGATTTCACCAGACTCAACGCGGCCTGGGCGCTTTCTTTCATGACCTCGCCCAACTGACCGGTAAGGATCAGCTTGCCGTTACCGGGTACACGGGCGGCTTCAATAAACAGAATGTCACCCCCGACCGGTGTCCAGGCAAGTCCAGTTGCAACACCCGGAACGCTGGTGCGCATGGCGACGTCGCTGTCAAACTTTTTCGGCCCCAGAATGCCCGGAATATGTTCTGTGTCGATCCGCTCATTAACGACAATACCCTCAGCAATGCGCATCGCGACATGACGAAACACTGAGCCTATTTCACGCTCCAGATTCCTGCAACCGGCTTCACGGGTATAGTCCTGGATAAGGGTTAATAAAGCGTTTTCGGTAATGGTGCATTGCTCAGGCGTTAAGCCGTTACTTTCCAGTTGCCTTTGTATCAGATAGCGTTTGGCAATCTGGAGCTTCTCATCAGAGGTGTAACCGCTTAATTCGATCACTTCCATCCGGTCGCGTAAAGGCCCCGGAATGTTGTCCAGTACGTTGGCCGTTCCGATAAACATGACATGACTCAGGTCGAATGCTACCGCCAGATAATTATCGCGGAAGCTTGAATTCTGCTCGGGATCCAGTACTTCCAATAAG
>JAYTLW010000182.1:0-4152 GCA_043729025.1 Methylobacter sp.
CCGGGAAAGTCGTCAGCAAAGATCGCATTGCGCAACGCCTAGCCGTAGACGGCGATGCGCTGACCGATAATGCCGTGGAAATTTATATCCACAGGTTGCGCAAACGTATCGAGCCTTTCGGTGCGATCATCAGAACAGTGCGCGGACTCGGTTATTTACTGGAGCGATCCGATGCTGAATAAACAACGCAGCCTCAAAACCGCAATACTGTTACGACTGGCAATCCCGCTGATTTTTTTTATCAGCATCGAGTCTGTACTGTCTTATTTTGTCACCCTGCATCATGTCGACATGGCTTACGACCGTTGGCTGCTTGATTCGGCACGGTCATTAACTCAGGAAATCAAGGTGCGCGAAGGCGAGGTGCTCGTGGAATTGCCACCGGCCGCCCTGGAGATTTTCAAATGGGATGAATCGGACAAAACCTACTTTAAAATCATTTCGGCAGAAAAAAACATGATAGCGGGCGATAAATTCGTACCCGAACCGTTCGGTTCGGAAACCGATTGGACGCGCCCGGTCTATTTTGACGACGAGATGTATGGCGAACCGGTCAGAGTGGTATCCATGTTGATTGCTTCTGAAAATTCCTCGGAAACGATTTTTGTTCATGTTGCGGAAACCTTGAATAAACGGCGCAACATGATGATGGATATTTTACTGGCCGACTTGGTGCCGCAAATGGTGCTGGTGTTGCTCGCAGGTATTTATCTGGTCGTGGGCGTAAAGCGCGGCTTGCAACCGTTGCATGTATTGGCCGATGAGATTGCCCAGCGTTCATCGCGCGATTTGCGGCCCATTCCTGAACAGCATGTTTTTTTGGAAGTGCGTGCGCTGACCAATACCATTAATGATTTACTGGAACGCCTGTCATTAGCCATCGCTAGCCAGCAACGTTTTATTGCCAATGCCGCGCATCAATTGCGCACCCCTCTGGCGGGCCTGAAACTGCAAGTTGAACGCGCACAGCGTGAACAGGATTTGCCGGCCATGAAACCGGCACTGATGCATATTCAAGGTTGCGCCGACCGCATGTCGCATCTGACCAAACAATTATTGATTTTAGCCCGGTCGGAACCCATTGACGGCGAATATGAATTAAAGCAAGTCGATTTATGCAAACTGGCTAAAGAAACCTGTATGGACTGGGTACCTAAAGCATTGCAGCGGCACATGGAACTCAGTTTTGAAGGCTTAAATCCGTCGCTGTACGTGCAGGGCGATGAGGTTTTGTTGCGGGAGTTGTTGGCTAATTTGCTGGATAACGCCATTTGTTACGGCCATGAACAAGGCAATATTTTGGTTAAAGTCGAGCGTCATCCATCGCCTTGTCTGAGCGTTGAAGATGACGGGACAGGCATACCCGAACTTGAAATGAACAAGGTTTTCGAGCGCTTTTACCGCATTCCCGGAAGTCAGGGCGATGGATGCGGCTTGGGACTGGCAATCGTCAAGGAAATTGCCGATCTGCATAAGGCGCGGCTTGAGTTGAGCCGCGCCAATGCGGCAGGCGGCGCCCGAATTGATCTGATTTTTAAGGCATTGTGAAAGCAGGTTGGGTTACGACTGCATGGACAGATATTTGCTCCTGCAATATCTGCATTCACCACATCCCTGTGGATTATGCAGAAGGTACGACTCCACGGATGGAGGAGGTAGAGCAACGCATGGAGCGATTGCCGAGAAGTGTTTTTTGCGCCGTAACCCAACACATTCGCGCGGCAAATGTCGGGTTACGCTACGGCTAACCCGACCTACGGGACTTTTTTGAAAGGCTACTGAAAGCTTGCAATGTTAAACTCGCCCGTCGAAACGTTTTGACGCTTGGCGGTTAATGCTTGCTCCGCCTCGACCATAACGTACAATTGCTAACCCTTGAACCACCAGACAACCAAGAAGAAGGAACACTCAAACCATGGGGATACTCAGCATACTGCTCTGGACGCCGGCTGTCGGCGTGTTGCTGCTGGCTTTATCGCCTGGGCGGAACACACGGCTGATCCGTTGCATCGCGCATCTGTTTGCCGCGATCGCCTTGTTATTGGTTTGCTGGCTGCTGAGCCTTTATAACGCGCAGGATGCGGACTTGCAGTTTAATGAATATTTTCCGCTTAACCCTAAATTAGGCAGCGCTTATGCGTTAGGCGTAGACGGTTTGTCGATGCCGATGCTGGTATTGGCGACCTTGCTGACCTCGATAGCCTTGCTGGCCTCGTTCACCGTATCCAACGGCGTCAAGGGTTACCATATTTGCATGCTGTTGCTGGAATTCGGCATGTTGGGGGTGTTTCTGGCTCAGGATTGGGCGCTGTTTTATATCTTCTGGGAAGTGACCTTAATCCCGCTGTTCTTTCTGATCGGCCGCTGGGGCGGCGCGCGGCGACACGCAGCCAGCCTTAATTTTGTGCTGTACACGATGGGCGGCTCGGTTTTTATGCTGCTCAGCCTGCTGGCGATCAGTCAGTACGATCTTGAACACGGCGGCTCGTTAATGTCCTCCATGCATCAGGCGGCGCAAGACATGCCCCGATTCGAGCAGGTTTTAGTGCTGCTGGGTTTTGTGATCGGTTTCGGCGTTAAAATGCCGGTTTTCCCGCTGCACGGCTGGCTGCCGCTGGCGCATGTCGAAGCGCCTAGTCCGGTGAGTATTTTATTGTCCGGCATCTTGCTGAAAATGGGCGCCTATGGTCTGATCCGTGCGGTGGTGATGCTACCTGAGGCGGCAAAACTCATGCAGCCCTACCTGATTTTTCTGGGTCTGTTCGGTATGCTTTATGGCGGCCTGCTGGCTTGGCGGCAAAGCGATCTTAAAGCCATGGTCGCCTATTCTTCCATCAGCCACATGGGCATTGTGTTGCTAGGCATTGCGACCTTGAATGCAACGGGCATGACCGGCGCGGTCTTGCAAATGACTGCGCACGGCTTGATTGCCGGGGCATTATTTTTGCTGGTCGGCCTGCTCTACGAGCGCAGCCATACCCGCAACATTCTGGATTACAGCTCGTTGATTCAGGTGATGCCGCGCTTTGCGTTGTTCATAACCTTAACCCTGTTGGCGGCGATGGGGCTGCCGGGTTCGGTAGGCTTTATCGCCGAACTGCATACGCTGATCGGCGGCTTTAGTTCAATGACCAGCGTCGGCTTAGCTTTGGGCTTGATGGTGTTTTTCAGCGTGAGTATCTTGATTGGAGCTGCTTATGCAATCCGCACGATCAGTCTGCTATTTACCGGGCCTAAATCCCCCCCGGCCCCCCTTTTTCAAAGGGGTGAGAAAGACTCTCATCTTCAAAGTGAAGGTCTAGCGTTTAATCCCCCCCTTTGGAAAAGGGGGGCGAGGGGGGATTTTCAACAGCTTGAAGATATGAGCGCGCCGGAATTATTGGCTGCCGGAATATTGGTTGGAGGTATTGTATTGCTCGGTCTATTGCCTGCGCCGCTGCTTGATTTGTCCGCCGCAACAATCAGCCAGGTGAACAGTATAATCAGTCAGCGGATTCTGTAGGATTAACGATGCAAGAGTCTCCTTTAAAATTACGTGCGCAAATTACCGCTGCGCTAAACCACCTGGATCACGTTCTGCCTGGGCAGGCACCGATCCTTGATTTCGTGCATCACAATACCCTGCATGGCTTTCAGCATCTGCCGTTTGATGAGGCCCTGGCTGAATTTGAAGCCCTGACCGGTATTTGCTGTTATTTACCTGAAGCGCAAAACCGGGATTTTTACCGGCAGGGACGCATTGACGACAATGATATATCCGCCGCGTTGGCACAATACCCAAACTTGCTGGGGGAACAAATCGTTTGTGCGTTAACAGATAAGCCTATCTCTCGCCAGGATATTTACCACATTGCGCTGTTGTTTGACTTGCAGCCGGTTAGCGTCAGCCAACTGAACTGGCAGATAGAGGAATTGGCGGCATTGGATGCGGTGCAGGCCGATGTGCCTGAGCCCGTTCGTCAGCAATTGCTTGCAAGCGATAGCAACGTTATTCGGCAGTTGTGGGCAAGTATTTTAACCAAGCTTGGCCTGGAGCAGGCGGCTTTGCATCCAGAAAACATACTGGATTTGTCGGTGGAACAGGCCGAAGAGTGGCTGGCGCAAACTCAACAAAATATCAATGTGGGAGCGGCTTCAGCCGCGACATTCGCG
>JAYTLW010000183.1:0-34492 GCA_043729025.1 Methylobacter sp.
GTGCAAGCATTCAAAGTAGGCCATTTCAGGCTCATAACCCGCTTCAACCAAGGTTTCAAAACCCATTTTTACGAGTTCAACTGCACCGCCGCATAATACCGCTTGTTCGCCGAATAAATCGGTTTCGCATTCGTCGCGAAAAGTTGTTTCGATGATGCCTGAGCGGCCGCCGCCGATAGCAGAGGCATAGGATAAACAAATCGCTTTCGCTGTGCCTGAAGCATCTTGATGAATAGCGATCAAGTCAGGAACGCCGCCGCCGCGTACGAATTCGGAACGCACCGTATGGCCTGGCGCTTTGGGCGCAATCATAATCACGTCCAAATCGGCGCGTGGCACAACTTGGTTGAATAAAATCGCAAAACCGTGGGCAAATGCTAATACCGCACCTTGTTTGATGTTCGGTTCAATTTCGTCTTTATATAATTTTGATTGGAATTCATCAGGCGTCAAAATCATGACTATGTCCGCGCCTGCAACCGCTTGTGGAACGTCTTGTACGGTTAATCCATGTGCTTCAGCCTTAGCTACAGATGGAGAGCCTGCGCGTAAGCCCACGACTACTGAAACGCCGGATTCTTTTAGATTAAGGGCATGGGCATGACCTTGCGAACCGTAACCGATAATCGCTACTTTTTTAGCTTTGATGATTGAAAGGTCGGCATCTTTGTCGTAATAAACTTGCATGGTTTTTCCTATTTTTGGGTGTTTAAAATGAGTCAGGCGAAAGGCTTTTAAGTCTACAAATGCAGTCCTTGTTCGCCTCTTGAAATGCCGGTCGGCCCGGAACGGACAACTTCAATAATGGTGTCGCCATCGATAGCGGCGATAAACGCATCCAGCTTGCCGGATGGGCCGGTCATTTCCACAACATAAGTGGCCGGCGTCACATCGATAATCTTGCCGCGAAATATAGCCGCCATACTTCTAATTTCTTCGCGGCTTTGATCGGAGGTTTTGATCTTGACCATCATCAGCTCCCGCTCAATATGGGCGGAATCTGCCAAGTCGATCAATTTAACCACATCTATCAGCTTATTCAGCTGTTTGGTAATTTGTTCGATAATGTCCTCGCTGCCCCGGGTAACCAAAGTCATACGCGACAAACTGGGATCTTCGGTAGGCGCTACGGTCAAGGACTCGATATTGTAGCCACGCGCAGAAAACAGACCCGCAACCCGCGATAAGGCGCCGGATTCATTTTCAATCAGGATAGAAATAATATGCCTCATTACGCCAATTCCCTATCGGTCGATGTCCCTGTCGCGACCCTTAAGGTCATGTCATGATGGCCTTTGCCGGATTCTATCATCGGATAAACATTTTCGGTGCGGTCGGTCAGTATGTCCAAAAATACCGTGCGGTCTTTCATCGCAAAGGCTTCTTCCAGCGCCGGTCTGACTTCCTCGGGCTTATCGATACGCATGCCGACATGTCCGTAGGCCTCTGCCAGTTTGACGAATTCAGGTATGGTATCCATGTACGAATGCGAATAACGGCTTTCGTAGGAAAACTCCTGCCATTGCCGAACCATACCCATGTAGCTGTTATTCAAGTTGATAATTTTTATCGGCGTCTTGTATTGCAAAGCGGTCGATAATTCCTGAATGCACATCTGAATGCTGGCATCGCCGGTAACGCAGGCGACATCCGAGTCGGGAAACGCCAATTTAACGCCGATAGCCGCAGGCAATCCAAAGCCCATCGTGCCCAAGCCGCCCGAGTTAATCCACCGACGCGGTTTGTCGAACGGGTAATACTGAGCCGCCCACATTTGATGCTGACCGACATCCGAAGTGATATACGCATCGCCTTTAGTGACTTCGTATAACTGCTCGATCACATATTGCGGCTTGATTAACCGGCTGTCGCGATCATAGTCCAAACAGTTGACCGCCCGCCATTGTTCAATTTGATTCCACCAACTTTCCAGGGCTTTCTTGGACGGCTTCTTTTTGCTTGCCCTGATCAGTTCGAGCATCTGTTTCAATACCGGCTTAACGTCGCCTACTATAGGAATAGCGACTTTAACGGTCTTGGCGATAGACGCAGGATCCACATCGATATGGATAATTTGGGCGTGCGGACAAAACTCATCCAGCTTGCCGGTGACGCGGTCATCAAATCGCGCGCCGATGGCAATAATGACATCGCTCTCATGCATCGCCATGTTGGCCTCATAAGTGCCGTGCATGCCCAGCATACCGACAAACTGCTGGTCAGTTGCCGGATATGCGCCCAAGCCCATCAAGGTATTGGTGACCGGAAAGCCCAATACTTGAGCGAATTCGATCAATTCCTTGCAAGCCTCACTCAAAATCACGCCGCCACCGGAATATATAATCGGCCGTTGTGCGCTCAATAATAACTCCACGGCTTTTTTAATCTGCGCCTTATCGCCGTTAAGCTCCGGATTATAAGAACGGATAACGACTTTTTTAGGATATTTATAGGGTATTTTTATCCTAGGATCGGTTATATCTTTAGGAATGTCGATGACAACGGGGCCGGGGCGGCCTGTGGTCGCCACGTAAAAGGCCTTCTTGATAGTTTCAGCCAGCTTGGTGACGTCTTTGACCAGAAAATTATGCTTCACGCAGGGACGGGTAATGCCGACCATATCGACTTCCTGAAACGCATCGCTGCCGATGACCGGCGACGGCACTTGACCGGAAATAACCACCATCGGTATCGAATCCATATACGCAGTGGCGATGCCGGTTACCGCATTGGTGGCGCCGGGGCCGGAAGTGACCAGGACCACGCCCGGTTTGCCGGTTGCACGGGCATAGCCGTCCGCTGCATGGGTCGCGCCCTGCTCGTGGCGAACCAGAATGTGCTTGACATCGTCCTGCTGGAAAATTGCATCATATAAATGCAATACCGCCCCGCCGGGATAACCAAAAATATATTCTACGCCTTCGTCCTTAAGACTCTGAATTACAATTTGTGCGCCGTTTAGCTCCACGCTAATACCCTCAAATAAACTGTCGAATTAAGCCGATTATGTGTGCTTTTAAAAAATTTAAGACCTAATTACTCGGTTCATTTTTAAAGACATTACATAAGCTGCTACTGGTAGCCGCCTTTTTCAGGCATCTTAATGGAGGGCATTTTACTAGGTTTTTGATCAAGTTGTACACGCATCTCTTATCCTTATTTAATTCTTGCCTGACCGATAACAATCGATTCTTGGTTATCGTTATAAGGTTTATCTGTGAATTTAATAAAAACGGATCTTATCTTAAGGCGCAGCGGCCTGTAAAGCGCCTGCTTCGGGTAACTCCTGCACCGAAAACTCAAGCTCATAACCGGCAAACTTGCGGATATTAATAACTCCGGTATCCAGCAACAAATATTGGCCTTTAATGCCGTGCAGCACTCCGCAAACTTCGGGGTTCTTATCAAAATTAAATGACTTGACCTTGGTCGGATAGCTGTCCACTGGAAAATGAATATCCACAGCTTGCTCACCGGCTAAAAACTCAATCGCCTGCGCACCAAAACGTTGAGTTATTTCAGCTAATTCCACTTTACAAAGCCCGATTAATTCATCCCGTTTTGCCGTCAGATCGACAGGCTCTGCCTTATTTTTGAGCATCTGCTGCCAGCTGGTTTTATCACTGACATGCTTGGCAATGGCAACTTCAATCAGGCCGGAAATATAGCGCGACTGCACTTTAAAAATCGACAGAGCCTGCACCGCGCCCTGATCTATCCATCGTGTTGGAATTTGAGTCTGCCGAGTGATGCCGACCTTAATACCGCTGGAATTGGCCAGATAAACGATATGCGACTGAAAACAAAATGCCTCGCCCCATGCGGGCTCTCTGCAAGTGCCGGCCGCATAATGGCAAGTTTCCGGCTTCATGATGCACATATCGCATTGCGCCAGAGAGGTAAAACAAGGATAACAGTAACCCTGATTAAAGCTTTTTTTAATCTGCCGTTTGCAATGTACGCAAGCGGTCTTACCTGTGTATACCAATTTAATCGACTTGCCGATAAGCGGATTTAACGCGAACAGCTGATCACCTACCGGCAATTCATAATAAACAGGTTTAGAGTTGTCCAGATCAAGCCGAGCGTGCATTTTTTTTGTGTATCCCTGCATTTTGAAATGTCCTTTGGCAAGCGCAGCGCGCATAAAGCTTGTCGACTTTAGATTAAAGATAACCGTCAGTATTGTTTACCAACCACCGCTCGGCTTGGGATTTCAACAGCTCCTTTTTCCAAAAAGGCGCTCTCGATTTTAACGCTTCCATGATGTACCGACTCGCGTCAAAAGCATTGCCACGGTGTGCTGTCCAAACCGCCACCAGTACTATCGGCTCATTAGGCAAAATATCGCCCACCCGGTGTACCACTAAGGCGTCAATTACCGGCCATTGTCTTACTGCTTCGGCAACGATTTTTTCCAACTGCATTTCGGTCATGCCGGGATAATGTTCCAGGGTCATACCTTGAACATCGGCGCCCTCATTAAAATCGCGCATCGTGCCTATAAAAATGCCGGTTGCGCCAAACTTACCGGCCATAGCCTGCGCCGAATGCTGGTGCGCCTGAAGTTCCTGCCAGGGATCAAAAACTTCCGCGCAAATCTTAATGCTCATCTTAGCCCCCGGTTACCGGCGGGAAAAAAGCCACTTCATCGCCGTCTTTTACAATACTGTTCAATTCGACATAATCCATATTCAGCGCCGCCAAACAATTATCCGGCAGCGCTTTATTGGGATTGGCAAGGAACCATACATCGCCGACCGTGATCAAACCAGCAAATTCCAGCTTGTCTTCCGAGCGGCCGGTAGTTTCTTTCAAACTGGCAAAGTAACGCACCTTAATCGACATGGCCTACACTCAGTCACAAAAAATAAAGCTAGCGCCTAGTGCATAATAGACAGAACCGGGCGATCGCCTTTTTAGTTATCTTAACCGGCAGTTGTTATAATAAAACGTGCTGCCCTTACCTTGTTTATTTTACAGAAAATGACCGCATTAACCCACTTTAATCAATCCGGCGAAGCGCACATGGTCGATGTCGGCGAAAAGGCTATCACCCAACGTACGGCTGTCACCGAAGGCTATATCGAAATGCAGCCGGAAACGCTGAAACTGATTGTCAACGGCGGACACCAAAAAGGCGACGTGCTGGCTATAGCGCGAATAGCCGGTATCATGGCGGGCAAAAAAACTGCGGATCTTATTCCGCTCTGTCATCCGCTGCCCTTAACGCATATAGAAATCAAGCTCAGTGCAGAAATCGACAGCCATCGGATACGCTGCCAAACCACCGTCAAAACCAACGGCCAAACCGGAGTAGAAATGGAAGCGCTCTGTGCCACGCAAATCACCTTACTCACCATTTACGATATGTGTAAAGCCGTAGATAGGGGCATGGTTATCCAATCAGTCCGTTTACTGGAGAAAGATGGCGGCAAGTCGGGACACTGGCAGCATAATCATCAGACTGTGCCGGATGACTCACGGTGATATTGGGGGCGTTAGACAAATTAACCCGGCCACATTCACAACCCTAATCATTCAGATATACCACTCAACACAGACCGTGCGAGTTGTTTATTAGCTTTGCTACACTAGACTTATTTTTTTAACCACGTGCCGACAACTTTGGCGCCACTCAGAATAATACCGGGACAAATATGCCGATTATATTAAAAGAACTAGCCGATTATTGTGGTGCGCGGATTGAAGGCGGCGATTCATCAACAATCATCTATTCAGCGGCAGAGATTACCTCTGCGCACCAGGGTCAAGTCACTCAATTGACCAACAGTCGTTATACCCGGCATATCAAGGATTCAACGGCTACCGCCTGTTTTATTGCCGAAGGTTTTGATGTAGAAAATGTGCCCGAAACCATGGCGCTTGTGTATTGCGCCGACCCGGAAATCAGTTTTATCAAAGCCGTCGAATTGCTGCATCCTGCCAGGACTTATAGTCGGCGCATTGCTCCACAGGCAGTGCTTGAGGCTAATGTGAGCTTAGGCAATGAGCTGTATATCGGGCCTTATGCTGTCATAGGCGAAAACTCATGCCTAGGTGATGGCTGCGAAATACATGCCGGGGCCTATATCGGCAGCAATGTAAAGCTGGGCAAGAACTGCCGGATTTATCCTTATGCGGTTATTTATGACGATGTGGTTGTAGGTAATAATGTCATTATTCATTCAGGCGCCATCATCGGCGCTGACGGATTTGGTTACAAATTCAGGAATAATCAGCACGTCAAAGTCCCGCAGGTCGGCAATGTGGTTATTGAGGACAATGTCGAAATTGGCGCCAATACCTGTATAGATCGGGGCGCATTGGGCAGCACCTTGATAGGCGCGGGCAGTAAAATCGATAATCTGGTTCAGATTGGTCACAATAATAAAGTCGGCAAAAACGTCATCATGTGCGGATTAACCGGCGTGTCCGGCTCCTGTAACATCGAAGACTACGCGATCTTGGCCGGAAGTTCAGGCATAGCCGATCATGTTACGATTGGTCGGGGCGCTGTAGTCATGGCGCGTTCCGGCGTGGCTGGCGATGTCAAGGCGGGCACCCAGGTTTTCGGCAGTCCGGCAAAAGATAAGAGAACGGCTTATAAGGAACAGGTTGCCATCAGCAAATTGCCCGAATTATTAAAAAGAGTAAAAATGTTGGAAGAAAAAATTCACATACTGGAAAAACTGCCTGACTAAACTCCATCACCATAGTCCACAGGCTGTTATGCGCCAATGGCAGCGGTAAGCCATAAGATTGAGCGTATTTAGATAGGCGATCATGCGGACAAAAAAATACCCCCCGTCGATTATAACGGGAGGTATTTTTCGTAGACTACGTTTTAAATTTTAAGTTTTATTGCGCAGTTTTATTACTGGTTCTTCTACTAGATAATGCTTGGTCTACTTGCGCATTACTTGCTGCAACAGCACCGCTTGCTAAATGCTTAGTTTCATCTTGCTTTAACATCACAACCAAAACAATGATAGAAGCAATTGCAACACCAGCGATCAACCATGTGTTGTCTTTTTCTTGTTCTTCAGCCATTTTAAAATCCTCGAATGATTATATTATATTATCCCCTTCCTCAAAGGGGGCCGCCCAATAAATTGCTTTATTGAGTTGCTTGTCGAATTAAGTAATAAACGACAGTGTACTTTTTATCATGAGATGCGACGTTGTGTCAAAGCTATAAATAAAAAAAACTCCGGATGCAACAGAATTCTTGATCCAAAAAAGAGTGTCGACAATACAAAAACAACCCAGCTACTCACCTTAAGCGAATGATAAATAATATAATTGTTTTACAAGGCGATTTGGGGCTCAGGCCGAATAAAAGATAGTATTGGTCACAACATGCCGCTGAATAAAACAGGAGCTGTTTAAGTCCAGCTATCAAAATTAGGGTGCATTATGTTCGAAATTGTCGCGCCCGGATATGCGTAAAAAACCCGATGCCTGCGGTTTTTTATCGAGTAAATGAGACAAAAAAACTTCTGGCAGAGGTTTAAACTAAATGCAAGCATCCTGGTATTTTTAAGCGCAGGCCCTTTAATAAAACGAGCTATCCTCTCACCGGCTTTTTATCCAGCTTCCTTTGCAAGGTACGCCTGTGCATATTCAGCGCCCTGGCAGCAGCCGAAATATTGCCGTCGTGCTGCATCAGTACTTTTTGCAGATGCTCCCATTCCAATCGTTTTACAGACAAGGGATTTTCACTAATCAACACCGATGAATCGCCTTCATTTTTATGCAAGGCATTAACAATTTCATCGGTATTGGCCGGTTTGGTTAGATAATGTGTAGCGCCCAGTTTTATGGCTTCAACCGCCGTGGCGATACTGGCAAAACCAGTTAACATTACACAAGCGGTATTGTCATCCAAAGAGATCAGCTTTTTCACCAGTTCCAGACCCGATTCATGACCGATGCGCAAATCAATCACCGCATATTCAGGTAAATAACGTTCGGCAAAGGCTATTCCGGTTTTGACATCGTTAGCGACCAGCACTTCGTAATTTCTTTTTTCTAAAGCGTTCTTTAGCACCTGGCAAAAAGTCTCATCATCATCCACCAGCAACAGCCGGGGTTTATCGATTTCCTGAGTCATCATTATTGTTCTCTGTATTTAAAAGGGGGAGAGTGATTTCCACGCAAGCTCCGCCCGACTCGCTGTTATAAAGTTTAATAGCTCCCCCCAGTCTATTTATTGTGGAGTAGGCTAAAAATAACCCTACACCTAAACCTCGCTTTTTGCTGATAACGGGTTGTTTACCGGCAAAATCGATTAATTCTGGAGGCAGGCCGGGGCCAAAATCCCTGATTTTAATAATGACGTAGTCTAAATCCCAGGACGCATGGAATTCGACACCCTTTTCCGGCAGAGTTGCTTCAGCGGCATTATTTAAAATATTAATAATAGAGTGCGTCAGCGTGAGTTCGGCCACGATTTTTGCCTGCGGTGCAACATCAGGATTGATAAAAAAACATAACCTTGCCGTGGGTTTATGGGTGCGCCATTGGTTGATGACAGCGTCGATATAATCGGTCAGCAGCATGGCGCCACCCGATTCGGCGCGCATTTCTCCGGCAGACGCCGACATCACCGATAACGCTGTTTTACATCGATCAATTTGCTCCTGCATAATCAACAATTTCTCATGCAGATCCGGGAAGCGATGGGTCGGATAATCCTGCTCAAGTTCGTGAGTCACGATAGCAATAGTGCCTAATGGCGTTCCCATATCGTGAGCGGCGCTGGCGGCTAATGTGCCCAATGCGACGACACGCTCGTCCCTTAGTGCATTTTCTCGGGCTTCCGCCAGATTTCGTTCCTGAGTCTTAAGCGTTTTAGCCAGCTCAACCACAAAGAATGCAACTAAGCCGGCGCTAAATACAAAGCCGAACCACATGCCAAATATATGAAGATTAAAATACTGACTGTCGCTCATTGCGTGCACTTGTTGCAACATCTCATAATTCCTGACATCGGTATACTGCAATTCCGGATCGGGCATATGAGGCTCTATCGACGGCAAAGGAATATTGTAAGCCATTAAAGCCGTGTACATGGACGTGGTTAAAATAACCATATACCAGGCATAAGCTTGGTGCAGCATGATCGCTGTAATAATGACGGGCAACAGGAATACCCAGGTAATGGGGTTTGATGCGCCCCCGGTCAGATACAGCAAAGCTGTAATAGCAACAACATCGATAACCAGTTGAGAAAATATCTCCCATTCCGTAACGGGATCTTCTGTCTGTAAGCGCATCGAGGTATAAACATTAACTGCGATTATCGACAACATCACCAGCCAGAGCGACTGCTCCGGCAAGTGAATATTAAGGCCATATACGGATATAACAATCAAAATAATTTCACTGAGTATCATCAGGTTTCTGAGGATAAACAGCCATTTCAAGTTTTGTCGGGCGGAAAATTCTGATTTAGGTGCGGCGGCGTGTGAGAGCATTTTTATAAAAAACAGTTGGCTGGGAGATAAACTAAAATATCTTTAATATATTATCGGGATTACTCATTAATTAAACAACGCACAGCTGCGACAATATGTCACATTTTACATTGCATTCTTTATTGCTATTATTAACCTAACTTTTCAAGCTCTTGTAGAGCCCTATAGCTGATAAAGTTGCGTTATATTCTTCCTAAAACTATTCAAAGGCGGTTTTTTTAACCGCCTTTTTTTTGTCCTAAATAACCTAACACTCGCCCGCTGTTACGCCCAAGCCTCCTAATCCGCAATAACCCATTGGGTTCTTGGCCAGATATTGCTGATGCATATCCTCGGCATAATAAAACGCCTTGGCAGACATGATCTCGGTGGTGATAAGTTTAAAACCTGCCTGGATAAGTTGTCGCTGGTACTGTTGTTTTGATTCAAACGCTGCATCGAATTGCTCCCGGGTGTAAGTATAAATCCCGGATCGATATTGAGTGCCGATGTCATTACCTTGTCCCATGCCCTGTGTGGGGTTATGAGCTTCCCAAAAAAGCCGGAGTAACTCGCGAAATGAAACCCTAGCCGGATCATAAATAACCATGACTACTTCATTGTGCCCGGTTAAACCGGTGCATAATTCCTCATAAGTCGGATTGGGCGTGTAGCCGCCGGAATATCCAACTGCCGTGCTAAACACGCCGGGATATTGCCAGAATTTTCGCTCCGCCCCCCAAAAGCAGCCCATTCCAAACAAGGCCTGCTCCATGGTTTCCGGGAACGGGGGCGTTATCGGATTGCCTGTCACAAAGTGCCTGTTTACAACGGGTATGGGCGTGTTTCGACCCGGTAAAGCTTGTTTAGGGTCGGGTAGAGTCAGTTTTTTTGATGCAAAAATCATGGCATGTGGTATTTTTATAAAACTGTTTGTGGCAAGAATTCATAATCCTGATGTCATAAAATACACAACTTGTAACTGGAAAAACATGATAGAGCAAGATTTATCACGCCGTTTTTTATTTGAAGAGCTGGGCGTTCGCGGACAATGGGTCAAATTAACCGGCAGCTGGCTAACAGCAAAACATCACCAACGCGGCTCTGAGAGCATCCAACAACAATTAGGGCAAGCGCTGGCCGCCGTAGTGATGTTGTCGGCAACCGTCAAATTCAAAGGCTCGATGATCCTTCAGGCCCAAGGCGATGGCGACATTAAAACGCTGGTTGCGCAGGCTACCGATCAGCAAAAAATAAGAGGCTTGATAAGGGGCAAGGACACTGTAGCCCCAGGTTCCTTAGCATCCATGTTCGGCCAGGGACGACTGGTGTTGACCGTAGAATCGGAACGCGGCTCACCTTATCAAGGCATCGTTCCACTTCAGGGCGACAATTTGGCTGCGGCCCTGGAAACCTATTTTGAGCAATCCGAGCAACTAAGAACCCGCCTGTGGTTATTTGCCGATGCAACCCAGGCCGTAGGCTTATTATTGCAGGAACTGCCGACCCAGGAAAAAGATGATACTGATTGGCAACATATCGAGATGCTGGCAAACACAGTAAGCCAGCGGGAACTGTTCGAGCTTGATTGCGAACAGCTCTTGTACCGATTGTTCAATCAGGAGGTCGTCAGACTTTTTGACCCGGTACCGGTGGAATTTAGCTGCGGCTGTTCCCGCGCCAATATCGAGCGAACATTATGCGCTATGGGTAGGATCGAACTGGAAGATATACTAAAAGAACAGGGTCTTATTGACATAAACTGCGAATTTTGCAACGAACACTACCGTTTTGATGAAGCTGACGTGGAAAACATCCTCGCTCAGGACATAACCGCGCATGACGCCCCTACACGGCATTGATGGCATCTATGCACAGCGGAAAATTTAAGCGTAGTTTACGCATAGTTTTTTTGCTGGCGCTAAGCGCCACATTATCCGGCTGCATATATTGGATTCGGGCTTATCAAGTCTACCTGCAGATGGATGAATTTGATCGTCATTTTTCGGTCGTAGCCGATGACGAATTCACCTTGCGCTTCAAAGATCCCATACTTTACAGCCAGGATTTTGTGTCCCTGTCCAAACTGTATGCCAGCCAGGATGATCCAACGGCGGACGGCAGACGCTGGCGATACTGGTTTCGTAAGGTTGACGGCAACAATATGCTGATCAAGCCGGAGGTCAAATTTTATTCGGATTTGAGTTTCAATAAAGACAATCGCCTGATTGCCTGGTCATTTTCTTCACTGTTTTTGGCGATTGCCCCACCCAAGTTTTTAGAGGCTTCTTTACGCTCTATAGGCGGCGCCGAAATCGATAAAGAAAAACAACAGCTCAAAGCCAACTCGGCATTGCTGGAAAAAATTTCCGAGGATTTACCCAAAAAACCGGCTGTACTAGCGCAATTGGGCGAGCCTTTTGAAGTCAAGGATGAAGCAGAGCAGGAAGTCTATATTTATCGTTTCCTGCTGGAAACCCATCATATAGAAGCGGGCTATGAAGATCGCGCCTTAAACGAAGTTAAAATCACTTTTGATAAGAAAAGCCAAGAACTGGTTAGAATGGCGGGGCGTTTTGCGGGGCTTAAGGTTTCAATCAATTACCGAAAGTTTCTGGATGAACCGCAGGATGTCGCACAGAGCAAACCGGAAGTGCTTGGCCAGGCAATATGGATAATGATTGATGCTTAACCCTAGAAATCAAAGATGTCAAATCAATGGGCCTGCTCCTTTTGGTTTATTAAGAATAGTGCGAGATGCTTATCAAGGTTGACCAAAATAACCGGATCTCAGTCCTCATCGTCAATTGGAATGGCGAACAATTTCTTGAGCGATGCTTGGATGCATTGATGGCTCAGACCATCAAGCCGCACGAGATTATTCTGGTGGATAACGCCAGCTCCGATGGATCTCTTGAGATTGCGCGGCGGTATCCTGCCGTGCGGCTGATGGCGCAAGAGCGGAACACCGGTTTTGCGCGCGGCAACAATCTGGCGATCGAAGCGGCATCCAAAGAGTCGGAATGGATTGCACTAATCAATCCCGATGCGTTCGCCGAGCCGCAGTGGCTGGAAGCGCTGTTACTGGCGGCCAAATCTAATCCTTCATTCGATGTATTCGGCAGCAAGTTGGTTAATGCGCTTGATCCGACGAAGCTGGATGGAGCCGGTGATGCCTACCACATGAGCGGGCTGGTTTGGCGCAAAGGGCACGGCTCAGCCGTGCCGACGTCTATCGAGAATGAACGCGAAGTGTTTTCGCCCTGTGCGGCGGCGGCACTGTATCGGCGTCGCGTCTTGCATGAACTCGGCGGTTTCGATGAGGATTATTTTTGTTACGTGGAAGATGTGGATCTCGGTTTTCGTTTGCGGCTGGCGGGTTTCCGTTGCCTTTATGTGCCGCAATCCGTGGTGTATCATGTCGGCTCAGGTACGACCGGCGGGCGGCATAGTCCTTTTTCCCTATACCATGGGCACCGCAATCTGGTATGGACATTCGTAAAAGACATGCCCGGCTTGTTGTTCTGGCTACTGCTGCCACTGCATCTATTACTGAATCTGGCAAGCATCGTCTGGTTCGCGTTGCGGGGCCAGGGCGGGGTGATGTGGTGCGCCAAACGCGATGCGCTGTTGGGCCTGCCGAAGATGTGGCGCAAGCGCCAAGATATTCAAAAAACTCGGGTGGCTTCAATCGCTGAGATTTGGCGACTTTTGGATAAGCGGATGATGACAAAAAAATGGGGTAGACAAACAATATGAGTGCCGTAATCTCGACAATCATCGTTAATTATAACGCAGGGGAGTTATTGCGTAGTTGCGTCGATTCGTTGCTGAATTGTCCGTTGGAAGTCGAAATCATCGTGGTTGATAACGCATCGACGGATGACAGTTTGGATACTTTGTCGGGCTTGCCATACGTACAGGTCATTAAAAATCCGCTTAACGTCGGTTTCGCGGCAGCTTGTAATAGGGGCGCGCGTGTTGCTACTGCCCCGTTCTTATTGTTCCTTAATCCGGACTGCTCTTTCAAGCCGGGAGCCTTGGCTGGGTTGTTGGATGCGATAGGTATGGACGATCTTATTGGTATGGCGGGAGGCTTCCTTGCCAATTCGGACGGAACCGAGCAAGCGGGTGGCCGTCGGGCTGTACCCACTCCCTGGCGTTCCTTTGTGCGCGCTTTCGGGCTGGCGCGTTTTTCGGATCGTTGGCCGCGCCTGTTCTTTGATTTTAACTTGCATCAACAACCCTTGCCGGATCACACCATCGAGGTGGAAGCGATTTCCGGCGCCTGCATGATGGTCAGACGCGAGGCGATGCAGGATGTCGGAGCATGGGACGAAGGCTATTTTTTGCATTGTGAGGATCTGGACTGGTGTATGCGCTTTCGTCAAAAAGGTTGGAAGATTCTGTTCGTTCCGTCGGCGCAAATCACTCATGCCTTAGGGGTTTGCAGTAAAAGCAGACCGGTGTTTGTCGAGTGGCACAAGCACAAAGGCATGATACGTTTTTACCGCAAATTCTTTAGACACCAGTATCCGGGGGCAATGATGGGTTTGGTAACTGTTGGTGTGTGGCTGCGCTTTGGCTTTATGGCCGTTTATTACACGGGCCAGCGTATCGGTCAGGCATTAGGATTAGGCCGTGGTTGATGTGCCCCACCGTATAGCTGTACTGGGCGCGACCAGCTTTGTAGGGGCCTGTTTGCTGCGGCTGCTGACTGAGGCGGGCTGGCAGGTGACGGCGTATTCGCGGCAGGCGGTTGGAAGGTTCGATGATGGGGTGGACTGGCGGCGGCTTGCACCCTCCTCCCAACGTGGCAGGGAAGTTACTTCGCACTGGATTTGTGTCGCGCCGATCTGGGTGCTGCCGGATTATTTTGACCTGCTTGAGGCGCAGGGAGTGCGGCGCTTGGTGGTGCTGTCTTCAACCAGTCGCTTTACCAAGGATGATTCCACCGACCCTGAAGAACAAATCATGGCGCAGCGCATGGCCGATGCTGAAGCGCGCGTGCAGGAGTGGGCCGAAAGTCGTGGGGTGGAATGGGTGATTTTGCGCCCTACGCTGATTTATGGCCTGGGCCAGGACAAAAATATCGCCGAGATTGCGCGTTTCATTCGCCGATTTGGTTTCTTCCCTGTGTTCGGCAAGGCAGACGGTCTGCGCCAGCCCATCCATGCAGCGGATGTAGCGGGCGCATGCCTAATCGCTATGCAAACGCCTACTGCGGCGAACCGGGCTTACAATATTTCCGGCAGCGAGACGCTCGCCTATCGGGACATGGTAGGTCGCATTTTTACGCGACTGGATCTCCACCCGCGCTTGCTGACGGTGCCCTTGTGGGCTTTTCGAGTTGCCGTCGCCCTGCTCCGCTGTCTGCCGCGTTATCGACATTGGTCGGCGGCAATGGCCGAGCGCATGAACCGAGATTTGGTGTTTGATCACAGTGAGGCGGCGCGGGATTTAGGCTTTAAGCCCCGGTTGTTCGAACTGTCGGCTGAGGATTTGCCGACATGAGCTTGCTGATGTCAGCATGCCATCAACCCTGCTAACATGCCGCAAAACCCGCCCCGAATTTTCATTTACGCCGCATTGCCTTGTGAGGCCAAGCCGCTGGTCGAGCATTTCGGCTTAAAAAAATCGACTTCGATTCAGCCGTTTGCCGTTTATGTCAAAGAGTCTATCTGCCTGACGGTGACCGGGATCGGTAAAAGCGCCATGGCCGCCGGAGTAGCTTACACCCAGGCTTTGTTTTCCGGGGTTGAGCATCCGGTGCTGGTTAATATCGGTATCGCCGGACATAAACACCATGCCTTGGGCAGCCTGTTTTTAATCGACAAAATTACCGATTTTGACAGCATGAGAAGCTATTACCCGCCGCTGATTTTCACACCGCCTTGTCCCACCTCACCTATCCAAACCGTATCAATACCACAGCTGATTTATGACGCGCGCCACCTTTGCGATATGGAAGCTTCGGCTTTTTATGAAACGGCGACACGATTTACTACAGCTGAATTAATTCACTGCCTGAAAGTTGTTTCCGATAATGAATTATCGCCTGTCGAAAATATTCAGCCCAAGCAGGTTGCTTTATTAATAGCCGCGCAGGTCGAAACGATTGCAATCCTGCTGGCCGAGTTAAGCCGTCTGGCAAGGCTGATAAGCGCACCGGAATCCCGGCTGTTTGAACAGCTGACACAACGTTATCATTTCACGGTCAGCGAGCAGGGGCAGCTAAAAAACCGCTTGTCCAGATGGGCGGCATTAAGCTCCGCCCCGATCGCCGAATTTAATGAAAACCGCTTTCGTAAAGGCAAAGATGTGCTGCTTTGGCTGGATCTTCAACTGGATAACATTGAGTTTTTTTTGTGAACGTTATTTCAAGCTGCTATGAAAAATAACGCATGCTTGCTGACCGCTACCATCGCGATATAAACAAAGCAGGCGACAGCGCCGACAAAAGCCAGCCACCTGAGGGTGCCAGAGCGCTTGATAGCGACGGTGCCCAGGCCGATATAGCCCAGCAAGGCTATGATTTTAGCGACAATCCAGCCGTATTCGCCTGACAGCCATTGACCTTGAAAAACCAGTGTAATACCCGTGATCAGCAACAAGGTATTGACGATATGCGGGCCGATTTTTAACCATTTTTGTTGCAGCATTTGCGGGCGGATTTTTGCCAACAGGATTCTGCCGACAAAACTGGAGATGGACAATAATACGAAGGTGAGGTGTAACATTTTAATCATGCGCTGCTCCTGAGTTTGAGTTGTGAGTTATTCGGTAAAGGCTGTTGCCGATGCTGCAAGAGTATACGCCGGAAAAGCAGCGGGTCTTTTTGCTGGGTGATTGCGCCGGGGCGGGGATAAAATCGGTGCTCCAGGCGAGACAGCCAGAAACGCAAGGCCGCCGCCCTGAGCATGATCGGCCAGTGCTGTTTTTCCAGCGGAGCTAACGGTCTCAGGCTTTGATAGGCGGACAACAAAGCGCTGAACTTTTCGACATTAACGATGCCGTCCTCACAGCACCAGTCGTTAGCCGTTATCGCAATATCAAGCAACAAACTGTCGGTGCAGGCATTGTAAAAATCCAGCAAGCCGCTGAGCCGGTCACCGACAAACAGCACATTATCCCTGAACAGGTCGGCGTGTATAACGCCTTGCGGCAGATTAACCGGGCTGTTGTCAGTTTGAAAAGCCAGCTCATCTTCAATCAGTTCGCGATCAACTGCCGCCAACCTAGCACCGATTTTACTCAGCACCGATTTGCAGCGATTTAAATCGTGGCGGTTTTTGATCGGGAATGCGTAGTCCTTAGTACAACGATGCAAACTGGACAGCTGCAAGCCGACTTCCTGACAGTGTAAAAGTGTCGGCGCTGTAATGGCTACGCCGGGTAAACGCCTAAAAAGCGCTGCCGGTTTACCGTTAAGCTGACCAAGAAGCCGAGATTTCCGGTCACTTTGGGGACTGGGACATAACAGGTTGCTCCTGCCCAGATGGGACAATAGTCCTAAAAAATGCACTAATTGGTCGGCAGTCAGTGACTCAAATAGCGTCAACACGAAACTGCCCTCTGTGGTGGCTACAAAATAATTGCTATTGTCTATGCCGTCTTGGATGCCCTCAAAACTGACGACCTCACCGAGGCTGTAAGCGCTAAAGTATTGATCAAGCTCTGGACGGGTTATGCGAGTATAGACCGACACTGATGTTAAGCGGCTACCATTCCAGCAATTTCCACATATTGATTTCGGAGCCTTTGTCCAGATCGTTGCGGCGCACGTCCATTTTGCCGTCGCCGTTGGTATCGATAAAATAATAAGGCGGGCCCACAGCCGGAATGACTTTAATCATATAAAGCCTGCCGGATCTGCGGTATTCCTGGATGGTCTGCTTACCTTTACGAATAATGGTAATGTCAGGCTCCATCGTTTCGCCGTTTTGCACCGGCAAAGGCGGCTCCGGCGCTTCCGGCACGGCCTCAAGCCTCGGCGGTTGCTCATCGACGGCATAGACCGGGAAGGCCAGCAAACTCAGTAGGATAAAACGGCGCATGGACTGACTCTTTTAAAAAAACTGCTGCTATCTTATTACAGTTTTTACCGGCTTGCTTAACTAAAACAGCTGCTTCAAAATGGCTGGCAATTAAATCGGCACTTTATCGAGCAACTATGACTACAGCAAACGACATACACCAGCTGCACGCACAAATGCGTCAGTGGCGGCAGCATCTGCACCGGTTTCCCGAATGCGCTTTTGAAGAAACAAATACAGCACAATTTATTGCCGATAAACTGAAGAGTTTCGGCCTGGACGTGCATCAGGGATTAGGCAAAACCGGCGTAGTGGCGACGCTTTCCGCCGGGAATAGCGGCAAGAAAATAGCCTTACGAGCCGATATGGACGCCTTGTTCATTCAGGAGCAGAACAGCTTTGCCCATAAATCCCGCCACGACGGAAGGATGCATGCCTGCGGACATGACGGCCATTCGGCGATGTTGCTGGGCGCGGCCTGCTATTTGGCCGAGCACCGCAATTTTAACGGCACGGTGTATTTTATTTTTCAACCTGCCGAGGAAGGCCGCGCCGGCGCCAGGCAAATGATAGATGACGGTTTGTTTGAACAATTTCCGGCCGACTGCGTTTTCGGACTGCATAATTTCCCCGATATTCCGACGGGACATTTCGCGGTTAAACCCGGCGCACTGATGGCCTCATTCGACTCCTTCGAGATAATCATCACCGGCCAGGCGACCCATGCCGCAATGCCGCATTTGGGCAATGACGTCATCGTCGCGTCCGCCCAGCTGATTACCGCCTTGCAGACAATTGTCAGCCGAACCGTTAACCCTGCGGATCCTTCGGTAGTCAGCATTACCCAGATACATGCCGGAAACACCTGGAATGCGTTGCCGGAATCGGTATTGTTACGTGGCACTTTCCGTTGTTTTAACAGCACCGTGCAAAAAACCATCGCCGATAAAATCACCCGACTGGTCAACGCTGTTTGCGAGGGTTTCGAAGTCGGCGCTACAATCAAATTCAACCCGGAAAATCCGGGCTATCCGGTGACATTTAATTCCGAAGCTGAATCGGGACTGGCGCTCCTTGCGGCGATAGCCGTAGCCGGGGAGGACGGTGTCGATCGGCAACCGACACCCAGCATGGGTTCGGAAGACTTTGCCTTTATGTTGCAGGAAAAACCCGGTTGTTATGTGTGGATAGGCAACGGCTCTTCCGAAAACAGCTGCTTGCTGCATAATCCGCATTATGATTTTAACGATGAGATATTGCCAGTCGGCGCCGCTTACTGGGTGAAGCTGGTTGAGACGGTGTTAGTTTGTAGGAGCGGCTTTAGCCGCGACAATCGCGGCTAAAGCCGCTCCTACTTTTTCTTAGGCTCGAAAAGTATATGCGCCATTTTTTTTGCCTTGGTTTTTAAATAACCGACATTGTCATCATGAGCTGCGGCCTCAACCGGAATACGGCCGGTCACGTTAATGCCGAGTTTTTTCAACCCTTCTATTTTCTTGGGGTTATTGGTAATCAGCTCTATGGACTTTATGTTCAGGTTTTCCAGCATTAAAGCGGCAATACTGTACTCCCTTTCGTCGGCAAGATGGCCTAAATGGATATTGGCGTCGACCGTATCCATGCCCTGATCCTGTAAATTATAAGCTTGCAGTTTTTTCAGTAAACCTATGCCGCGCCCTTCCTGACGCAGATAAATCAATACACCGAAACCGGCTTTATCGATAATTTGCAGCGCCATATCCAGCTGCTCACCGCAATCGCAACGCCTGGAGCCTAATACGTCGCCGGTAAAACATTCAGAATGTATGCGCACTGGCACCTGTTCTTTGCTCGCAACATCGCCTTTAACCAGGGCGATATGCTCCTTGTCGTCGATGGTATTGCTGTAGTAATGCAGTATAAACTCACCGTGTTTGGTCGGGATCGGCGTCTGTACCAGATTTTCTAATTGAGGCTTCACGTAAATAATTAATCCAAAAATTTATTCTACTTCCTGATTAGCAAGCTGCTTCAGCAAAAAAACACTTGTCATACCCGCCGGGAAGCGGGTATCCAGTGCCATGGACGGCAAGCTTCGAGTCATCCATGAAGTCTGGATTCCGGTAATCCCTGCCGGAATGACGGTGCTAGCTGAGATTTCTTGCTAATTAGGGTCTATTTTACCCAATTCGAAAGCTAAGCTGCTAAAAGTTTTAGGGGCTATGATTATAAATTGCAAAGTAGTGCAATCCGCTATTTTCTGGCTTCGATGAGCTTGATAATATCGCCGCTGCGTTGATCGACATGCACCGATGTAAAAGCGCAGGCTTGCACGTTTTTAACGGTGTTTCTGTTAATATTTGCCCCGATGAGTCTGACCAGCACAGGATTTAACAGATTCATCACGGCGGCAATCACCGGATTTGAACTTAATACATGTTCCAGCAACAACACCTGTCCGCCGGGTTTACACACCCTGTAAAGCTCCTTCAAACCTTTAGCCGCCGAGGGCACAGAACAAAAAACGAAGGTGCCGATAACCGTGTCAAAACTGTTGTCGGCAAAGCATAAGGATTGAACATCCATCTGCTCCAGATCGACCTGGACATGTTTCCGATCCCGTTGCAAGGCCGCCTGCTTAAGCATCTGCGCGCTAAAATCGATCGCGGTTATTCTGGCATCCTTGGGATAATAGTCAAAATTCTTGCCCGTCCCGACGCCGACCTCAAGAATATGGTGGCCTTGAACCTCGGCCCAACATTTTTTCCGCCAGTTTTTAAAAAACAGCCCTTCTATCACCGCCTCCATGCCGTCGTAAAACGGTGCGATCCGGTCATAACGTTTTCTAATGGCGGCGCTGTCTGGCTTCATGGTGGCTTCGGGTAGTTAATCGGGTATGGGACGAATCGCCAATCCTTGCTCATGATCCAGTCCTGGCAAATGCAGGTAATAATCTGCGTCATCTGCGTTCTATTTTTGAGCGATGCGGCCCAGAATCTCTTGCCACAAGGCATCGTAAGCGATAGTGGACAGGCTTTTCTTGATATAGCCGCCCAGCGGCATACGCTCCAGACCCATGCGTTCAATATCGCTGGCATAAGGAATCGCGGTTGTTAACATCCCGGGATGAATCTCAAGCAGCTTGCCCATGATCTCCCGATGCATTTTTTTGCGCCGGTCGGCCATCGAGAAAAACGGGATTAGCGCCAGTTTTTTCAAGCCATTATCCTCGATAAATTTTTCCAGCTGTTCGAGGGTTCGGAGCGACAAGGTGGTGGGAATGATCGGCGACAACAACATATCGGCGGCCTCAAAAACAGCTTCCGATAATAACGAAATATTGGGAGGGCAATCCAAAAAAATAAAATCGTATTCGGAAGACAAGGGGCGCAGCAGTTTTTTGAGTTGTTGGGTCGGTTTTTTCTTGGCATCCAGAACCAGATCCAGATTCCTGAACGAGAAATCGGACGGCAACAAATCCAGATTGTCAAAGTCCGTGCCTTTAATCAGCCCGTCCAGTTCGCGTTTTCCGGCGATTAAATCTTTGCTGCCGCCTTTGATCTTGGGCTTGATGCGAAAATAATAACTGCTGGCGCCCTGCGGATCAAGATCCCAAACCAGAATGCGGTAACCGTGCCGGGCGGCCGTGTAGGCCAGATTGACTGCGCTTGAGGTTTTGCCAACCCCGCCCTTGATGCTGTAGACAGCTAACACATGCATGGTTTGATTCCGTATTTAGTCCGGTAAAGTTGGGACACGATAACACAACCGCTGCTATTGACAAGGCTACCCAACGGTTGTGCTGTGGGAGTGGCTTTAGCCGCGACAGTCGTGGCTAAAGCCACTCCCACAATAAACGGGCCTTTGCAAAAATACGCAATCAGGCAAGCTGTACGCCGTTGCGATTGCCTTGTTTAACTAGAAATAAGGCGTCATCAGACTTTTTCATCAATGCTTTCCAGTCTGCCTGGGCACCCATAGAGCCTGCCACACCGATACTGACGGTCAGCGGCCGGCGCAACGGCAGTCCCGGCGGCTGGTTTTGTTCGATGGTGCTACGGATGCGTTCGGCCAATAACAGGGCTGTGGCGCCGTTGGTATTGGGAGCGATGATCAGAAACTCTTCGCCGCCCAATCGACAGGGAATATCGCTGGCGCGTGAGCCTGCCCGCATCAGCTTGGCCACATGAACAAGCACCTGATCGCCTGCGTCATGACCCAAGGCGTCATTGACCGATTTGAAATAATCCAAATCCAGCATTAACATGCTCAAGGGTTGATTGGCGCGTAACGCGGTCGCCTCAGCCTTTTCCATGCAGTTCAGCGCATAGCGACGATTGGGCAAGCCGGTCAGGATGTCGGTATGCGCCATCAGCCTAAGACGGCGATTAGCCGTCGCCAGCTCGGCGGTGTAGCGCTGAATGTCCCGGCTCTCTTTTTCCAGCTCAAGCTGTAGATTAATAATGCGCTGACCGGCCCGGATGCGCGCCAACAGCAAACGCATATTGACCGGTTTGGTCACATAATCGTCGATGCCGGCATCGAAGGCTGCAACCAGGGCATCCTCCTCTTCCGTGGAAGTGAGCGCAATAAGGTAAATGTTTTTGCCGAAAGCCGATGCGCGTAAAGTCTTGCACAGGGTCAAACCATCCATGGGTTTCATGCGCCAATCGGTGATCACCAATTGCGGGCCGTGCTCTATAATATGCTTTAGCGCGGATTCACCGTCGCGACACACCGCGACCCTATGCCCTTCCGCTGTGAGCTGCTTGGCAAGACGCACCAGCAACATGGTGTCGTCGTCAACCAGCAACAAGTTCAAACCCGTCGACACCGGCACCACTCTAGGTTTTGGCATGGGCAGGCGCGCATCGGTATTAATGCCGCATACTTTTCCCCACTCGTGCCAAAGCACGATAGTTTCATCGATAAAGGCCAGCAAAGTCGGCTCATCCAGTGCATGTGAGTCGGCCTCATCGATTAAATACGGCAGCTGCACAACTCTGTGCGCGTCATCAGCCATGCAGTAGTTTCCGATCAGTCGGGCAAAAATCAATTGCCTGGCCAACTGGTCGGTTCGATTAAGCCCTGCCACTTTCATCTCAAAGCTCAGTTTTAAGGCATCCAGAAATACCGACGGAAATCCCCAATCGGCCAGCAATAATAGACTCACGGCGTTATGATCGATGGCGAAACGCTCACGCTCCAGAACCGAAAGCGACGCTCCTTCCGCCGCCGCAAGACATTCGCCATAGATCGTCGGCCAAGCGGTTGCCAGAGCGAGGCTGCCAATATCGGCAAGCAGCCCCAGAGTAAACGATTCTGCAGGAACGACAGTGGGTTCCCGGGCGGTGATCATCGCAATGGACACCGCCATCGCCAGGGATCGCGACCAGTAGGCTTGGTAATCAAATTCCGGACAATGCCCCTTATTGTTGTTGCCGATCAGGGAAAGGCTCAGCGCGAAGTTGCGGGCAGTCTTCATACCCATCATCATGATTGCTGTTTGAACATCGGTGATCGGCCGTCTGGCCCCGAAACCGGCCGAGTTGGCAAAGCGCAAGATGCGCCCGCTTAAGGCGGGATCGGCTTTAACCAGTTGGCTTACCTGTTCAATGGTGGCGTCGTCTTGCTGCACCAGTTTCATGATAGCCAACGCCGTTCCCGAGGGAGAAGGTAGGCGGTCGGCGACTTTTAATTCATTAAAGTTGAATTCAATATTCATGGCTTTGTTGTTTTCTTAATTAAGTACAACTACGTAGGTGATAATAGTCTGATTGCCAGCATATCGCCACTTTTTACATCGCTTAGCGGGAAGCAATTCGCTACCCGATCCCTTACACGTTAAACTACAATTCAACACTGTCCCCTTTCCACTTTCCATCACAACTAAGTTACCTTATTCTTTTCGCCATCAATTCAACCCAAAAGTAGCCATCATGACAGAATCCACCGCATTATTTTCCGAGGCAAAACGCGTCATCCCGGGCGGCGTCAATTCGCCGGTGCGATCCTTTAGCGGCGTGGGCGGCACGCCGGTGTTTATCGATCATGCCCTGGGCGCTTATATCTACGACAGTTCCGGCAATCGCTATATCGATTATGTCGGCTCCTGGGGGCCGATGATTTTAGGCCATGCCCACCCGGAAGTGATTGCGGCGGTCAAGCAGGCCTGCGACAAAGGCCTGAGCTTTGGCGCGCCGACCGAAATTGAAACGCTGATGGCTCGGCGGGTTTGCGAGCTGATGCCGTCTATAGAACTGGTCAGAATGGTCAGTTCCGGCACCGAGGCAACCATGAGCGCCATTCGCTTAGCCCGAGGCTATACCGGCCGGGATAAAATCGTTAAATTCGAGGGTTGTTACCACGGCCATTCCGATGCCTTATTGGTCAAGGCCGGTTCCGGGGCCTTGACCTTCGGCGTACCCAGCTCTCCCGGCGTACCCATATCCGTCGCTGAAAACACCATCACCCTGACTTACAACGATAGCGACTCGGTCAAAGCGCTGTTTGCCGAACTGGGCGAGCAAATCGCTTGCATCATCGTGGAGCCGGTTGCCGGTAACATGAACTGCATTCTGCCGGAACCCGGTTTTCTGGGAAGCTTGCGCGAGGTCTGCGATCACCATGAAAGTGTGCTGATTTTTGATGAAGTAATGACCGGCTTCAGAGTGGGCTTACATGGCGCACAGGGGCTTTATAATATTAAGCCCGATCTCACCACGCTAGGCAAAATCATCGGCGGCGGCATGCCGGTCGGCGCTTTTGGCGGCTCGCGCAAGATCATGGAACATCTTGCCCCACTCGGCCCTGTCTATCAGGCAGGTACCTTGTCCGGCAATCCCGTGGCGATGGCCGCCGGTTTAAAAACCCTGGAATTGATCGCCCGACCCGGTTTTTACCAAAGCTTGACCGCAAAAACCGAAAAACTGACTTCAGGCCTGAAAGATCGCGCCGCCCAGGCCGGTATCGCGCTGACCACCAATAGCGTCGGCGGCATGTTCGGGCTGTTTTTCAGTAGCGATCCGCAAGTGACCCGCTTTGCCCAGGTCATGCACTGCGATCAGAATTTATTCAAGCGCTTTTTCCATGCCATGCTGGAGCAGGGCATTTATCTTGCGCCTTCAGCTTTTGAGGCCGGTTTTGTGTCCAACGCGCACAGCGATGAAGACCTGGAAAAAACTTTGGATAGTACAGCAGCCGTATTCAAACGTTTGTAACCTTACGTCATGAATTTCATCAATAACCTTCCGCCTCTGGCATGGGGCTTAATAGGCCTGTTGCTCGGCGCATTCGCCATGCGTTTGTTGAGCGGCAAGGACAAAATCCTAATCCGGCAACTCTCAACCGATCTTGCTGTTTCGGAGGAAAAGCTAAAACAATTTCAAAACCGCGAAGCCGAATTCAAGCAGTTGCAGCAGCTGTTCATCGAGACCAAAACAGAGAATGCGCAATTGCAAACCCGCATGGATGAGCAGGCCAAAAATACAACGGAAAAATTAAAGTTGTTGCTGGATGCGGAATTGCGCCTGAACACCCAGTTTGAAAATCTTGCAGGCAAGATTTTCGACGACCGCAGCAAACAATTTACCGAACACCATAAAACCAGCCTGGATCATATCGTCGCGCCGCTACGGGAACAGCTGGGCGAGTTCAAGCAGCGCATCGAAACGGTTTACGACAACGAAAACAAGGATCGCATTTCCCTGCGCGAGGAGATAGTCTCGTTGCGGCGCGATACCGCGCAAATGAATCAGGAAGCGCTTAATCTGACTCGCGCTTTAAAAGGCGACAAGAAAACCCAGGGCAACTGGGGTGAAATGATCCTGGAAAAAGTGTTGGAAAAATCAGGGCTGCGTAAAGGCATTGAGTATGAAACGCAGGGTGCATTCCGGGATGAGGATAACAAACTGTTCAAGCCGGATGTGATCGTCCGCTTGCCCGAGGACAAGGATGTGGTTATCGATTCCAAGGTATCCTTGCTGGCTTATGAGCGCTATTGCTCTACCGAAGATGATCAGGAACGCGTTACCGCATTAAAACAACATACCGAAGCGGTGCGGGAGCATATCAAGGGCTTGAGCAACAAGGACTATTCAGGTTTAAAAGGCCTAAGGTCGCTGGATTTTGTATTGTTATTCATGCCGATTGAGGCCGCCTTCATTGCCGCTTTTCAGGCCGATGAGCGTTTATTTACCGATGCTTTCGAACATAAAATCATCGTGGTCACCCCAACCACCTTGTTGGCGACGCTACGCACCATCGAAAACATCTGGCGCTATGAACGACAGAACGAAAATGCTCGGGCTATCGCCGACAAGGCCGGGATTGTTTACGACAAAATTCGAGGTTTTGTCGATGACCTGGATAAACTGGGCAAGCAGTTGAGCACTGTCAACAGCACCTATGACGGCGTGATGAATAAATTAACGCAGGGCAACGGCAATCTGATCCGTCAGGCCAGCAGTTTTGTCGAGCTGGGCGTTAAAGTCAAAAAGACTTTGCCTAAAAGCATCACCGAACAGGCGGGTATTGAAAGTAACGAGAGCTAGAAATTGTGGGCGCGAATTTATTCGCGCTTTCACGATAGACGCGAATAAATTCGCGCCCACATAATTTATGCGATACTACGCCGCTTAAATTTACCCGCTTGATAAGGAATTACACATGACCGCACTGGTTGGCATCATCATGGGCTCGACCTCTGATTGGGAAACCATGCGCTTTGCCGCAGAAACGCTGGAACGGCTCGGCATCCCGCATGAAGTTGAAGTGATCTCGGCGCACCGCACACCGGATAAGCTGTTTCACTATGCCGAAACGGCGGAAACCAAAGGTCTGGAAGTGATTATCGCCGGAGCAGGCGGAGCTGCGCATTTACCGGGCATGACGGCGGCAAAAACCGCCCTGCCGGTACTGGGTGTGCCGGTGCAGTCCAAGGCCCTGAACGGCATGGATTCTTTGTTGTCCATCGTGCAAATGCCGGCCGGCATTCCGGTCGGCACTTTGGCGATAGGCAAAGCAGGCGCAATTAACGCGGCCTTGCTGGCGGCAGCCATCATCAGCAATAAGCATATCCAGTTTAAGAACGCATTAAACGCTTACCGGTGCGAGCAAACCGAATCGGTGCTTGCGCATTCGGATCCACGAGTAGAGGACGATTTATGAGAGTAGGCGTATTGGGCGCAGGACAACTCGCCAGAATGATAGCGCTGGCAGGCATACCGTTGGGACTGGATTTTATTTTTCTCGATCCCTCCGCTGATAGCTGCGCCAACCCCTTGGGCGAGCATCTGCATGGCGACTACAGCGATCCGAGATTGCTGGCGCAGCTGGCGGAACGCGCCGATGTGGTCACTTATGAATTTGAGAATGTACCTGCTGAAGTCGCAGAGTTTCTGGCCGCTCACACCCGGGTGCATCCCTCCCCGAAAGCTCTGGCCGTCGCCCAGGATCGCTTGGTCGAAAAAGGTTTTTTCTTTGGACTGGGTATACCTACACCGGCTTATGCAGCGGTAGATAGCCTTGAAAGCCTGGAGCAGGCAATGGCCAGCATCGGCTACCCCGCTATTTTAAAAAGCCGCACCCAAGGCTACGACGGCAAAGGCCAGTCGCGACTTCAATCAATCGAGGATTTAAAACCGGCCTGGGAACTGCTGCAAGGCATGTCGGCAGTCGGTCGCATCGGTTCCCTACCGATTGCGACACTTCTGACCCCCAAGGACGGGGGAAATGCCGAGAACTGTCTGGAACAGTCTCGGCCGCCATCCCTGGCAGTCGTCGAAGCCTTCGTGCCGTTTGACCGGGAAGTGTCCATCATCGCCGCGCGCAATATTTCAGGAGCGATTGTTTTCTATCCCTTATCGGAAAATTTACATCGCGGCGGCATCCTGCGCGTTTCCGAATGTTGTGCGGACGATCCCATGCAAAAGCGGGCCGAAATCTATGTATCCCGTTTGCTGGAAGCGCTGGATTATGTCGGAGTATTGGCCTTGGAGTTATTCGAAATAGACGGTCGCCTGGTTGCCAACGAGTTTGCGCCCCGGGTGCATAACTCCGGTCACTGGACGATCGAAGGCGCGGAAACCAGCCAGTTTGAAAATCACTTGCGGGCGATTCTGGATTTACCTTTAGGCGCAACGACACCGGTAGGCCACGCGGCCATGGTCAATTTCATCGGGGGACTTCCGGAGTCTGAAGCCATATTGAAAATTCCTCACGCGCATTTGCATCTTTACGATAAATCCCCGCGCAAAGGCCGTAAAGTGGCTCACGCGACGGTTCGTGCGGAGAGCCCGGAGCAATTATCTGAGCGGGTTAAGCAACTGTCCGCGCTTGCCGATCAGGTTGATGATTCGTAGGAATACGCAGATTAAGCGATGCCCGAGCAAGAACAATTCATCGACCTAAAAAAACAATTGATCCGCTTAAAAATACGAAAATATTCAAAAAAAATACTAAGCTGTAAATTGCCTACCAAAGGGCGGATAGCTTAAACAACGCAACGCGCTGATTTATTTAAGGCCTTTCCTGATTTTTGTGGCTTTCGCGGACACTATTCGATTTAATTGCAAAGCAAGGTCGGTTGGGCGTTGATCTTGTTTGAATGGATAATCGGATGATTTTAATGGATAATGCGGCTCTATTTAGTTGATCTAACCTACGCAGTGAAGCAATGAAAAAAAAGATAGAGGAACTTATCCTGCAAGCCGTTGAAACGCTTAAAGCCGACGGCGTACTCGCTCAGGAAATTACCCCGCATATTACGATAGATCGCACCCGTGATGCACAACACGGCGATTATGCTTCGAATCTGGCCTTAATGCTGGCAAAACCGGCCAATATAAATCCGCGCCAGTTGGCCGAAAAACTGGTCGCCGCACTGCCCCAGGATGCCGCCATTATTAAAGTGGAACTGGCCGGGCCCGGTTTTATTAATTTCTTTATCGATCCTACCGCCCAGTATCAGGTTATCAGGCACATTCACGACCAAGGCCGCAGTTTCGGCTTAAGCCGGATCGGCGCAGGTAAAAAAGTGCAGGTCGAGTTTGTCTCCGCCAATCCTACCGGGCCCTTGCATGTCGGCCACGGACGGGGAGCAGCCTATGGCTCTGTGGTTGCCGATTTATTGCAGGCGGTCGGTTTTGATGTGCATCGTGAATATTATGTCAATGATGCCGGTCGGCAGATGGATATACT
Organism: Methylobacter sp.; assembly: GCA_043729025.1. Classification (GTDB taxonomy): domain Bacteria; phylum Pseudomonadota; class Gammaproteobacteria; order Methylococcales; family Methylomonadaceae; genus Methylobacter_A. The sequence continues at coordinate 28,676 of JAYTLW010000183.1, forward strand.
CGCCACCAGCATCTGGCTCAGATACCTTGAAGAATGCGGCGAACTTGTGCGCTTTCCCAGCAATGGTTATCGGGGCGACTATGTGCGCGAAATCGCCGGGGACATTCATAATAGTGCCAATAACGAATATCGCAGGCCAATAGAACTGGTGTTAGAAGACATTCCGCCCGATGAAGCTGAAGGGGGTAACAAGGAAGAACATATCGATGCGCTGATAGCTCGCGCTAAAACCCTGCTGGGAGCCCCGTTATATCAGGATTTTTTTCAAATAGGTTTGAACAACATTCTGGATGACATCAAGCAGGACTTGAGCGAATTCGGCGTTGACTATCAGCGCTGGTTTTCAGAGCGCCGGTTGATGGACGACGGTTCGATTGAAAAAGCACTGGAGCGCTTGCGCGCCGAAGGTCATCTGTATCAGCTCGACGGCGCGACCTGGTTTGCCTCGGCCAAGCTGGGCGATGAAAAAGATCGGGTAGTAGTTCGCGAGAATGGCCAATCCACCTATTTTGCGTCCGATATTGCCTACCACATGAACAAGCTGGATCGCGGCTTTGACCAGATCATCGACATTTGGGGTGCCGATCATCACGGTTATATTCCCCGGGTCAGGGCGGCCTTAGCGGCCTTAGGCGCCGATGAATCCAAGCTGAAAGTGTTGCTGGTGCAGTTTGCCTCCTTGTATCGCGGCGAAGAAAAAGTGCAGATGTCGACCCGCTCCGGCGAATTTGTGACCCTACGGCAATTGCGCAATGAAGTCGGCAAAGATGCGGCGCGTTTCTTTTATGTGATGCGCAGGTCTGAACAACACATGGATTTCGACCTGAAACTGGCGACCTCCAAATCCAACGAGAATCCGGTATTTTATGTGCAGTATGCCTATGCCAGAGTATGCAGCGTGTTGAGGCAATTGGATGAGAAAAGCCTGCAACGGGATCAGCGTCTGGGCATGGATAATCTGGCGCTATTGACCGAAGAGCACGAAACCAATCTGCTGGGAACGCTGTCGCGCTATCCTGAAATGCTGGAACGCGCAGCTTTACAGTACGAGCCGCATCAACTGATTCAATACCTACGGGAATTGGCTAACGAATTTCATACTTATTATAATGCGCATCAATTTCTGGTCGACGATGCCAACCTGCGTAATGCCAGGCTTAATCTTATTTGTGCGGTAAAACAGATATTGGCTAACGGCTTGGGTTTACTCGATATCAACGCACCCGAAGCGATGTAATGGCTAAAGACTACAAACACAGGGCGCAGCCTAAGAATACTGCGTCGTCGTACAGGAAAAGCTCGGACGGCCTTAGCTTGTGGCGACGGATGCTGATTACGGCTTTGATTATTTCGTTTGTGGTGTTTCTGGTTTATTTGCGCAGTACCGGGTCGAAATCAACCCTTCGACAGGACTCGGGACAAGTAAGCGCTCAGCAGGCTACACCTAGCCAGCCGGCAAAACAGGAGATAAAACCAGGGCCGGTATTGCCGCAGTTTGATTTTTATACCTTGTTGCCTGAAAAAGAAGTCGTCGTACCGGACTATGAAATTAACACCCGCACCCGGGAAGAACGGGTAGGACAGGCCAAAGCCGCCAGTTATATTTTGCAGGCCGGCTCGTTCAGAGACTTTAAAGATGCCGACGGTTTAAGAGCCAAGCTGGCTTTAATGGGCATACAATCCAAAGTTGAAAAGGCAAAAGTCGGCAATGTAATCTGGAATCGGGTCAAAATGGGGCCTTATACCCAAATGGCCAGCGTCAGTACGCTTCGCACTCGATTAAGAGAACATGGTCTTGACGTGATTGTTATCGAAGTGGGCCGCTGAAAGCTTGATTCACCGCGAAAGCCCCCAAAATAGTACCCGGAGCCTATGCGCTGTGTTATGCTTTTTCAATCAATACCGGTCTGCATGAAATACGCGAGGAAACGGATATGGGTTTAGCATTAAAAGATACTCATCACCATTGCTACGGCGATTATCTGACTTGGCCTGATGATAGTCGCTATGAGCTGATCGATGGCAGCGCCTATGCGATGTCTCCCGCTCCTGATCTGGCGCATCAGGATGTGGCAGGGGAAATTTATCGGCAATCGGCTAACATTTTAACCGGGAAACCGTGCCGCGCTTTCATTGCCCCGGTCGATGTTCGCCTGCCGAAACAGAATGAGGCGGACGAACGCATCGATACCGTCGTACAACCCGATGTATTGGTGGTCTGCGACAGCAGCAAACTCGATCGGCGCGGAGTGCGCGGCGCGCCGGACTGGATCGTGGAAGTATTGTCGCCATCAACGGCCGGCCACGATCAAATCAGAAAACGTAACCTTTACGAACGTCATGGCGTAAAAGAATATTGGTTGATTCACCCAATTGACCGGGTGTTGACCGTTTATCGATTAATCAACGGCGAATACGGCAAGCCCGAACTCTACGAATTAAATGGCGAAACCCAAGTCAATGTGTTGCCGGAGATTGTAATTCGCTGGGATGAATTGGTCTCGCGATTGCCGGTTGATTATTGACCTTTGGCTCGGGTAAAAACAAATGACGGGGAATTAAAAATACCGATTTTTTCCCTGTTTTATGACATTGTGATTTTTATATATGAATCAGTCTCGTAAGGTGCGCATCGCGCACCATTTGCAGATTTCAGGAAAGGCGCGCGATGCGCACCCTACAAGATTCCTCCGTTAATTTGTCCGATAGGTTAATCATATCAGCTTGGCACATTGATGCCGATAAGTGGGAGGAGTTCATCCCATTGCCTACAGCTTTACGAGCTTAAAAGCCTACTTACAGTCTACCAGTTCTATCTGCGATGCCCCCATTACCGTAATACTCTTTATGTCTGAATTTGACCCCAACACAGTCACGCCCTCTGTGGCAGACGCCAGGTGGGCTTTGCAATGAGCCTTTATGGTCAGGCTTCCCATTACATTGGTATTGCTCCGGAAGCAATACCAACCATTAGGGTTCAGAAGTTCAATAGTTGTTCCCCCCATGACGTTGACTCCAGGATTAACCAGTACTAAAGACGGCGAGTTGGTAGGTTCTGAATCGGTAGGGTTTTGTCCAATACCGAAGACTTTGACTGATGTCGCGAGAGTCTTGTATTTGGGGTTACTTCCGAAGGGATGTTTGCCCCAAGCCTTAAGGCAGCTTGAAATCGAATCATCAACTTCCGTAGCAAGCGTCGGGACACTGAATAGCATTGCCATGCCGAAGATGATGAAGGTCATTAGTTTTTTTGCTTTATTCATTTCGTTTTCCTCTATTTTTCATTAAAGAAGGCATTGAGTTTGTAGATACCCGCCTTACAGCTTTTTGATGTCCATCGCGTAGCGTCCGCAAGAACGAAGGGTTGGGCGCCTTGATCAACTGTGGCTCGCTTCGGCATGCAACTTCAATCCAAGCGCCCCGACGACTTTGAGAATGGTGTCGAAGCTAGGGCTACGTTCGCCGGAAAGCGCCTTGTAGAGACTTTCGCGGGACAGCCCGGCATCTCGTGCGACTTGTGACATGCCCTTGGCTCGAGCAATATCGCCAAGAGCCTTGGAAATGAATGTTGCATCCCCATTGGCTTCTTCAAGGCAGGCTTCAAGATAAGCAGCCATTTCTTCAGGGGTTCTGAGATGTTCGGCAACGTCGTAGCGAGTGGTGATGGTCTTACTCATGATGGTTACTCCGATAGATTACGTGCGAGGCGCAAAGCAGCCTTGATGTCCTTGGCTTGAGTGTTCTTATCTCCACCGGCCAGCAGAATAATCAGTTCTTGCCCGCGCTTCTTGAAATACACCCGGTAACCGGGACCATAATTGATTCGCAACTCCGAAACACCTTCACCAACCGGCTCGACATCTCCAGGGTTTCCAGCCGCAAGCCGTTCGATCCTTGCTTGGACGCGCGCTCTCGCCTGAAAGTCGTTCAGGTCGTCGAGCCATTGAGCGAAGATGTCGGTTTTGCGAATTTCAATCATAAAATAACTGTAGCCTATTGGCTACATGCTGTCAATGCCATACGTGTTGTCTTGAGGTGGACGACGTAAAGCTACCCGGGCGCGCGGCCTGCGGCCCGAAAAGCTGAAAAACAAAACCGCGTTATAACTCACAAAGAAATTTACGCCGCCGGAAAGCCACGACGGTGAAAAAATAAGTGCCACCGGGAGTTTGTAGTTTGTAGGTTTCGCGCCAGAAAACCGCCAATCAACGCACAATGCCGATTACAGCCAGCCGAAGTTGCGGCGGATTGCCTAGCGGCGAATCCTACAAATACCCGCCTTACAGCGTTGGCGCACGTTCCGTCTTACGCGGGTTACAAATACCCGCCTTACAGCTTTTTATTGTGAGACAAGTGCTATGAACTCTTGTGAGCGAACAACTTTGCCAACCAAATTCTGAACCGCAGGCATGAACGCTTGCGCAGTTTGATTACATGCCGTTTCACCATAGAAGCTTAGTGTGTAGGCGTAGCTTTCCGAAACGGACATGGATTTGCCGTTTGACGCCTTGACTGTGAGAGCTAGATTCCAACTTCCACTGTTTGACGAGAAGTCGATTGAGTCTAGGTTGCCAGTAATTGTCACTGGAGCCGATGGTGAGTAGGTGTTTGCAATCTTTAGCTCATCTAGCAATGCCTTCCGAACGAACTCGGCAAATGGTTCGCCATCCGGCGTTTTGATTGGGCCAACTCCACGGCACATTATTTCTTTTTGCCCTGGGGTTGTTGCGGAGAAGGCTCCAACGTTCAGGGTTTTACCATTCAGAGATCGTAGCGCGATGACATTGTCTGTTGAAATTGAATAGCGACTAGCTGAGTAAGTCGAGCAGCCAGAAGCAAGAATGGCGACCATAGAAAGAATAATAAGTTTTTTCATGTTTTCCTCTTATGTGAATGAAATTGATACAGCTCTAACGTTACGATAAGGGGTGCGCCGTTCTGGGAGCTTTAGCGAAGCCGCCGAACTTTGATTAAAAACAGAACTTCAGAACCGCCAACGGGCGGCGCGTCCCTTTGACTCACTTGTTAGGCTCGGCAGTACCCGCCAGTGCCTACATTTGCTTGAGCAACGATCTCTTTCGCCATGACACCTAAACGGCTTCGCTCATGGTTATTTTCACCAAGCCAATTTGGGATCAAAGCACCCTGAGACGCGAAATGTTCAACATGAACGACTGTTACACTTTCATCTGTGTATGAGATGTCGTTCAACCAACGCCAGTTGCCTGGTTTGGCATTTCTGAACAATTTATATGCTTCATGCACATAGTTTTGCTTTGTGCCCATGCCAAACATGATGACAAGTTTGGTTTGGTGCGGAAGGTGACTGAGGAAATTGGCTGAACATTGTTGCGAAACTTTTTTTCCAAATTCAGTTGCAACAAACTTATCAAGCATGCCACCACCAGAACCTTTCCATTTTTTGCTTTTTATGTCGTACTGTTCAACCGTACATTTTATTAGTGAGCCGAAATGAAAACGCCCAGCTTTATTAGCAATAGCAGTATCAACGTCCCTCTTTAACTGTTCATCGCTTGTCCGCTCAAGCAACCCAATGTGCGCAAGGATTTTACCGACATTCAGGCGACTTCCTTTGTAGGCTATTTCATTATGTGGGCTGTACTCTAATGCGCCAGCTTGAGTTGGGCCTTTTGAAAAGCCCAACACAACGATTTCAGCCTCAGGGTTCCCCCAAGCAAGTGGGTTAGCTGTAATTCGCTAGTACTCAGTCAGCATTGTTATGTCGGTTGATAGTCCCCATATGATGATTATTTACATTAATGGAACTGGGAACTGGCAATTGTCGAAAAAATACAT
>JAYTLW010000184.1:0-19498 GCA_043729025.1 Methylobacter sp.
ACAACCGCTGTGTAACCTGCCGCGTGCGCGGTGTTAATCGCTTCCAACGTTTCGGTCAAGGTGCCGATTTGGTTTACTTTAATCAGGATTGAGTTGGCAATGCCTTTTTCAATGCCTTCTTTTAAAGTGGCCGGATTGGTCACGAATAAGTCATCGCCGACCAATTGAATTTTGTTGCCTAATTTTTCGGTTTGATCTTTCCAGCCAGTCCAGTCATTTTGATCCAAGCCGTCTTCGATAGAAATAATTGGATATTTATTGACCCATTCAACAAAGAAATCATTCATTTCAACCGAGTTAAAACTTCTGCCTTCTGCCGATAATTCATAACGGCCGTCGTTGTAGTATTCTGAGCTCGCAGCGTCCATGCCTAAGAAAATATCGACACCGGCTTTGTATCCTGCTTTTTCAATCGCTTCTAAAATGACTTCAATAGCTTCTTCATTAGAAGACAAATTCGGTGCGAAACCGCCCTCGTCGCCCACAGTCGTTGCCAAACCTTTGGCTTTTAAAACTTTGCTCAGGTTATGGAAAACTTCCGCGCCGTAACGTATCGCTTCACGGAAAGTCGGCGCGCCGACCGGCAGGATCATGAATTCTTGCAGGTCGACGCTGTTGTCGGCATGTGAACCGCCGTTGATAATGTTCATCATCGGCACCGGCATGATGAATTTTCCGCTGGTATTCAAGTGACGGTATAAAGGCACGCCCGCATCTTTAGCCGCCGCATGAGCCGCCGCCATCGATACTGCTAAAATAGCATTAGCGCCTAAACGGCCTTTGTTTTCAGTGCCGTCCAGCGCGATCATTTTTTTGTCGATGCCCGCTTGGTCGGCGACATCCATACCGATGATCGCCGTGCGAATTTCGGTATTAACATTTTTAACAGCGGTCAATACGCCTTTACCTAAATAACGGGCTTTATCGTTATCGCGCAATTCTATCGCTTCGCGCTCGCCGGTCGATGCGCCAGACGGCACCATCGCGCTGCCGATCACGCCGGACGCCAGGATCACGTCCGCTTCCAGAGTCGGGTTGCCGCGTGAATCTAAAATTTCTCTTGCTTTAATATCAACTATTCGGGTCATGTTGGTTTCTTTTTTTACAGGTTAAAAATAAAAGCGCAGGGCTTTGGTTTAAAAAATCGATATAAATTATTGAACATCTTTAAATAACGTAGATAAATCAATTGCTAAGTCAGGAAATAAATAAGGAGCTGCTACATCGTCACCCGCATAACTATTTTGCAGATGGTATTGCCCCGTTTCATCATTTAATACAAATTGATGAATGACTTCTTCGTAAGGGTAAATTAACCAATATTCGATCACGCCGCTTTCGGCATAGAGCGCATGTTTGATTTTGACTTCTTTTTTGGAGTTGCCTTTGGATAATATTTCGATGATCCAATCGGGGGCGCCGTTACAACCTTGCTCATCTAATTTAGCATTATCACAAATTACACAAATATCAGGTTGTACGACGGTGGTGATGTCTTTATTGGCTAATAACGATTTGCTACGGTCATATAAACGCACATCAAACGGCGCATCGAATACTTGACAGTTTTTATTTTCAAAATAAAAAAATAAATGACTACTCAAATAAATAGAAATGCGTTGATGCTTAACATTCGGCGCGGGAGACATGAACTGAATCTTGCCTTTAATTAATTCCACAGCTTCATTTAACCGCCAGGTTAAATAGTCCGCATAGCAGTAGCTTGCAGTTAAGTCGAGTTGCGATAGTTGGGTGATGCGGGTCATAACGTTACAACGTCGTTTCGATAAATGCCTGCCGTTTGACGGCATTATCTAAAATCACCAAGGTTTCAAGCAATTCCCGCATTCTGTGTAAAGGCCAGGAATTGGGGCCGTCGCTTTTGGCTTCCGCAGGATTCGGGTGGGTTTCCATAAACAGGCCGGCGATGCCTACCGCTATCGCCGCTCTGGCCAGCACCGGCACAAATTCGCGTTGTCCGCCCGATACCGTGCCCTGTCCGCCGGGCAGTTGCACCGAATGAGTGGCGTCGAAAACCACCGGGCAATCGGTGCCGCGCATCACCGCCAACGAGCGCATATCGGAAACCAGATTGTTATAGCCGAACGATACGCCGCGCTCGCAGACCATAATCTGCTGATTTCCGGTTGCCTTGGCTTTGTTGGCGACATGCACCATATCCCAAGGCGCCAGAAACTGGCCTTTTTTGATATTGACCGGTATGCCCTGAGCGGCGACTTGCTGAATAAAATTGGTTTGCCGACATAAAAACGCAGGTGTTTGCATCACATCGACGACCGAGGCGACTTCGGCAAGCGGCGTATCTTCATGCACATCGGTCAACACCGGCACGCCGATTTGCTGTTTGACCTTTTCCAGTATTTTAAGTCCCTGCTCGACGCCGGGGCCGCGAAACGTTTCATGCGACGAGCGATTGGCTTTATCGAAAGACGACTTGTAAATAAAGGGAATATTGAGTTGGGTCGTTAACTCTTTAAGGTAACCTGCTGTGTCCAGTGCCATTTGTTCGCTTTCGATAACACACGGGCCGGCTATCAAAAAAAACGGTTGCTCTAAACCGACTTCAAAACCACATAATTTCATGAATACTCTCGTTTTTATTTAAGTTCGCCAATGCTGGTCGTTATTCTTCCGACTCGGTTTCAAATATTTCGGTTAAATCAATGGCTAATCCAGGGAACAAATAGGGTGTAACCATATCATCCTCGGCATACATATTCTTAAGCTGATAATACCCTTTATCATCCAGCACAAATTGATGTATTGCTTGTTGCTCAGGGTAGACTAACCAATATTCCTGCACCCCTGCTTCTTGATAAAGCTGGTATTTAATCTGCATTTCCCGTTTGGAATTCCCTTTAGAAAGAATTTCAATAATCCAATCGGGCGCGCCGTTACAGCCTTGTGTATCTAATATATCAGGATTACATATTACCGATAAATCGGGCTGCACCACGGTATGAATTTCTTTACTGGATAAAATGGATTTTTTTCTGTCATATACCCGTACATCAAACGGCGCAGGAAAGACTTCGCATTTTTTACCTTTTAAATACCATCCGATTGCTAATAGCAGCTTTCTTTCAATACGTTGATGCTCTACATTGGGTGCGGGCGACATCAACATGATTTTGCCTTTTATTAATTCAATGGTTTCCTTGGTGCGCCACGTCAAATAGTCGGCATAACTGTAGGTTTGGTTTAAATCCAATTGTGATAATTCGGTGATTTTGGGCATGACTGCCATCCTCTGATGGGATAAAAACTAAAAATTCACTGTCCGTCACACCTTGCCTGGCAGCGGTATTATGACTATGCTCACTCAACAACACAAAATGCCTTATTCAAAACAGCCCGGCTTATTACACTGCACCTTTTTTTCGGCAATCGCTCCTGCATTGCTCTACCTCCTTCATCCCTGAAGTCGATGTTCAACTGCCGCGACCACAAAACCGGAAAACAAGGGATGGCCTTTTCTGGGGGTCGAGGTAAATTCCGGATGAAACTGACAGGCCAAAAACCAGGGGTGATCGGGTATTTCTATCACTTCGACCAGGCGCCCGTCGATAGACTTGCCGGAAAAACGCATCCCGGCCTGCTCCAGCTTAGCCATATACTGGCTGTTAAACTCGTAGCGATGCCGATGCCTTTCGGTAATCACGTCTTTCTGATAAAGCCTAAAAGCCAGTGTATCGGATTGCAAACGGCATTGTTGCCCACCCAGACGCATCGAGCCGCCTAAATCGGATGCTGCACTGCGCGTTTCCAGTTGACCGTCCTCGGCCATCCATTCGGTAATCAAGCCAATCACCGGATGCGGCGACTTGGGCAAAAATTCAGTGCTATGCGCGCCTTCCAAACCGGCCACATCGCGGGCAAATTCGATAACGGCAACCTGCATCCCTAAACAGATACCCAGATAAGGAATATTATTTTCCCGCGCATACCTGACCGTGGCGATTTTGCCTTCCACGCCGCGCTCGCCGAAACCGCCCGGAACCAGTATGGCGTCGACGCCTTTCAGCCGGGCGACGCCCTCATCTTCTATGGTTTCCGAATCGATATAAACGATGTTGACCTGGGTGCGGGTACGGATACCGGCATGTATCAATGCTTCATTCAGCGATTTATAAGCATCGGAATGATCGACATACTTGCCGACGATTGCGATGGTCGCTTCATGGGCGGGATGCTCCAGGGCGTCCACGACGGATGCCCATTCGGCCAAATCCGCCTGAGGCACATTCAGGCGCAATTTGTTAACGACAATATCGTCCAGGCCTTGCTCATGCAGCATCAACGGAATCTTGTAGATCGAGCTGGCGTCGACCGCAGAAATAACCGCTTTTTCCTCGACATTGGTAAACAAGGCGATTTTACGTCGCTCACTGAGCGGCACCGGTTGTTCGGAACGGCAAATCAGAATATCCGGCTGTATGCCGATACTGCGCAATTCTTTGACCGAATGCTGGGTCGGTTTGGTTTTTATCTCGCCGGCTGAACGAATATACGGCACCAGCGTCAAATGAATAAACAACGAGCGTTCGGCGCCCAGTTCGAAACGCATCTGCCGGATAGCTTCCAGAAAAGGCAAGGACTCAATATCGCCTACCGTGCCGCCGACTTCAATCAAGGCGACATCGACGCCTTTGGCGCTGTCATAAACACGGCGTTTGATTTCATCGGTAATATGCGGAATGACCTGAACCGTAGCCCCCAAATACTCGCCTTTGCGCTCTTTACGCAACACGCTTTCGTAGACCTGACCCGTCGAGAAACTGTTCTTTTTAGCCATCGTGGTTTTAAGAAACCGCTCGTAATGGCCTAAATCGAGATCGGTTTCGGTGCCGTCCTCGGTCACAAACACTTCGCCATGCTGAAAAGGACTCATGGTGCCCGGATCGACGTTGATGTAGGGATCAAGCTTGGTCATGGTAATTTTAAGGCCGCGCGACTCAAGTATCGCCGCGAGCGAAGATGCGGCAATGCCTTTGCCCAGCGACGAGACCACGCCGCCGGTAATGAATATGTATTTTGTCATGTAGGATTTTTAGTCATGTAGGGTACGCATCGCGCACCATTTTCCTAGTCCAATGAAGTCAGGTAAAACCGGTGCATTTTAATCGACTATGCGCCTGTCGTCATGGTCTTTTGGCATTTATTGTTAACTTTGCAAGAACAAGCCGATGCAGTCTGGTGCGTTTTCGCTAAAAAACGCCGCGCTGATCCAAAGATCACCGACGGCGGCAAGCTTGTCATCGAGGTAGATCAAAGGCATCACTTGCCTTTCCCACGGCGGAATACCGGCTTCCTGGAACAGGTTTTTCAAGGCGTGATGACCTTGACGCCCCGGCAGACAGATTTTTTCGCCGCCCCGGCGAAACCGGACTTCGACCTTGGCTGCCAACCACTGCTCACGGAGTATTCCCTGTGCAGCAGGCAGGTAAGATAAAATCCTGCCATCGCCGATGTTTATCGATGCAAGACCGGTCGGCCAATGACGATCCTGCAGGGCTTCCTGCATCGGCTGCCGGAGGCAATACAGCTTATCCCGATAGCGGCGTATGCAATAGCCCTGCCCTGATAACATCGGGCGACACTGTTCGGCTGCCGCAACCACCTGAGTTAAAATCCGCCCAACCATAGCCTGGCTAGGCATTTTCAGCCCCAAGTAATGAAACCAATGTCGAATGATAAGTTGTCTTTGGTGGCTGCGATGCTCTGTTAGCCGACTGATAGACAGCGTGTTATCGACCGAATTAAATGCCGCATCGAATAATTCATCGGCGACTTCCTCGACCAGCACCTGCGCCTCCGCACAATGCTTGGCCGAACGCGCTACGGTTTTATCGAGCGCTGGCCAGCGTTGTTTGAGTAGCGGCAAGACATCATTGCGCAGAAAATTGCGGTCAAAAGCAGCGCTCTGATTGCTGGGATCTTCCACCCACACTAAGTGATGCGCGTGGGCATATTCGCTGATCGCCTGTTTAGGCGTATTCAACAAAGGCCTGAGCATAACGCCCGCTCCGAAAGCCATACTTTCAGGCATCCCGGACAGTCCGCGCAAGCCGCTGCCGCGAAACAGCTGCAATAACACCGTTTCCAGCTGATCTTCCCGGTGCTGGGCAAGCAGTACCGCATCACCGGCTTTGATTAACGATTTTAACGCCGCATACCGGGCATCTCTGGCGGCTTCTTCGGGACTTTTACCCGGCATGGCCATCGCATTAACCCGCAGCATTAAAAATTCGACACCCAGATCTTTAGCCGTTTTATCGCAGTGCGCACCCCATGATTCGGCTTCCGGCTGCAAGCCGTGATCTATGTAAACTGCGGTTAATTTGCCTTTGAGTTGGGCCATAGCCGCGCAACAATGCAGCAACACATGAGAATCTATGCCGCCGCTGTAGGCGATATAAATCTTTTGTCGCTGATCAAGTTGCCTGGAAATAATATCCTCGAAGAGCGGCAAAACCTTCGCCTTGCTCCTTTCGCCTTGCACCTAAGCCTTATTTTCCGACTTCCTCGGTAAACACGCCAAAACTCATAATCCGCTGGTAACGTTTTTCCAACACAGTTTCAATGGGTTGGGCCATCAATTCATCCATATGACGCACCAGCGCTTCTTTTAAATTAAAGGAGATAGCTTTAAAATTCCTATGCCCGCCGCCTAAAGGTTCTCTGACCACTTCATCCAAAAAGCCCTGTTCACGTATGCGATCCGAGGTAATGCCCATCGCCTCGGCCGCTAATTGCGCTTTATCCGCGCTTTTCCACAGTATGGATGCGCAGCCTTCCGGAGAAATAACCGAATAAGTACTGTATTCCAGCATGATCAAACGGTCTCCGACTCCGATGGCCAGCGCGCCGCCGGAACCGCCTTCGCCGATAATGGTGCAGATGATCGGCGTTTTAAGCTTGGCCATTTCAAATAGGTTTCTGGCAATAGCTTCGCTCTGTCCGCGCTCTTCCGCCTCGATGCCCGGATAGGCGCCCGGCGTGTCGATCAGGCAAATGATCGACATTTTAAAGCGCTCCGCCATTTTCATCATACGCAAGGCCTTGCGGTAACCTTCGGGGCGCGGCATGCCGAAATTGCGATAAATCTTTTCCTTGGTGTCGCGGCCTTTTTGATGACCGATCACCATCACCGGCTGTCCGCCGAGTCGCGCCAGTCCGCAAATAATCGCCGGGTCATCGGCATAAGCCCGGTCACCATGCAACTCATGAAAATCGGTAAAAATATGCTCTACATAATCCAGCGTATAGGGACGACCCGGATGCCGGGATAACTGGGAAATCTGCCAATCGGAAAGATCGGTGAATATCGACTCGGTCAGCGCCTGACTCCGGTCTTCCAGCTGTCTAAGCGCATCGGAAATATTAATGTTATTATCAAACTCCACATTGCGGAGTTCTTCTATCTTTGCTTCTAATTCAGCGATGGGTTGTTCGAAATCGAGAAATTTAAGATCCATGTAGACTTGATATGAAGAGTTGTTACAGTAAGGGGGGATTTTATAGAAATTCAGTATTTTTTTCTAAATAAATTCCGGATTACCTTGACCCGGCTTTAACTCAGCAAACTATGCAGGTTGAAGCTGATTTCGGTTGATACTATTTTTGAGCCCTTCAGGGAGGTTTATGATGATTAACCACGATCCGTTTGGTGCGTTACAACAGCTGGAAACAAAAAATACCTGCTTATATTATTCCTTGCCCCGGCTTGAGGCTGTCGGCGCAGCTTTAGTCTCGTGCCTGCCCTACTCGATCAAAATCCTGCTTGAGTCGTTATTGCGCAACTGTGACGGCGACACGATTACCCGGGAACATGTGCTGAGCGTCGCCAACTGGCAAGCGCAAGGCGCCAGAGTAGAAATACCCTTCAAACCGGCCAGGGTGATATTACAGGATTTTACCGGCGTACCGGCGCTCGTGGATCTAGCTGCTATGCGCGATGCCATGAAACTTTTGGGCGGCGATCCGAAAAAAATCAATCCCCTTATTCCCTGCGACTTGGTCATCGATCATTCGGTGCAGGTGGATTATTTCGGCAAGGCCAATGCTCTGTTATTAAACGAAACCGTCGAGTTTGAACGCAATGCCGAACGCTATGAGTTTCTTAAATGGGGGCAATCGGCCTTTCAAAATCTGCGGGTGGTTCCGCCTGCTACCGGCATCGTTCATCAGGTAAACCTCGAGTATCTTGCGCAAGTTGTATTCCGCAACAAGAACAATGTCTGTTATCCCGACAGCTGCGTCGGCACCGATTCGCATACACCGATGATCAACGGTCTGGGCGTTCTGGGCTGGGGTGTCGGCGGCATCGAGGCCGAAGCGGTGATGCTGGATCAACCTATTTATATGCTAATCCCGGATGTGGTCGGCATTAAATTAACCGGAGAACTGCCTCCCGGCGTTACCGCTACGGATCTGGTGCTGCGCATTACCGAGCTATGCCGGGACTTTGGCGTGGTAGGTAAATTCATCGAGTTTTACGGCGCCGGACTGACTAACTTAAGCATCCCGGATCGGGCAACTATCAGTAATATGGCGCCCGAGCAAGGTTCGACGGCGAGTTTCTTTCCGATAGACGACGAAACTCTCAGCTACATGCGTCTTACCGGACGCAGTCCCGAGCTGATTGAACTCACCGAATGTTACGCCAAAGCACAGGGACTGTTTCGCACCGACCATACGCCGGATCCCGAATTCACCCAGGTCATGGAAGTCGATCTTAGCTCCATTGAGCCTGCGCTTGCAGGCCCCAAGCGTCCGCAAGACCGAATCCCGCTCAGCCAGGTAGGGCCGACGTATCGGCAAACACTGACCGCGCCGGTAGGCATCAAGGGCATGGGGCTATCCGAGCAGGATCTGGAACGTAGCGGCGTGGTGACAAGGAATGGCGCCAGTGAAAACATAAGCCATGGCGCAGTCGTGATCGCAGCGATCACCTCCTGCACCAATACCAGCAATCCATCGGTGATGCTGGCGGCAGGTCTGGTTGCCCAAAAGGCGGTAGAGCGGGGATTGAAAGTTAAAAACTATGTGAAAACCTCGCTGGCTCCCGGTTCGTTGGTGGTAACGGAGTATCTAAAGAAATCGGGACTGCTTGGCTTTCTGGAGCAGCTTGGCTTCTATCTGGTGGGCTATGGCTGCACCACCTGCATCGGCAACTCAGGCCCCTTGGATGAATCTGTTGAAAAAGCGATACTGGAAAATGATCTGGTCGTTTCGGCGGTGCTGTCCGGTAACAGAAACTTCGAAGGACGCGTGCATCCGCTCACCAAGACCAACTATCTGGCATCGCCGCCGCTGGTCGTGGCCTATGCGCTGGCGGGTTCGACGGCGCTGGATATTACCCGCGAACCTTTAGGCTTGGGTAAGGATGGCAAGCCGGTTTACCTGAAAGACATCTGGCCGACCCCCTTAGAAGTGGCTGAAGCAATCAGGCAGTTTGTAACGCCGGATATGTTCCGGGAACGTTATGCGGATGTTTTCACCGGCACTAAAGCATGGCAGAGGGTTGCGGTCAGCGGCGCCGAACTGTATGCGTGGAATGAGAACTCGACCTATATCAGAAAACCGCCGTTCTTCGAGGGATTAACGACAGGTCAGCAAGAAATACAACCGCTTACCGGTATGCAAGTGCTGGCTCTGTTCGGCGACTCCGTTACCACCGACCATATTTCACCGGCCGGTCAAATCGCCCCGGATTCCCCTGCGGGGTTATATCTTTTGAGGAAAGGCATAGCAAAAAAAGACTGGAACAGTTACGGTTCACGTCGAGGTAACGATCAGCTGATGAGTCGAGGCACTTTCGCCAATACTCGCATTCGAAACCTGTTGGTTCCAGGCGTTGAAGGCAATGTTACGGTCTATTATCCCACCGGCGAACGGATGACATTTTTTGATGCCGCGATGAAATATAAAGATGCGGGCATACCGCTGTGCATACTTGCCGGTAAAGAATACGGTTCCGGCTCGTCCCGCGATTGGGCTGCAAAAGGCCCGTTTATGCAGGGTGTAAAAGCGGTGATCGCAGAGAGTTACGAAAGGATTCACCGCAGTAATCTCATCGGCATGGGGATTTTGCCGCTGCAATTTATCGATGGTGAATCGGCCAAAAATTTGAAATTAACCGGAGCGGAAACATTTGCTATCGATATTTCCGATACATCGGTACCGCAGCAGGAAATTAACGTTTCAGCAACCGCATCTGATGGAACCGTCACAACCTTTAAAGCAATAAGCCGCATCGATACGCCGATAGAAATCCAATATTATCGGGATGGCGGTATTCTGCGTACGGTTTTAAAGAAATTAGTGTGATTCGGGGGATTAGAATGACTCATCATAACCGTCCGCTACGCCGTAGCCTTCGGTTAACCTGCCAGTGATAGATTCCGGCGAGCAACGGACGAATCAGCGGCATCCCGATCAGCCAGGCTAGCGGTTTTAACAAAGGCACTTTGCTCATCAGCAGGATATAAGCATCCATTTCGGAAAGAATCTGCTGGTTCTCATCCTGAACATGCAACTCGGTTAGCGCCTTGTGAGGGTCGATACCGATTTCACGCAGCTGCTCTTCCCGGCCGGTGATGTCGATCCAGCAGACATTCTCGCCCGCTTTCCCTGCGAGTTTTTCATAGGTCAGTCTGTCTTTGACGCATTTTGGACAGGCTCCATCGTAATAAACTTTAATATCCTGATTCATAGTTCGCTCCCTATCGATGCGGGTGATAAGAAAAATAACCAACTGGTTTGCTGATAATATCGAAAAATCCTGAACCGACATGCCTAGATTATATTCAGCTTGCCGCCGTATGTTCCTGCATCAAGCCGAATTGATTGAAAAACTGACCGGATCCGGGCGGCGAGTTCGATTCGTAGTACAAAGCCTCAAGCCTCAGATTGCCTTCCGACCCTAGCATGTCTCCGGTCAGCAAACTACGAAAGTCTTTGCCGCCGATTAACTGGTGGGTAATAGTCAGGTACAACCTTGATAACTGCTTTTCCCGAATTACGGTATCGAGCATTTGCGGCCCGGCAATCAGATAAATAGTTTTGTAGCCTAAACCGCTTAGCTGATGGATCAAAGGCTCGCCGCGCACCATTCGATTCTCACCAGTAAAAAGCAGGGGGTATCCCAAGTCTTGCCAGTAATGAATACGATCCGGATCGGCCTTGCTGCCGGTGGCGATATAAACGGTTTGCGCATGTTCATGGAGACTATTGTGAATCGGAAAATTCAGTCTGGCGCTGGCGATGATCACGGCGGGTTGGGGTTTTAAACCCTGGTTCCGGCGCCATTCAACAAGCTCTTGATCGCTAACCTGCAATATGTTGCCCAGGCGACCTTCGCCCAGCGCCCGCATGTAGCCACCATGGGTGATCAGGCAATCGGCCTGCGCATGCAGCTCCATGAATAGGCCAAAGTCGGAGGCTGTAGTTATATGCTTGGGGATGTATGTGCCTTGGACAGTATCTTCCAAAGCAATGCGCCCATCCAGACTCGATAGGAAGTTGGCGTAAATAAAAGGCGATGCTATCGTGCCCAGCTTATGTAATTGATGGGCAAGATATAAACCTTTGATGGTAGTAGTTTCGCAAGGGCCTGGATAAAGCCGCAACAGTTTTTTTTGTAAAAACATATCAACCACCCTGCCCTGGAACTATGATCAGGAAATTCCTGCTATTAACTGCTTATCGATACAAGCGGGCTTTTAAATGGGTAAAAAAAGGGGCGAAAATTCGCCCCTTTCCTCCGTAGTCTGTAATTAATTATTTGGCTTTATTAATGTGCTCTATTGCCGCATCAACATGCTTAGTCGCCACGTCCGAATGATCCAAATTACCGTGATCGATGGCTTCTTGCAGTTCTTTAGCAGCTTCATCTAAATGGTTTTTGGGTATACTCTTGGCTACTATCGCGCCTGCCAGTGCGTGTTCCAAAGCCAGCTTCGCGTGCTCGACCAATTTCTCAGGTTTTCCTGCTTTACCCTCAACTGCTGCTGCATTGGCGTGTTCCAAGGCTGCTGAGACATGATTTTTTTCAGCAAAAACAGAGGCGCTTATAAGAAGTAATAAACCTGCACATACGGATGCTAATTTTTTCATAATTCTTCTCCTTAAATGATGTTTTATATTTTGGTTGTCGATGCCACGATTCCAAAACCACCATGACCCAACATGTATATTCATACCATCATGTAATTTATTTTGCAATACGTACAATGCGCAAAAAATAGCTGGGCGATGCGTTAAAAGTTGAATCATTTTTACTTGCTCTACTATCGCTAAAAAATAATCAGGCTTGAGCATTATTCTTTTCTTTTTTTGTGCCCGATTGCCGCTACAAAATTATTGACCGGCAAGCAGTGCCTTTTCAAAAAACTTTAAACGGACTTGAGGCGCAAAAAAACTTAAAGCTATATCTTTAGTTTCTTCGCCGGATGTGTAACTCTTCTATACCTTAGTTAGGGAGCTAAGCTGCCTGATAGATAGGAAAATAAGCCTAAATGTCCTTGGCCAATTGTTCGGCATAACCTATGTAATTGCGCGGCGTGAGTTCCAGCAAAGTGGCCTTGGCGGCTAGCGGAATGTCCAGTTTCTCAATGAATGCCTGTATTTGTTCAGGGGTAATGCGCTGCCCCCGGGTCAGTTCCTTTAATTTCTCATAGGGTTTTTCGATGCCGTAGCGCCGCATCACGGTTTGTATGGGTTCTGCCAACACTTCCCAATTGGCGTTAAGATCAGCCTCAATCGCATCAACATTGATCTGCAATTTGGAGATGCCTTTTAGGCTGGCCTGTATCGCGATGCTGGTATGAGCAATACCGACGCCGATATTTCGGAGCACGGTTGAGTCGGTCAGATCACGCTGCCAGCGCGACACCGGCAATTTTTCGGCTAAAAAACCGAATATGGCATTGGCTAAGCCTAAATTCCCTTCCGAGTTTTCAAAATCGATCGGATTGACTTTGTGCGGCATCGTAGAGGAACCTACTTCACCTTCGATGGTTTTTTGTTTGAAATAACCCAAGGAAATATAAGCCCAGATGTCACGGTCAAAATCCAGCAAAATGGTGTTGAAACGGGACAGGGCGTGGAAATATTCGGCAATATAGTCGTGCGGCTCAATCTGGATGGTGTAGGGATTAAATTCCAGCCCCAAGGATTCGACAAAGCTGCGGGCAAAATCGGCCCAATCCACATCAGGATAAGCCACGCAGTGCGCATTATAATTCCCTACTGCGCCGTTTATTTTACCCAATAAGGGTACGGCTGACAGTTGATCTTGCTGGCGTTGCATGCGGGCGGCGACGTTGGCAAATTCCTTGCCGGTAGTGGTCGGCGTAGCCGATTGTCCGTGGGTGCGCGACAACATCGGCTGATCGGCGGTCGCCACGGCAATGGTTTTCAAGGCCGCGATACAGTCGCCGATTTGCGCCAGGATGACGACACGGCCTTCTTTAAGCATTAATGCATAAGCCAGGTTATTGATGTCTTCCGAGGTACAGGAAAAATGAATGAATTCGCTGACTTTTTCCAGCTCTGCACACCCTGCAATTTTTTCTTTCAGCAAATATTCGACGGCTTTGACATCGTGATTGGTGGTTTTTTCGATGTCTTTGACGCGCTGCGCGTCGGCCTCTGAAAATTCATCGACGATGCTGTTTAACAGTTGCGTCGCCTCATCGCCAAACGGGCTGACTTCAATAATAAGCGGATGATTGGCTAAGGCTTGCAGCCAGCGCACTTCGACCAGCACTCGAAAACGAATCAGGCCGTATTCGCTGAAGATAGGCCGCAGTTTTTCAACTTTGTCGGCATAGCGACCGTCGATAGGGGAAATAGCTGTTAAGGCAAAATTAGTCATGGATAATCCGAGTATTTTATGATGTAAGTTGTTATTGGTTAGCTTTGCCTATAGGGCGGTGATGGCTCCAGGCAATCATTCTGCATTCGCTCCAACCATGAAGGTCAGATGTAGGCAAGGCAGATAATGCTCTTGCTATATCTGCATTTACCACATCTCTGTGGTTCAAGCGGATGTTTTGGATTCAATAATCCCGCCGCCCAGGCAGACTTCGCCGTCGTAAAAAACCACGGATTGACCGGGAGTGATGGCTCGTTGCGGCTGGTCAAAGGTAGCCTTGCACTTATCGCTACCTATCGGTTCCAAATAGCAGGCTTGATCCGCTTGACGATAGCGGGTCTTGGCAGTACAGCGCAAAGATTCTGTCAACGGCCTATTGCTGCACCAATCAAGTTGGCTGGCTTCCAGGGTATTATGCAACATCAGCGGGTGATCGTGACCTTGGCCTACAATCAGAATATTGTTGTCCAGATCTTTTTCCAGCACATACCACGGCTCATCCGGCGCATTTTTAACGCCGCCTATGCCAAGACCTTGGCGTTGGCCGAAGGTGTAGTACATCAAGCCGTGATGTTTGCCGATAATTTGGCCTTCGGGGGTGCGCATTTCGCCGGGCTGGGTGGGCAGATAGCGTTGCAAGAATTCGGTGAATTTACGTTCGCCGATAAAACAAATGCCGGTGCTGTCTTTTTTACGACTGTTGGCAAAGCCGGCTTTATCGGCCATGGCCCGGATTTCGGGTTTATGCAGGTGGCCTATCGGAAACAGGGTGCGCGATAACTGATGTTGGCCTAACGTATACAGAAAATAGCTTTGCTCTTTATTCGGATCCAGGCCTTTTAACAAAAAGTATTCGTTCTCGTTCCCTGAGCTTCCTTCGACAAGCTCAGGACGAACGGAGCTTGGGAACGAAGGAAGCTCAGGGAACGAAGCCACTCGCGCATAGTGTCCGGTGGCGATATATTCAGCCCCCAAATCTTCAATCGCATAATTTAAGAAGGCTTTGAATTTGACGTGTTTGTTGCACAGAATATCGGGGTTAGGGGTGCGACCTGCTTTAAATTCAGACAGAAATACTTCAAATACCTGATCCCAATATTCGGCGGCAAAATTCACGGTTTTTAATTCTATGCCTAATTTATCGCAAACCTGTTGGGCGTCGGCAAGATCTTCCATGGCTGTGCATTGCTCGGTGCCATCGTCTTCTTCCCAGTTTTTCATAAATAAACCGGTGACTTGATGACCTTGTTCCAAAAGCAGCAAAGCGGTTACCGAAGAATCGACACCGCCGGACATACCGACGATTACTTTTTTACTCATGGTCAAAATCGATAAAAGACTTAAGCAAAGTTAAGGAGTGACGTTGACCGCTGAGATATTCGTCTATACTGGTCAAGACGAGCGGACTACGCAAGCGATGCCGCTCGGCTTTAAGTTCATCGTGCGTTAGCCAGTGGGTGGCGACTATGCCGTCATCCAGTTGCAACGACGGATTATGCGAATGACAGCGTCCGGAAAAGCACACTCTGACAAAGCTGGGGGAACCAGGATTTTTTCGCCAAAGCTGGATCGAAACAATATACTCTGGCTCAAACTGCCAAGCAGTTTCTTCCAGTACCTCGCGTTTGACAGCAGCAATCAGATCCTCGCCCGCTTCAAGATGCCCGGCCGGTTGATTGAATTGTAATCCGTTGGAGGTTTGCTCTTCTACCAGCAAAAAATACTGGTCTTGTTCAATAACTGCGGCTACTGTAACGTGTGGCTTCCAAACCATTATGCGAGATTCCAACCGTAAAAAGCAATATTTTACTAGATTCGAAGATAATATGTTGGTAAAAAAGGCTTAGAAAAAATGATGCCGGGCGCTTGTTACGATTTCGCATGTACTCTATTTATTTTGTTGCTAACATAACAGTTGATATTCACCAGAATTGGCACTATGTTAAACACTACCGTTTTTAGTTATTATAATTATGTCCGAATTTGATCCATTCAAAGATAAAGATGGCGGCTTAGCTATTCAGGAGGCCAGGCCTAAGTTAAAAAGACCGCCTTTATACAAGGTTATTCTGTTAAACGATGATTTTACGCCCATGGATTTTGTAATTGAGATTTTAATGGATTTTTTCACCATGTCTGAAGAAACGGCGACACAAGTGATGCTGCAAGTACATACCCAAGGAGTTGGGGTGTGCGGCACGTATTCTAAAGATGTTGCTGAAACCAAAGTATATATAGTTAATGACTATTCACGAGAGCATCACCATCCGTTGATGTGCTCGATGGAAGAAGTGTAGGTAGGAGAGCTTATGTTAAGTAAAGAACTTGAAATTACGTTAAATAATGCCTTTAAAAATGCGCATGATAAACGGCATGAATTTATCACAGTTGAACATTTGCTGTTGGCATTGCTCGAAAATGCTTCCGCGCAACCGATTTTGATAGCATGCGGTTGTGATATTAAGGCGCTACGCGGTCAATTAACGCAATTTATCGATGAAACCACGTCGCTAATTCCGACGGGTATCCAACGGGAAACTCAACCTACCTTGGGATTTCAACGAGTGCTGCAACGTGCTGTTTTTCATGTGCAGGCATCCGACAAGAAGGAAGTTTCCGGCGCCAATTTATTTGTAGCCTTATTCAGTGAACAGGACTCCCACGCGGTTTATCTGCTAAATAAGCAGGATATTTCAAGGCTGGACGTGGTTAATTATCTGGCTCATGGCATATCAAAAACTGATCCTGACAATGATGCGTCAAGTAGCCGATCACAGGAATCAGGCAATGCTGACGGCGAAGTGTCTGGTAGCCCATTGGATAAGTACACCACTAATCTCAATGAAGAAGCTTTAAAAGGTCGTATCGATCCCTTAATTGGCAGAGATTTGGAGATTGAACGCACGATACAAACGCTGTGTCGGCGCCGAAAAAACAATCCTTTGCTGGTCGGTGAAGCGGGTGTGGGTAAAACAGCTATCGCTGAGGGCTTGGCGAAACGTATAGTTGAAGAGCAAGTCCCTGACGTTTTAATAAACAGTGTGATTTATTCGTTGGATTTGGGCGCGCTGGTTGCCGGCACCAAATACCGGGGCGACTTTGAAAAACGACTCAAAGCACTGTTGAATCAACTCAATAAGGAACCCGATTCAATCCTTTTTATCGATGAAATTCACACCATCATCGGAGCAGGCTCGGCTTCCGGCGGAGTCATGGATGCATCCAACTTATTTAAGCCTGCGCTGGCTTCCGGCCAGTTGCGCTGCATAGGATCCACCACTTATCAGGAATATCGCGGCGTATTTGAAAAGGATCATGCCTTAGCCCGGAGATTTCAAAAAATTGACATCCTGGAGCCTTCCGTTGAAGACACTATCTTGATTCTAAAAGGACTTAAGACGCGTTTTGAAGAGCATCACGACGTTAAATACTCCGCAGAGGCATTACGTGTGGCGGCGGAATTATCGGACCGCTATATTACCGACCGGCATTTGCCCGACAAAGCCATCGATGTAATTGACGAGGCGGGCGCCAAGCAGCGTATGACCGCTTTGGCTGATCGCAAACAGCTTATCGATGTTGCCGAAATAGAAGATATAGTCTCGAAAATCGCTAGGGTGCCTGCAAAATCGGTCTCTTCCAATGATGTAACCAAGCTGAGCAATTTGGAAAAAAACCTGAAAATGCTGGTCTTTGGACAGGATGAGGCCATTTCGGCATTGGCGTCAGCCATAAAATTATCCCGCGCAGGTCTTAGGGATACACAAAAAACTATCGGTTCTTTTCTTTTTGCAGGCCCCACTGGCGTAGGTAAAACCGAAGTGACGCGGCAACTGGCCAAAGTATTGGGCGTGGAGTTGATACGCTTTGACATGTCTGAATACATGGAGCGACATACCGTTTCCAGACTGATCGGTGCGCCTCCAGGCTATGTAGGATTTGATCAAGGCGGCTTATTAACCGAACAAGTGACCAAGCACCCTCACGCAGTATTGCTGCTGGACGAATTGGAAAAAGCCCATCCTGATGTGTTTAACCTGTTATTGCAGGTGATGGATCACGGCTCATTGACCGATAATAATGGGCGCAAGGCGGATTTCCGTAACATTATACTGGTAATGACTACCAATGCCGGCGCGGAAGAAGGCAGTCGCGCCTCTATCGGCTTTACTCACCAGGATCACGCCACCGACAGCTTGAGGGTTATCGAAAAAGGCTTCTCGCCTGAATTTCGCAACCGTCTGGATGCCATCATTCAATTTAAACCATTGGATATTTCAATTGTTGGGCATGTAGTTGATAAATTCATCTTTGAATTGGAAGCCTTATTGGCTGACAAACATGTGACGCTAACTTTAGATGCCGATGCACGGTTATGGCTGGCTGAAAACGGCTGCGATCCCAAAATGGGAGCCAGACCAATGGCGCGTCTCATACAAGAAAAAATTAAAAAACCACTGGCTAATGACTTGCTGTTTGGCGAGTTGGCGCACGGCGGACATGTGCGAATTTACGTGAAGGATAACGAACTGGTCTTCGCTATAGAAAGCGCTGAATCGATAGTTCCTGAAGCCAATTTTTGAGCAACTGCAAGAAAGAACCTTGCGCTAATCCTGATAACAACAGGATTAGCGCATACGGAATGTGATACGGCCTTTGCTTAAATCGTAAGGCGTCATTTCAACTTTAACGCTGTCTCCGGTAAGGATACGGATGTAATGTTTACGCATTTTGCCTGATATATGTGCAGTCACAATATGACCGTTTTCCAATTCGACACGGAACATGGTATTAGGAAGTGTATCAATCACCTTCCCTTCCATTTCAATTTGATCTTCTTTTGCCATTTATAATAATCCAGGTAGTAAAAACCGTTGATAATAACATAAGCACGCTTTTAACAACAGCAGCGCGTAAGGCGAGTGCCCTGTTTCTTCACAGCCTATCATCGATAACGCCTGCCATCAATTTTGCATATTCACTTTCCGCGAAAATATCGGTATTACTTTCAACCCTGTCCAGATAGGTTTTACCCTCCAGATGGTCAATTTCATGCTGAAAAATTCTTGCCACGAATCCGCTTAGCTTAGCTTTTACCAAGCCGCCCTGTTGATCCGTATAGCGTATCATTATTTCTTGGTGCCTCGGCACTAAGGCGCGTATCCCTGGAATACTCAAGCACCCTTCCCAGTCCTTTTCTTGTATTTCCGACAAGATTTGAAAACCAGGATTAATCATTACCGTCGGTTCCATCAGCGGCGCCAAGGGATAACGGGGCGTAGGCCGTGAGGCAATAATAATAATCCGTTTTGATTTGCTAATCTGAGGCGCAGCAATGCCCACGCCTGAAGTCGCTGCCAAGGTGTTCTGCATAACTTCGATGATTTGCCTAATTTCACTATCATGCACATCGGCAACTGTTTCGGCTATTTGCCTGAGCACACTGTCGCCCAACTGGGCAATCTCGTTGATTCTAGTCATTATATAATTCACTTACGCTGCGAGACAGGAGTCGAGTAGTCCCCAGAAGCGATAGTGCATGTGTTTTCACGAAGCTTTAGCGTAGTGAAAATGCAGGCTTTACGACATCGCGTC
>JAYTLW010000185.1:0-22833 GCA_043729025.1 Methylobacter sp.
AGCTGATTCAACTATTGGATTTGGTGGGCTACGTTTGGCGACAATGATATTTGATCCCTTGAAATTGTTGCACAACTCAAGGCAGGCGGTGTTCCTGAAGTACAGCCGGGAAGGGTGGGCAACGTTCTGCCCTCGCGAATAAATACATAACCTGTAAAATCGCACCCAAACCATCCAATCCAGCACGGGCTTTGGTGGTTTTTTTGTGGGTGCTGGAATGCTTTTATGATATATTTTTATCATGAAACTAAAATTTGATCGTGAAGTCAGAAAATCAATTGCCGACGAATTGAAAAAGATTTCTAATTTTGGCGGTGTCGGATTGGGCTTCATGGGCTATTCAAGCAATAGCCCCGTGATTCTGTTGGGTGCGTTTATCTGGTGGATAGTTTGTCAAACCATCTCGCACCTGCTCATGTCAATTCAAGACGAAGAAGGGGAATAAAATGACCATTGAAATTGCCGCACTTTTAGGAATGGGGCTTATTGCTTTATGGGGGGTGATTGCTTTGCTGCTTGCTATCAAGTCAGCCAAGATTCACCATCATACTGATACTGGCGCGATCCATTCTAACTAAGCCAGGTAGGGTGGGCAACGTTTTTCTGCCCACGCGAATAAATACATAACCTGTCAAATCGCACCCAAACCATCCAATCCAGCACGGGGTTGGGTGGTTTTTATAGTTATGTTAGACTGATTCTAATGCAAAATTTGACGGGGGTTTGTTATGACAACAATTACATTTGATACGTTGAAATTTGCTAATAAATTAAAATCTGCCGGGGTGCTTCCCGAACATGCCGAAGCAGAGGCGGAAGCATTGGCCGATGTGTTTGAAGTTAATCTTAAGGAGCTGGCGACCAAAGAAGACATTAAGCATCTTGAAGAACGATTTGAAAGTAAGTTTATTCAACTTGAACAGCGTATGACTATTAAGTTGGGTGCATTAATGGTGGTAGCTGTTAGTGCTGTTGCGGTGTTGGTTAAGTTATTGTAAGCCGGGTAGGGTGGGCAACGCTTTTCTGCCCACGCGGTTAAACGCATAAGCTGTATTTAATCGCACCTTAACCAAACCACCCAAGCCTTCGCGGGGCTTGGGTGGTTTTTTGTAGGAACTCGTTGCGTTCCCAGTCAATTAATGGACTCAGCCGGAGTCACATCAGCAACAGTATCTGGTTAAGAATCTTGCCGTTGGTGACCAGGATATTTTTTGGGAAGAGCCCTTTATTTCCCTGGAAGTCTGTAACTGTAGCGCCTGCCTCCTCGGCAATCAATGCCCCGGCGGCAACGTCATACAGGTTCAGCTCCTGCTCCCAAAACGCATCGACTTGACCGTCCGCAACCAGGCACAGGTCTATTGCCGCCGATCCGAAACGGCGTTGTCCGGTGGTTATTTCTGCGATTCTGCAAAAGCGCTGGAGGTTGTTTTCTTTTAAGTAAGAGCGCAAACAGGCGAATCCTGTCGCGATCATCGCGTCAGCCAGCCTGCTTTCCTTGGAGACGGCAATAGGTTCACCGTTTTTCCAAGCGCCCTGGCCTTTTTTTGCGGCATAGTAATCGTCCAAAGCAGGCGCAAAAACGGCGCCGAAAATAAGTTCCTGATCGATTTCCAGCGCGACGCTGATGGCCCAAAAATACTGGCCCCTGGAAAATGAGTGAGTTCCGTCTATCGGATCGACGATCCAGCGGCTGGATTGGTTTGCGCTCTGCCCGCTCTCTTCCCCCCAAAAACCGAATTGTGGATAATGGTCGGCAAGCGTTTTTTGTAAAAAAGCTTCAACCGCCACGTCGGCGTCGGTGACCAGATCCCGGGGACTTTTTTTGGTCACCTCCAAATTTTTCAGGTCATTAAAATGAGTCATGGCCAGCGATCCGGCTTCACGGATCACGGTTTCAAGTACGGTAAGCGAGATGGGCATTGACAGTAACCTTGTAGGTGAATGGCTGTTAAAAGTTGTTGTTATCAGGGGTATGAGAAACACATTTGGGCGAACCCTAACTTTTATCGCTCAGTTTTTCAAGCTATATCAGTCGGCGGGCGAATTAAGCTTTGGGGTATGATGGGCAGGAAGGGCGGACACTGTCTTTATTTACGTTTTTAATTGGAGGATACCATGCAATTTAGTCCGGCATTATTACCCCGTTTAATTCAGGCCATAGCCAATGCAATCGAAACTAACGCCGAGGAAGTAACGGCTCTGGATCAGGCTATCGGTGATGGCGATCATGTGACTAATCTGCAGCGCGGCATCAAGGCGCTGGTAGCTCAAAGCGATGAGCTAGCTGTGCTGGATTGGGCGACGGCCTGGCAGAAAATCGGCATGACCATGATGACGGCGGTGGGCGGCGCCTCAGGTTCGTTATACGGCACCTTGTTTGTTGCGATGAGCAAGGCGGCTCGTCAGCGGCCTGACGTGAGCCCAGTCCTGAGCGAAGTCGAAGGAGAAGTCGAACAGCCTTTGACTTTAGGAGCGTTTGCCGAGATATTCAGCAGCGGCGTGGATGCGGTAAAACAGCGGGGCAAGGCGGACGCCGGTGAGAAAACTATGCTGGATGTGCTGATTCCGGTGGCGGCAAGCTTGCGCAAGGACGCCGCCGATGCGCTTGCTATGTCTGAAGTGCTGGAAAATGTCGCACGGGCGGCGATAGCGGGCATGGAGTCTACCCGAGACATGCTGGCCACCAAGGGGCGCGCTTCTTTTCTGGAGGAGCGCAGCCGGGGGCATATTGATGCAGGCGCTAAAACCAGTCAATTGATGATTTGTGCGTTGGCCTCTGTATTGGTGGAGCATTTAACAGCCCCATCGTAAGGCCGCGGTATGGACGGGCGCATCCCAGAGGCGCTGCAGTTCTTCATCAAGCAAACTCAGGGTAATCGAGCAGCCCGCCATATCCAGCGAGGTGGTGTAGTTGCCGACCAGCGAGCGGCAGACGTTAACGCCGCGTTTTTCAAAATAACGGGAGGCCAGCTCATAAATCAAATGCAGCTCCATCAAAGGCGTGCCGCCGAAGCCGTTGATATGCAGCAGGGCTGCTTGGCCTTTTTGCGGTTTTAGATCCTCATCGATCATGCCGGCCAGATAGTCGACTATGTCGGTGGCGCAGCTCATGGCTTTGCGCTCGCGTCCGCGCTCGCCATGAATGCCCACGCCCAATTCGATTTCGTTGTCGCCGATGTCGAAAGTAGGTTTTCCTAACGCGGGTACCGTGCAGCTGGTCAGTGCTACGCCCATGGATGCCGTGGCAAGATTGACGCGATCGCCCAAGGCCTTGCAGGCCGATAAATCCGCTCCCGATTCTGCCGCTGCAGCGACAATTTTTTCCACGATCAGAGTGCCGGCTACGCCGCGTCGCCCGGTGCTGTGGTTTTTGGGGAAAGACACATCATCGCTGACCAATACGGTTTGGTTCGGATACTCAAGCATTTCAGCGGCGATCTCGAAATTCATGACATCGCCTGCATAGTTCTTGACGATGAATAAAATCCCGCCGCCATTTTCCATGGCCTGCGCTGCTGCCAACATTTGATCGGGTGTAGGGGAAGTGAAAATTTGTCCCGGGCAGGCGGCATCCAGCATGCCCATGCCGACCAAGCCGGTATGCAAGGGTTCATGTCCTGAACCGCCGCCGGAAATCAGCGCAACTTTGCCGGGCAAAGTAGGCTTGAGGCGTCTGATGTAGTGTGGCTGGGTGTTGAGCTGGACAATATCGGCATGGGCTTTGGCAAAGCCGGAAAGGCTCTCGGCCAGCAGCGTGTCAAGGTTATCGATAAATTTTTTCATGGCTGCGACCCCGGCGAGTGAAAGTTTCGTTCATGATAGTGTGTGCAGCAAGCCCGGTCACGCTTCACTGCGCAGTAATGTGGGTATGTTTTGCAGGGCTTGCGTCACGGCGCGAATGTCTTGCATGACCCAGGTAGGCTGATAATCCGTAGTTTTAAAATCATCAACGCAGGATACACCGGATAATACCATCAGGCTGCGTATGCCGGTGCGCACGGCGCCAAGTATGTCGGTTTCCAGCCGATCACCGATGGCTACGGTATAAGCCGGCTCAACGCCCAGCAAAGCGAGGGCTTGCTGGTAGATGATGGGTTCGGGCTTGCCGATGATGGTCGGGCTTACCCCGGTGGCGGCGGTGAGTGCCGCCAGTATTGCGCCGTTGCCGTGGGTGAGGCCGCGCTCGGTCGGCAGCGTAGTGTCGCCATTGGTGCCGATGAATTGGGCGCCGGCACGAATAGTAAGCGTAGCAGTTGCCAGCTTGTCCCAGGATAAGTTTTTATCCATACCACAGACCACTATGTCGGCGCCCTTATTGGGGTTTTTTGGGTCAGCATTTAATTCATACAGCTCGGTCAAGGTAAAACCGCGCTCAATCAGCGGCAGCCTGGCACCCTCTTCGCCGATCACGAAGACGCGGGTTTCGGAAGGGTTGACATGCTCGCTCAGGTATAGCGCGGTAGCCATGCTGGAAGTCAGGATTTCATCGCGGCTTACCGTCACGCCCATCTGTGCCAGCTTGATGACATATTGTTCCTGTGTCAGTCTGGCGTTATTGGTTGCCAGAATAAAACCAATCTGTAGCTCGCGTAAAGTGTGAAAAAAAACAGTCAATCCAGGCATAGGCTGATCGCCGTGCCATAAAACACCATCCATGTCGATGATGAGCGCGCGTATATTGGTAAAAGGTTCCATAGGCTTGTGTCTCTTTAATGAAAGTGAATTTTGATAGTATGTTACATTGATTAGGCAGTGTGCAAAGACTGCGGTTGGATCCAAATTAAGCGGCATGCAGCAAAGCACTTTTAGTTTTTAAAGGTTTTGAAAAGAATAAAGCCGTTCAGTTAGCAAAGCGAACCGCAAATAAGATCTGTTAACGAACGAAATACTCTGAGATTATCGGGTCGAAACAGTCGCAGTTTATGGTTAAAATTAATTTTTTAGAGGACAGAAACCAAGGGCATGACTAAGGCTATGCCGAAACTTGGCTAGGCTAACTTGAAAAAACAGAACCAATAATATTCGTCCAATATAGACCGTACAGTACAATTGCTATCTTTACGCCAACGCAGAACATTAAGCATTGGGCATTGACATCTGTCCCCTTTCTACTTTAAAGTTGCATCCGCATAAACAGTAAGCAACTAAACTTATAACAATTACTATAAACCATCGGAGCACGCATCATGGCAAAACCATTAATACAAATGGCATTAGATTCATTGGATTTCGACCAAACAGTAGGGCTTGCTACCGCAGTAGCTCCTTACGTTGATATTTTTGAAATCGGAACACCTTGCATTAAATATAATGGCATTAACTTGGTTAAAGAATTAAGAGCAAGATTCCCAGATAAGCTGGTCTTGGTCGATCTTAAAACGATGGACGCAGGCGAATATGAAGCATCACCGTTCTATGCAGCGGGCGGCGATATTTGTACGGTTTTAGGCGTTTCCGGCCTTGCAACGTGCGCTGGCGTCATCAAAGCGGCCAATGCACTCGGTGCAGAAGCTCAAATCGACTTGATTAATGTTGACGATAAAATCAGATGTGCGCGTGCAGTTGCCGACATGGGCGCTCATATCATCGGTATTCATACCGGTCTAGATGCACAAGCCGCAGGCCACACGCCTTTCGCCGATTTGAACGACATTGCAAGATTAGGCTTAAACGTCAGAATTTCTGTAGCCGGTGGCATTAATGCCTCAACCGTACAAGATGTGGTTAGAGCCGGTGCTAACATTATCGTAGTTGGCGCGGCGATCTACGGCGCAGCTTCACCTGCTGATGCGGCGCGTGAAATTCGCGAATTGGTTGACGCGGTTTAATCATGCATCAGCAACTTATCATAGAAAAGATTTCAGGTGTTCTTGAAGCTACAGATGATACGTATGATGTAAAGTTGACCCATTTGCTCGATAACGCCAAGCGTGTGTTTATCGCAGGTGCTGGGCGCTCCAAGCTGGTTGGCAATTTCTTTGCGATGAGACTGGTTCACGGCGGTTACGATGTCAGTGTCGTAGGCGAAATCGTGACGCCGAGCATTAAAAGCGGTGACTTATTGATCATTATCTCTGGATCGGGTGAGACTGAGCAATTAATAGCATTCACCAAAAATGCAAGAAAAGTGGGTGCAAATATTGTCCTGATCTCCGCTAAAAGCGACTCGACCATCGGCAATCTGTCAGATGCGGTATTTCAAATCGGCAATCCGGAACAGTACGCTAAAGTTTTAGGAATGCCTATGGGGACTGTGTTTGAACTATCTACCTTGTTATTTTTGGAAGCAACCATTTCTCATATTATTCATGATAAAGGGATTTCCGAGGAAGTAATGAGAGAAAGGCACGCGAATCTAGAATAGCGGCACAGGAACGAGTGACTATAATCACTCGTTCTAATCCTTGTAGATCAAAACGCCCTAAGAATATTCCGTGACCAAGCTGAAAAGTCACCATTTAGTAATTTATTTCAATAGTAGGAGAAGAATATGACTTCGCGTCGAGAATTAGCGAACGCCATACGTGCTTTGAGCATGGACGCCGTGCAGAAAGCAAACTCTGGGCATCCAGGTGCTCCAATGGGCATGGCCGATATTGCTGAAGTGTTGTGGAACGGCTACATGCATCACAATCCGTCCAATCCGAAATGGTCAAATCGTGATCGTTTTGTGCTGTCCAACGGTCATGGTTCAATGCTGATTTATTCATTGTTGCATTTGACCGGTTACGACCTGCCTATCGAAGAGTTAAAAAATTTCCGCCAGCTTCATTCCAGAACGCCCGGCCATCCCGAGTACGGTTACGCGCCTGGCGTAGAAACAACTACCGGGCCGCTTGGACAAGGCATCACCAATGCTGTCGGTATGGCGATTGCCGAAAAAGCATTGGCGGCTCAGTTCAACAAAGAAGGCCACAAAATTGTTGATCATCACACCTATGTCTTTATGGGCGATGGTTGTTTGATGGAAGGCATCTCCCATGAAGCATGTTCACTAGCCGGAACCTTGGGTTTAGGCAATCTGATTGGCTTCTGGGATGACAATGGTATTTCCATTGATGGTCATGTCGAAGGCTGGTTTACCGACAACACGCCTATGCGTTTTGAGGCTTACGGCTGGCATGTTATAGCAGATGTCGACGGTCACGATCATCAAGCGGTAGCAAAAGCCATTGATATGGCGAAAGCCATGATCGATAAGCCGACGATGATTTGCTGCAAAACCACGATTGGTTTTGGTTCGCCGAATAAAGCCGGTACGCATGCATGCCACGGTGCAGCGCTTGGTGAAGCGGAAGTCAACCTGACTAAAGCGGCTCTGGGCTGGGATCATGGTCCGTTTGAGGTTCCTGCTGAGATTTATGCTGGCTGGGATGCCAAGGCTAAAGGCGCTAGCGATGAACAAAGCTGGAACGCTAAGTTTGCGGCTTACAAATCAGCGTACCCCGAGCTGGCTGCCGAATACGAACGCCGTATGGCTGGCGATTTGCCGGCAAATTGGGCGGCGGAATCGGCCAAATTTATTAATGCGGTTAATGATGAAGCCAAAACGACGGCTACACGTCTTTCTTCATTAGCCTCGATTGAAGGTTATGCGAAGCTATTGCCTGAAATTTTTGGCGGTTCTGCTGACTTAGGTTGTTCTAACATGACCGAGTGGACGGGTTATCGCCCGATGCGCGTTGACAAGCCCAATGCCAATTATATCAACTACGGTGTGCGTGAATTCGGTATGTCTGCAATCATGAACGGACTTGCCTTGCATGGCGGAGTGATTCCTTTCGGCGCAACCTTCCTGATGTTCTGCGAATACGCGCGTAATGCGCTGCGTATGGCGGCGTTAATGAAGATTCGGGCGATTTTTGTATACACTCACGATTCTATTGGCTTGGGCGAAGACGGTCCGACGCATCAACCGGTTGAGCAAACTGCAACCTTGCGCTTGATTCCGAACATGCAAGTTTGGCGGCCTTGTGATGCGGTGGAAACGGCTGTGTCATGGAAAGCGGCCATCGAACGTAAAGATGGGCCTACTGCGCTGGTCTTCTCACGTCAGAACTTGCCCCATGTGCCCCGTACTCAGCAACAGATTGAAGCTATTTATCGTGGCGGTTATATATTAAAAGAGTGTGATGGTCTGCCCGAAGCTATCATCATTGCCACCGGTTCTGAAGTCGAGTTGGCGTTGAAAGCTGCGGAGGAGTTGACATCCCAGGGTAAGAAAATTCGTGTTGTTTCTATGCCATCCACCAATATCTTCGATGCACAAGACGCGGCTTATCGCGAATCGGTGCTGCCGTCCGCAGTTACTAAGCGGGTCGCAGTTGAAGCTGGTGTGACTGGAGGGTGGTGGAAGTATGTAGGTACCCAGGGCAAGATCGTTGGTCTTGACCGCTTTGGCGAATCGGCGCCGGCGGGACTGCTCTTTAAAGAGTTTGGCTTCACTGTTGAAAACGTGGTTAAAAACGTAACAGCGGTACTTTAATTTTAAAGGCTCTATTTGCGTGTGTCGCTGACTGGCTAGACGAAAATCTGGTAGTATTGTATGAGTTATGGATTATCTCATTGATTGATAAGTCAAAAATGCAACGCAAATAGGGTTATTCTAAAAAC
This sequence comes from Methylobacter sp., assembly GCA_043729025.1. Lineage (GTDB taxonomy): Bacteria > Pseudomonadota > Gammaproteobacteria > Methylococcales > Methylomonadaceae > Methylobacter_A. Next base: position 8,614 of record JAYTLW010000185.1, read on the forward strand.
AACGCATAGAGGGGGATACATACGTGAATATAAATAATTTGACCAATGGTTTAATTGCTACGCTGTTATTAGCCAGTCCCATAGTGGGGGCCGAAACGCAATATCCGGCTGCAGATTTCAAGCCAAAAGTAATTTATCAGGATGTCGATAGCAATCAAAGCAAGTCTGCACCTGCAAAGGCATCGACCAAATCGGCTGATGTCGATGCAAAATATCCGGCGGCAGACTTCGAGCCAAAGCTGCTCTATAAGGATGCTGACTATAAGCCGGGCAAGTTTACAGGGACAGCGTCAACGTCTGAACGGGCTGCGACTGAAAATGTGGCGGCGGTAAAAGTCGAAGAAGAGTCCATGTTGAGTTACTTATTAGGCTTGGTGGTTTTTGCCGTGGCCGGTTTTATCTTTTTAAAAAGGACAGCAGATAAACCAAAAGCCAAAGTTTATGATACTCAGGCCTATTCCAGTCATGCGAGCGGGCTTTCGGGCGTAGCACGATACCTGCGTAAGCATAATATGTCAGCGGTAACCGGCGTAGCCAGATATTTGGAAAGTCAGGTCGCATCTGCAAAAAGTTCGGCAGCAGTAAGTGGAGTTGAAAAGTACCTCGAACAACAGGCTAAATCTGCAAAGGAAAAAGCGGCGCAAGCAGGAACTGGCGTTGAAAAGTACATGCGTAATCGGAGGTGATAAATGGATCAAAATTACCTGGCCAATTTAGTGTCTGGACTTTTTGGCTCCAAAAGAGAGCCTGAAGTTCAAACGACTCCCAGAGCAATTATCAGTGAAGCTAGCGGACTTACCGGAGTTGCCAGGTATTTGAAAAGCCAGGAAGTTGTGCCGAAGCTCAGCGGAGTTGCAAGGTACATGAAAAATCTGGAAGAGTTGTCGGTGGTTATTGAGGTTGCCGATGATGTCGTTGTTGTTGATGCCTTGGAAAGTCCGGAAGCAGAAAGTTTCGAAGCAGTGGAAATGGCTGTAGAAGTTGATCAGGAGCTTGTAAATCAACAAGTAGAAGTATCCCCAAGCAGTGTAGCCAAGTATTTGAATAAACTGGATCAGTTTCCGGTAAGCAGTGTCGGCAAATATATGGCAAGGCAGGCTGTATTCGCAAAAAAAACGCCTAAAAAAAGCGGTGTTGCAAAATACATGGCTAAACAACATGCTGTTATTGCTCCCAAAGCCCCCCCCGTGAGCAGCGTTGCTAGGTATGTAGAAAAAAGAGCGAAATCACCGGTTATCAGCAGTGTTACTAAGTATTTAATGAGGCAGTCTATTGCTGCCAGAAATACAGCGGCGACCACCCGAGTTGCTAAATATCTTGAAGATGAGTTACTCGCGGCGAGAAAAGCAGCCGCAGCAGCAATAGTCGCCAGATACCTGGAAGAGCAACGACTATTTGCAACAGCGCAAGAACTAGAACAACAAAAACAAAGGCAGTTGGCTGCTGAACTAGCGATGGAAAAGGAAAAAGAAAGAGCAGCGGCTGCTTCTGCGGCGACCGGAGTCGCAAGATATCTGGAAGAGCAAGCAATTTTGGCGAAAGAAAAACCACCCGTAAGCGGTGTTGCCAAGTATGTTGCAAAACAAATTATAACGAGAAAAGAAGCGCCTATTTTAAGTGGAGTTGCAAAATACGTAGCAAAACAAGCAATGCAGGTAAAAGTAGCGCCGGTTGTAAGTGGAGTCGCAAAGTACATGGAAAGAGAGGCTCTGGCTGAAAAATTAATACCTAAAGCAAGTGGAGTTGCCAAATACATGAAAAAGCGGGCTGTATTGCCAGGTGCAAGCGGCGTCTCTAAATACATGACCAGGCTAGGTATTTCTGCAAGAATAAATCCTGAACAAGCGTGACTTGGTAAAGTGTTAGTCGTGTTGATAAAACGACACGGCAACATAGGTTTGTTATCAACTGCCATATCATCAGATCATGTTCAGCTAATCGAAGATGTCGAATTTATCGCTCCCATGAAAAGGATCTTATATGGGGGCTCTGCGGAACATAAGCCAATAATGGTAAGTGCTCACTTCAGGTTAGAGAGAGTAGTATTTAATTTTGGTAATTAATCCCCGCTGCTCACGGTATAACCCAACTTTGCAATTATATTGGATGTCTTCCGGTCTATCCTAAAGCATTAGATTAGGCTGGCGTATGTCCTGATGTCATTAAATTTTAAATAAATAGGAGCCCCCAAATGGCCAAGACTTTACTTGAACAACTGAGAGAAATGACTGTGGTTGTCGCCGATACCGGTGATATTCAAGCTATTGAAACATTCAAACCGCGTGATGCGACGACTAATCCTTCATTGATTACCGCAGCAGCTCAAATGCCGCAATATCAAGGCATCGTCGATGACACTTTGAAAGGCGCCAGAGAAACTCTAGGCAAACAGGCATCTGCAGCGCAAGTGGCCACGCTTGCTTTTGAACGCTTGGCGGTTTCTTTTGGAAGAAAGATACTCGAAGTCATACCAGGTCGGGTTTCCACTGAGGTAGATGCTCGTCTTTCCTACGACACTGACGCCAGCATCGCCGTTGGTCGCCAATTGATTGCCATGTACGAAGCTCAAGGCGTATCCCGCGATCGGATTTTGATAAAAATCGCTTCGACCTGGGAAGGCATACAAGCCGCCGCTGTTCTTGAAAAAGAGGGCATACACTGTAATTTGACCTTATTATTCGGCCTGCATCAGGCAATCGCCTGCGCGGAAAACGGAATTACCCTGATTTCACCTTTCGTTGGTCGCATATTGGATTGGTATAAAAAAGATACTGGTCGCGATTCTTATGCGCCTGCTGAAGATCCGGGCGTACTTTCTGTCACAGAAATCTATAATTATTATAAAAAATTCGGCTACAAAACTGAAGTAATGGGCGCCAGCTTTCGTAATATTGGCGAGATAATTGAATTAGCCGGCTGTGATTTATTAACGATTGCACCGTCTCTGCTTGCTGAACTTCAGTCTACCGAAGCTGCGCTGGAGCGGAAACTCGATCCCAAAAATGCAGCCAATGCTGCAATTGAAAAAATAAATCTGGATAAAGCGACCTTTGAGCGCATGCATGCTGAAAACCGTATGGCGTCTGAAAAACTTGCCGAAGGTATCGATGGTTTCACCAAAGCCCTAGTGTCATTAGAGGAAATTTTGGCGGCACGATTAGCGACTCTGGAAGGGTAAGATTTTTTTAGCCATCCGTTAGAAAAGTTTGCAACTTTTTTAGTCGGATGGCTAAGGATATATCATCCACAACGCAATGCTTAAGGGCGTACTATAAATTGAAATTCGCCTGTTCATGCAGATTCTAAACATATCGGAATTTGGTGACTTAAGACCTTTTCTTACCAACTTAAGTCTTAACGGTTAAGATATTTAATGCCGTCAGTGAGTTTTCAATTTAATTAGCTTATGTGTCTAAGTGGACAGTTAAAAATAGCGCACTAACTGTTTTATAATTTTTTGCTTGCCGGGCTAAGCCAAAGTGTTAAGTTTCGTAGAACCACCTCAATGCGAAATCTAACTAAATAATAAGTGAGGTGAAATTTGGAAATAAATCATGAACAATCTTACAGCGCTTTCAATAAGTATTGCCGGTCTGGCTGGATTTGCAACGTTTTTGGCAGTGGGGCCACTTAGCGGAATCTTCTTTATATGGGCTGCAACCATTGCATGGGCAGCTTACTTTTTTCTGGGCGCAACTCAGGAAGCTTTGAAAAATGTTATCGTGTGCGGAATTTTCGGCGTTTTCATGGCGTGGTTGGCGGCAATTCAAATTACTAATATTCCCTCTACAGCGATACTTGGATTTCCGCTTTGGGCCGCTGTTACAGTAACTTTTTCAGTCTTGGTTATGTGTCTTGCAGCAAACATTCCACAACTGGCGACCATTCCAGCAAGCGTTCTTGGTTATTCGTCTACGTTCGCCTATTTGCTGCAAACTCCCGGCAAAATGACCAAAGAAATACTGCTAAGCGCTTCTTTAGATAATGCCTTGATTGTTATATCTATTTCTATAGTAGTCGGTACTTACTTCGGTCAGTTGTCTGGGCAGTTGAGTGCAAAATTGCAGTCCAAATAATCTTTGCGGCTGTAAACTTAATCCAAGTGGTAAGTTGTATTCCCGAGTAATATCGTCAAGCCGCCTCTCATTATTGCATTAGGTGTGAGCATCATCTAGTGCGATACGAGGGCGGCTGATCCACATCAGAGTGCTATGCTTTAAATGAAAATAATAAGCGGCTGGTTTTTTATCACGCATACTTAAGTCACAATAGGTTTAGCATTCATCACATCGGGTGAATAGTTACACCTACCTTGTTAACAAGCCGTTGCATTAACGCATAGTTATCCTGTCAAACTTGCCGTTCTAAACATCCTCACTTAAGCACAACGCTATTTCTTGGGCCGATTGATGGGCTATTTTAAAACCACGCATCTCTAAAATGCCTTTGGTATTAAGTGAAATGATCAGGTATAGCGCTTCGGGATAGGAGGCCTGCTCTAAATCGGCGCTTGAAGGCGTGGCCGGTGAACTAGGGTGGGAATGGTAAATAGCAAATAATTGCTCACCTTGATCGCGCATTTTAGCCATGGCTGAAATTTGCTGACCGGCATCAAGCTGGAAACGTCGCTGAGGATGTTTTGCAGTATTTTTGACAGGATAGCAACTGCTGGGTAGGCCGTTTTTACTGCCGACAAGACCGCAAACTTCAAGCTCAGGCGAGATTTGGGCCAGATGCAGTAATTGATTGGTTATTTTACGGGGAATATGTATCTGTTCTTGGGTCATAATCATCAGCTTAACGGCTTAAGGAGGTAGAGAATCCATTTACAATCATCGACTAAGGTCATTTATGACTTATCTTGATCGCCCATAAGTAGCCCTGGGCTGCCCCGATAAATCGGTGTATGTTTGTACCTTATCATAATGCAAATCTTTAAATAAGTTTTGGACTTGTTGCCGCTGGTTGTAACCATGTTCTAGCAATAAATGTCCACCGGGCTTCAGATAGTTGCGTGCCGCTGTGGCGATAATTTTAATATCCCTAAGTCCTTGCTCTGCCGCACACAAAGCTGTAGGCGGCTCAAACCTGACATCGCCTAGTTGTAGATGACTGTCATCTTCTGCAATATAGGGCGGGTTGCTGACAATCAGGTCGAATTTAGTATCGGGCACACCGGAAAACCAGTCGCTTTGGTAAAACTGAATATTATTAATACGGTGTTTGTCGGCATTGAGTTGGGCGACATTTAGCGCAGCCCAGCTTAAATCAGTGGCGCTGATTTGCGCCTGAGGGCGTTCGGCGGCCAGGATAATGGCGATAACTCCTGAGCCGGTGCCCAGATCAATGATCTTGCTCGGTGCATCAGCCGGTATCAATTTTAAACTGAGTTCGATCAACAGTTCGGTGTCGGGCCTGGGAATCAAGACATCAGGAGTGACCTTGAAATCCCGAGACCAGAATTCCCGATTGCCGGTGATGTAGGCAATGGGCGTACCTTGTTGGCGGCGCACCAGCAAGTTTCTGAAAGCTTGGTGCTGTTCGGGTTGAAGGTGTTTGTCCGGCCAAGCACGAAGATGGGAGCGCGGTTCATTGAGCGCTATGCAAAGTAAAACTTCTGCATCCAGTAAGGCTGAATCGGAGACTAATTTCAGTGTATCGGCAGCTTCTGTGAGTACGGCTTTAATATTGTGCATTTAAATTTAGTCTTCACCCAACTGGGTAAGCAATTCGGCCTGATGTTCGCTGATCAGGGGTTGCAGGACATGCTCCAGACCGCCCTGCATGATGTCATCTAGTTTATATAAGGTCAGGTTGATGCGGTGATCGGTTAATCGGCCTTGCGGGTAGTTATAGGTGCGGATACGTTCGGAGCGGTCGCCGCTACCGACCTGTAGTTTTCGGGTGGCCGATTGTTCGGCATGGTGTTTTTCCTGTTCGGCGGAAAGCAAACGCGATGCTAATAAGGACATGGCCCTGGCCCGATTTTTATGTTGCGAACGCTCGTCCTGGCATTCAACGACGACGCCAGTTGGGACATGGGTAATGCGTATCGCGGATTCGGTTTTGTTGATGTGCTGGCCGCCGGCCCCGGAAGCGCGGTAGGTGTCTACTTTTAAGTCGGCGGGGTTGATGTCTATGGCGTCGACTTCGTCGACTTCCGGCATGATCGCGACGGTGCAGGCCGAAGTGTGGATGCGGCCCTGCGATTCGGTTTCAGGCACACGTTGCACCCGGTGCGCGCCGGATTCGAATTTTAATTGGGAATAAACATCCTTGCCGGCGACGCGCAATATGACTTCTTTGTAACCGCCGTGGTCGCCGTGACTTTCGCTGATGATTTCTGTTTGCCAGCCTTTACGTTCTGCATAGCGCTGATACATGCGGGCCAGATCACCGGAGAAAATAGCCGCTTCATCGCCGCCTGTTCCGGCGCGAATTTCTATAAAAATATTGCGGTTATCGTTGGGATCTTTGGGCAGTAACAGCACTTGCAATTCATGCTCGATTTCATCTAATTGTTGCTCTGCGCCGCTCACTTCTTCTTTGGCCATTTCCCTTAATTCCAGGTCGCTGTCGTTGGACATCTCCTTGGCAGAAGCAAGCGATCCCAAGGTTTGTTGATAGCGTTTGTAACAATCGACAAGCGGATTGATTTGAGCGTATTCCTGACTTAGAGCTCGGAATTTATTTTGATTACTTTGCACTTCAGGTTCTGAAAGTAAGGCGGCAATTTCGTCATAACGTTCGCACAGGTTTTCGAGTTTATGTTGTATGGATAGTTTCATTGAGAATGGGGTAATTTTAAAATTTCGCGGGCGGCGGCAATCAAATCGTGGCGATCATTTTCGGCGGCGGCTCTGATTTGGGCGCTGGGCGTATGGATGAGTTTATTGGTCAGGCTATGGGCCAGCCTGGTTAGGGCAAGTTCCGCTGGAACTCCGCTTTTTAGTAAGTTTAAGGCTTTTTGCAAAGCTTCATCGCGGGATTGTTCGGCCTGATGACGATAATCCTGAATGGTCGATTGGGCACCTTGGGCGCGTAACCAGGCTAAAAAATAGTCTACTTGAGTATCGATGATTTCTTCAGCCTGTTCAGCGGCCAAACGGCGGGAATTCATATTTTGATCGATGGTGTTTTGCAGGTCATCGATAGTGTAAAGATAGACATCTCTAAGCTGCCCAACTTCCGCCTCAATATCCCTGGGGACAGCAAGATCCACCATGAACATCGGCTTGTGTTTACGTATTTTTAGGGCGCTTTCAACGCGGCCCTTACCCAGTATCGGCAATTGGCTGGCAGTAGATGAAATGACGATGTCGGCTTCGGCCAAGTGCGCGGGCAATTCGGATAAGGCGATCGCATAGCCGTTAAACTTAACGGCCAGCGCGTGGGCTTTCTCGTAAGTGCGGTTGGCAATAATGACGCGGCCTATGCCTTGTTGCGACAAATGCCTGGCGGTCAGTTCTATGGTTTCACCAGCACCTATTAAAAGGGCGGTCTGCTCGCTGAGTTTATCGAAGATTTGTTGCGCCAGCTGTACGGCGGCAAAAGCAACCGATACCGGGCTGGAACCAATGGCGGTGTCGGTGCGCACTTTTTTGGCGGCAGTAAAAGTATGCTGAAAAAGTTTGCCCAGGCGTTTGCCCAAAGTCCCCGCTTCATAGGCAGCTTGATAAGCCGTTTTCATTTGCCCCAGTATTTGCGGTTCCCCCAAAACCATCGAATCCAGGCCGCAAGCCACGCGAAACATATGGCGGATAAGTTCGCTATCGGTATGGCAGTATAAATAAGGTGTAAAATCGGCGGCGCTGATTTGTTTGCTTTGTGCTACCCAGTCGATCAGCACTTGTTGGTTCGCAGTGCTTGATGTGCAGTAAAACTCGGTACGGTTGCAGGTCGACAGTATGGCGGCCTCGCTGATTTCTTTGATGCGCCATAACTCCTGCAACGAAGATTCCAGAATTTCGGCAGGGAATGACAGGCGCTCGCGTATCGAAACAGGCGCGGTGTTGTAATTAATACCAACTGCAAGAAGTGTCATGTGAATAGGTTAAAGGTAAAATGTTACCAGGCGCATGGTCGGTTTTATAGAGCGCGAACCTTTTACCTTGAGCCATAAGCTTTGTATTATGTCAGTGTATTCTAAGAAATATAATGGCTTTATCCAAATTGAATAAATCAGCTGTCTAACTCGACTGGTTTTTCTGCTAATCTATAGCGAAAATGTGTGTAGGAAATAAATAGGATGTTGGCGTGTTAATTTTAAGATTGTGTTCAGTGATAATTCTCGTTTTTGTTAATGGCTGCGCTATTTCACCTGAAAAATCGAGTGCTCAGGAAGAGTTGCTTGAGCCTGTCAAAATAGCCGAGCCTGCGGAAAAAACCCGCAATAACGCAGTAAAGTCAGCTATAGATCCCGATGTGATGTATATGTTGATGGCGGCAGAGCTTGCGGGACAAAGAGGGCAATATGCAATTGCGCTGGAAGGCTATATGGAGGCCGCCAAGCGAGTTGATGACCCAAGATTTGCAGAAAGGGCGGCCAAGATTGCCATGTATATGAAAGATGGCAATAAAACAGACGAAGCAGTGTCGTTATGGTTGAGACAGGATCCAGAAAATCCGACGGCAAGAAAAGTTGCCGCGTTATCAGCCTTGAGAACCGGCAATAAGCTCGCGGCCGTCGATCATCTAACTAAAGTGCTGAAGAGCGATCCCGCCGGATTTGAGAAGACTGCGCTTGAATTGGCTAATGTTTTACAAAGGGATGGCAAGGCGGATTTTATTTATGAGGTGCTGGATGCCTTGGCGCTAAAAAATCCCGATCAAGCGGTGGTTTATTTTGTTCAGTCAGTGTTGGCTCTGGACATGAAAAACAATGCGCTGGCTGAACAGAAAGTGCAGCAGGCTTTGAATATTCAGCCCGATTGGGATAAGGCATTAATATTTCAGGCCCAGATAGCGGCATTATCGGGAGATTTGAATAAGGCAAAAGGCTTGCTAAGGAGTGCATCTGTTAAATACCCAGAAAATGAAAAGCTAAAAAAACTGCTGGCGCAGGTGTTGATAAAAGCTGCGGAATACGAGGCGGCGGGTGAGGTATATCAGGATATTATTTTGTCCAATCCGAAGGATGCCGAGAGTCAGATAGCGCTGGCATTAGTGTATTTGCAATTGAATCGAGACGGAAAGGCCGAAGACATTTTTAAGCAGTTGCTAGATCAGCCTGAATGGCAAAACCAGGCCAGTTTTTATTTGGGGAAAATAGAAGAAAAACATGAGCATACGCAAAAGGCGCTGGCATGGTTTGATAAAGTAACTGAAGGGCCGCTGGTTTTTGAATCAGCGCTTTCTGCGGTTTCACTGCTGGTAAAAGACAAGAAGTTTGATCAGGCCGATACACGATTGAATGTGCTGTCGGCTCAGTTTCCAAAACAAAAGCTGCGCATTATTTTGATGCAGGCGGGTTTGTACGGTCAGCAGGAACACTATGAAAAAGCCTTTAAGTTATTGACTGATGCGTTGGCCGAACAACCTGATCAAAAAGAGTTGTTATACACGCGCGCGTTGTTGGCGGAACGGGTTGATAAGCTGGATGTATTGGAAGCTGATCTGAAAAAAATATTAGCCAAATACCCAGATGATGCTGAGGCTTTAAATGCATTGGGCTATAGCTTACTGAAAAAACCAGAGCGTTACGCAGATGCAGAAAAATACCTGCAACATGCACTTAAATTGCAGCCGAACGAGGCTGTGATCATGGATAGTTATGGCTGGTTGCAGTTTAAGTTAGGCAAGCTTGAACTAGCCTTGAGTTATCTTGAGCGGGCCTATGCCAAACAACAAGAGAATGAGATAGCGGCTCATCTTGCCGAGGTACTTTGGGCTTTAGGCAGAAAAGAGGAGGCACGAAAAATATTTACCAAGGCGATTAATAAAACGCCGGAAGATGAGTATTTATTGGATTTTCAAAAGAGACTTTTGAGCGGCGAAGAATAAGGTGTTACGGTTAATAACAGGGGCGCTGATTTTGCTTCTATCGGCCTGTTCCAGTATTCAAGTCGAGCCGAATGTGCATTATTCAAGATCGGCAATGCTTCATCTTTATGAGTTGGATCATTGGTCGTTTGAAGGTCGATTGGCCTTGACAGGGCAAAATGATTCCTGGTCGGCCAATATAAGTTGGGAGCACAGTCCAGAAGCCGAGAAAATAAAATTATCCGGTCCTTTAGGTCAAGGTGGGGTACTTATTTCTTTGGCGGGCAATGTCGTCACAATAGATCGAGGCGGCGGGGATATTCATTCATCAACCCAGCCGGAAACATTTATAAGTCAGCAGCTAGGCATGTTTGTGCCAGTACGGTCGCTGCGTTATTGGGTAGTGGGTTTGCCGGAACCATCCCGTGATTATAAAGATACCGATTCTGGTTTTAATCAGGCCGGGTGGTTGACCGAATACAAACAAATGCAGACTGTTACCGATGATGGCGCTATGCCGCATAAAATGACGGTTATGAACAGCCAGATCAAGCTAAAGTTAATCATCAATCACTGGGTAATAAATGACACAAAATCAACGCATCAAGTCTGCATGGGCCCAAAGCTGGCCTGCGCCGGCAAAATTGAATTTAATGTTACGGATAACCGGACAAAGGAGTGATGGCTATCATTTGTTACAAACGGTCTTTCAATTTATAAACTTGTGTGACTGGATAAAATACCATCCGGTTGCTGATGGGCGCGTTAGTTTGCAAAAGCCAATTCCCGGCGTTCCCGAATCGGATGATTTGACAGTTAGAGCAGCAAAGCTGTTAAAAATAGAGACGGGTTGTGGACAGGGTGTGTGCATAGAGGTGGAAAAGAACCTGCCTATGGGGGGTGGACTTGGTGGCGGCAGCTCTGATGCGGCAACGACTTTGGTGGTTTTGAATGAGCTATGGGGCTTGCAGCTACCGACAGAAAAATTGATGGAGCTTGGTCTGACCTTGGGCGCAGATGTGCCTGTGTTCGTGTATGGGCATTCTGCATGGGCTGAAGGGGTTGGTGAAAAGCTAGAGAAAATAGATATTCCAGAGTCGTGGTTTGTGGTGATAAGGCCTGATTGTCACGTGGATACAAAGGAAATATTTTCAGCTAAAGATTTGACACGCAATAGCAAATCAATCAAAATAGCCGACTTTATAGCGGGTCAGCACCAAAACGATTGCCTTGCAGTGGTTCGTAAGCGATACCAAGCGGTTAATGATGCTTTGCTTGATTTGTCTCTAATTTCAGAGGCGAGGTTGACAGGTACCGGCGCATGTGTTTTTGCTCAGTTTGAATCGGAAGAGGCGGCGAACACGGTATATGAGACACTTAAAAATAAGTGGCAAATTTATCTGACCAAAGGCATAAATGAATCGCCTTTGTTTTCGAAGCTAAAAAGTAGTAAGTATATATCTTGATTATTGGGCCGTCGCCAAGCGGTAAGGCACGGGGTTTTGATCTCCGCATACCAAGGTTCGAATCCTTGCGGCCCAGCCATTTACCTCCGCTAAGTTAAATTCAATTTGGGAGTGCTTGATGAATGACACCTCTGTGATGGTGTTTTCTGGAAATGCTAACTTGGCTTTGTCAGAGGGTATAGTAAAAAAGCTCAATATGCGCCTAGGGATGGCGACCGTCGGTAGATTCAGCGATGGAGAGGTTGCAGTTGAAATTGAAGAAAATGTTCGTGGTAAGGACGTTTTCGTTATTCAGCCGACTTGTTCTCCAACAAATGAAAATCTGATGGAGTTGTTGGTGATGATAGATGCTCTGCATCGCGCTTCGGCATCACGAATAACCGCTGTAATGCCCTATTATGGTTATGCGCGGCAGGACAGGAGGTCAAGATCAGCGCGTGTGCCGATTAGCGCAAAGCTGGTTGCAAAAATGATTGAGCAAGCAGGAACGGATCGGGTTTTAACGGTTGATTTGCATGCTGATCAAATCCAGGGTTTTTTTGATATACCTGTAGATAATGTTTACTCGTCGCCCATTCTTCTTGGTGATGTGTGGCGGCAAAAATATAAAGATTTGATAGTAGTTTCGCCGGATGTTGGAGGCGTGGTCAGGGCCAGAGCGCTTGCTAAACGCTTGGATGATGCGGATCTTGCGATTATAGATAAGCGCAGGCCTAAAGCTAATGTTGCAGAAATTATGCATATAATTGGTGATGTTGAAGGGCGCAGATGCGTATTGATCGATGATTTGGTCGATACAGCAGGAACCTTGTGTCATGCGGCGGCGGCGCTGAAAAAACATGGTGCGATAAAGGTGGTCGCCTATTGTACTCATGCAGTATTATCCGGATCTGCTTTAAAAAATATAAACAATTCGGAACTTGATGAGTTGGTTGTCACTGACACCATACCATTGAGCGCTGAGGCTGCTGGATCAAGTAGAATAAGGCAGCTAAGCGTTGCAGAAATATTGGCTGAAACCATAAGACGTATAGCTGTTGGTGAGTCGGTTAGTTCGCTCTACGTTGATTGATGTTTGTAGATTAAAAATTTATTTGTTGTGCTTGAGAGCACGGGGTTGAGAGGAAAATGTCTAACGTATTTGAGTTTGTCGCTGAAAGTCGAGATCAGTCAGGTAAAAGTGCAGCCAAAAGAGCGCGTCGTAAAGGCAATGTGCCGGCGGTAATATACGGTGGGCATAGCGCGCCTCAAATGCTGGTGCTAAGTCATAACGAAGTGATTAAGCATCTTGCACATGAGGCGGTATATTCGCATGTTTTGGATGTCAATGTTGATGGTAAAACTGAAAAAGCAATTCTGAAGGGTGTTCAGCGACATCCGGCTAAGTTTCAGGTTTTGCACATGGATTTTCTTCGGGTAAATATGACTGAAGCATTGAAGGTGCATGTTCCGTTGCATTTTATTAATGAGAATGCGTCAATTGGTGGAAAAAAAGGCGGTATTGTGGCTCATGCCATGATTGATGTTGAAGTCTCCTGTTTGCCGTCTGCTTTGCCTGATTATATTGAAGTGGATCTAATCGGTTTGGATATCGGGGAGTCGGCTCATCTTTCGGATATTGTTTTACCTGCTGGCGTCGAAATTGTAGCTCTGGCACAAGGCCCCGAACACGATCATCCAGTAGCATCTATGATGGCTTCAAAAGCAAGTAAGGATGACGCTATCTAGCCGTAGCCTAATAAAACGCATGATCAAACTTATAGTCGGCTTGGGTAATCCGGGGCGGCAGTATGAAAAGACCCGGCATAACGCCGGGTTTTTGTTTTTAGACAGATTGGCCAGCGAGTCGAAGTGCGATTGGCTTAGGGAATCCAGGTTTGATGGGCTGTTGGCAGAGATGAAGGGTGCAGACAGTAAGGTAGTGCTGTTAAAGCCGAACACATTCATGAATCGAAGCGGGCTGTCCGTAGGAAAGGTTGCTAGGTATTATAAATTAACGCCGGAAGAGATTCTTGTTATTCATGATGAGCTTGATTTCGACATTGGCGTGGTAAAACTAAAAAAAAATGGCGGACATGCAGGGCATAATGGCTTGAGGGATATCATCGCGCATCTGGGGTCAAGTGAATTTTATCGCTTAAGGATAGGCATTGGTCGGCCTCCAGTTGACAAGGTTGTTGCTGATTATGTGTTGTCAAATCCCTCAAAACAAGAGTGGGATGCGCTATTATCGGCTTTTGACTTCGTGGGTAGTTATATTAATCAAATGATCGTGGGCGATATGTCGTCAGTAATGAATAAATTGAATTCCGGGTAACTTATTAATTGACAGTATGTGCTCGATGAAAGATAATGCGCGGCTTATCCGATAACGGAGGGGTTCCCGAGCGGCCAAAGGGATCAGACTGTAAATCTGCCGGCTCTGCCTTCGGAGGTTCGAATCCTCCCCCCTCCACCATCAAAATTAACAAATATCTGCGGGTGTAGTTCAATGGTAGAACTCCAGCCTTCCAAGCTGATCACGTGGGTTCGATTCCCATCACCCGCTCCATATTCAAAAAATTAAGCTCATATAGCTCAGTAGGTAGAGCACTTCCTTGGTAAGGAAGAGGTCACCGGTTCAAATCCGGTTATGAGCTCCATGTGTTGTGTTAATTATTAGAGGTGTATTTTAATGGCCAAAGAAAAATTCTCACGTAGCAAGCCCCACGTAAACGTCGGCACAATCGGTCACGTCGATCATGGTAAGACTACTTTAACAGCCGCATTAACC
>JAYTLW010000186.1:0-3379 GCA_043729025.1 Methylobacter sp.
CGTCCGTATTAAAGTCATAGGCGTTCCAGATGAATAACTCACAATTTCCTTACCCGGCACTATGATCGGCGCCGTCAGCACAAATCAGCTTGGCAGCCACGCAGCAAACCGGGTGGGGCTTGATATAAACAGCCTAAAGAATCTTCTCCCACATCTTTCAACATTCAATTTTCAAGCTGCCACAAATTGCTCACGCTACGCATTGTCCGGATTCATAATCCTGCTAGCGGGTTTGTTCAGCGGCTGCGCTTCCACTCCCCCCCTATTGCCTCAGCACGAGACCGCACGGCCGCCTATTTATCGTGATAAATCGGCTTACAACAGGCCTTACAAGGTAAAAGGCAAAACCTACTACCCAATGGTGTCTGCAAGGGGCTACAGCGAACAAGGCACCGCCTCATGGTATGGTCACGAGTCCGGTAACCGCACCGCCATGGGCACCCATTTTAGGCCGCAAGGCTTAACGGCCGCGCACAAAACACTGCCGCTACCCAGTAAAGTGCGAGTGACCAATCTGCAAAATGGCCGTTCTGTGGTGGTAGTGGTTAACGATCGAGGGCCTTTTAAGCATAACCGTTTGATCGACTTGTCGCACGGGGCTGCAAAACAAATCGGCGTGCGCGGCTTGGCTCAAGTAAAAGTAGAGTATCTCGATAGCCGTGCCAGCAGTGACGATTAAAATAACCTGCATCCGAATACAGCAGTCAAGGCCGGGACAGCAAGCACGCTTGAGTGCTACGCAACAAATTGATTGGCTATAAACTATCCGCCCTTTGGAGTGAGGAAGGTAGCGAGAAATGAAGCAGTTTGTACTCATTGAATTAACAGTGTTGCACCTTTATCGCGAACGATGCGCAGACATCCGGCGCTGCAAACGCCGCGAGTTATCCGAAAGTTACCGTCCATGCCGATATGACGGCTATCAGCGATTTGTGCAAGAGTAGCCTATTGCAAGAACACACTTTATAATACGGGTCTGACAAGCATAGTGCGGCGGGTATTCTTACCCGCAAACCCAATGGCTTTCGGCTTGATCACCCTCCATATAACAGATTGAAACAGGAACCCTTAATGTCACAAAAAATTTTAGACGTAGTAAAACCCGGTGTTGTAACAGGTGATGATGTGCAAAAAATCTTTGCGATTTGCAAAGCAAACAAATTTGCCTTGCCTGCGGTCAATGTCATCAACACGGATTCGATTAATGCAGCATTGGAAGCCGCCGCGAAAGTAAAATCGGCCATCGTTATCCAGTTTTCCAATGGCGGCGCAGCATTCGTTGCCGGTAAAGGCCTTAAAGCGGAAGGTCAACAAGCCGCCATCTTGGGCGCTATCTCCGGGGCTCAACATGTACACGCGATGGCTGAAGCTTATGGCGTACCGGTCATCTTGCACACCGACCATGCGGCAAAAAAACTACTGCCCTGGATAGACGGCTTGTTGGACGCCGGTGAAAAACATTTTGCGGCAACCGGCAAACCTCTATTCAGCTCGCACATGCTGGATTTGTCCGAAGAAAGCCTGAAAGAAAACATCGAAATTTGCGGCCAGTATTTAACCCGCATGTCCAAAATGGGCATGACCCTGGAAATTGAATTGGGCGTGACCGGTGGCGAAGAAGACGGCGTCGACAACAGCGATATGGATCACTCTTTGCTGTACACCCAGCCTGAAGATGTCGCTTATTCTTATGAACAGTTAAGCAAAATAAGCCCACGTTTCACCATCGCCGCTTCTTTCGGCAACGTACACGGCGTTTACAAGCCCGGCAACGTTAAATTGACGCCGAGCATTTTGGCTAACTCGCAAAAATATGTCTCTGAAAAATTCGGCATTCCGACCAACACTTTGAATTTTGTATTCCACGGCGGTTCAGGTTCCACGCCTGAAGAAATCAAGGAATCGATCAGCTACGGCGTGATCAAGATGAACATCGATACCGACACCCAATGGGCGACCTGGGAAGGCATCATGAACTACTACAAACAACACGAAGGTTATTTGCAAGGCCAAATCGGCAACCCGGACGGCGACGACAAGCCCAACAAAAAATACTACGATCCGCGCGTCTGGCAACGCGCCGGTGAAGTCGGTATGGCGGTTCGTTTGGAACAGGCTTTTCAGGAATTGAACGCAGTCAATTCCCTGTAAACTGACGAGCCGAATAAGAGGCCGGTGCGTTTGCATCGGCCTTTTTTTTGTCTGGCTGGACGGAGTATTCCGCCGGAAATCTAGGGATCAATAATACGCCCCTGCTTAATCCAGACAGCATAAAAATAGCTCATGACAGAACAACACATGACGAATAACCCACCAATATAGTACACTATATCAACCTCATATTTACGGTTAGCACAATGACAGCAACAAACAATGTACACCCGCATGAAATCCATAAATTCGGCTCGATGGCGGAACGCTGGTGGGATACTCAGGGCGAATTCAAAACCCTGCACGATATTAACCCGCTACGACTCCAGTTTATCCAGCGCTATGCGGATATTGCAGGTAAACGCATCGTTGATGTCGGTTGCGGCGGGGGTATTTTAACCGAAGGCCTGGCTAAACACGGCGCTGATGCGCTGGGCATTGATCTCAGTGAAGACCTGATTGATATTGCCGATTTGCACGGTCTTGAATCCGGCGTTAGCGCGCATTATCAAAAAATCAGCGCCGAAAGCTTAGCCGAACAACAGCCTGCAAGCTTTGATCATGTGACCTGCATGGAAATGCTTGAGCATGTGCCTGATCCCGGATCGATAATCTCCGCTTGCGCCACAATGGTTAAACCCGGCGGCATGGTGTTTTTCTCGACGCTTAATCGCAAACCCAAGGCGTATTTGCTGGCTATTTTTGCTGCGGAATATGTCCTGCAAATGCTGCCCAAAGGCACTCATGATTTTAAAACCTTTATTAAACCATCGGAGCTGTGCCAGTCTGCGCGCGCCGCAGGTCTTGAATTGCAGGGTATGGTAGGCATTGAATACAACCCGTTTAGTAAACGCTTCAGTTTGGGCAAAGATATAGACGTTAATTACATCGCCGCTTTTAAGCGCCCAGCGTGAAACATGACTGCTGATTTTAAACTATCCTGCGTTTTATTCGACCTTGACGGCACTCTGGTAGATACCGCGCCGGATTTGATTTCATGTTTGAACCGGGCGTTAAACATCCACGGCTTTGATACCGTTGCAGCTGAAATCGTCAAACCGTTTATTTCTTACGGGGCGGCGGCGATGATCAAGGCAAGTCAGCCTTTGTGTCATCAGCAGTTAAAGGCCGATATTCTGGAAACCATGCTCACTCATTATCAGAACAATATTGCCGAGCACACGGTTTTTTTTACAGGTATGCTTGATACGTTGGCTGCGATTGAAGC
>JAYTLW010000187.1:0-21503 GCA_043729025.1 Methylobacter sp.
GGTAGAGCAATGCAGGAGCAATTGCCGAGGGGAGATGTAAATACTTGATTTTATTCTCCTCACCCCAACCCTCTCCAACAGGAGAGGGAGTAAGATCACATGCAAGCCATTGTATTTATGATGCAAAAAGTTGTGTAGATAGCTATGCCCTTAGAGCAAAAAAAAGGCCGCATCTTTAACAATGCAGCCTTTTTATTTTCATATGAGTAACGAAAGTTGCTGCAAATGAAAGTAGTCGATTAACGTTTCGAGTACTGTGGACGTTTTCTGGCTTTGTGTAAGCCCACTTTTTTACGCTCTACAATACGCGAATCGCGGGTAACATAACCGGCTTTTCTAAGCGCCGGACGTAAGGCTTCATCGTACACCATCAAGGCGCGCGTCAAACCGTGACGAATAGCGCCGGCTTGGCCCGATGGGCCTCCGCCTTTGACGATGACGTTAATATCGAATTTGCCTTCCATATCAACACAACCTAAGGGTTGACGGGAAACCATCTGGTCGGTTTTACGACCGAAATAGTCTTCTATCGTTTTTTTATTAATAGTGATTTTTCCGGTACCGGAAGTTGCGTAAACGCGTGCGATTGCACATTTACGACGACCTGTTCCGTAATATTGAGCTGCTGCCATGATCTACCCGCTTATAATTCTAGTGCTTGTGGCTGTTGAGCCTGATGATCGTGTTCAGGCCCTGCATAAACTTTCAATTTCTTGAACATTGCACGACCCAGTGGATTGTTAGGTAACATTCCTTTAACGGCTGTAGTAAGAATGCGATCCGGGAAGGTGCTTCTCAATTTACCCAGAGTGACAGTCTTAAGATTACCGATATAGCCTGTATGGTGCTGATACAATTTATTTTTTTCTTTATTGCCGGTAACGCCTATCTTCTCTGCATTTACTACAATAATGTAATCACCGGTATCAACATGCGGCGTGTATTCTGGTTTATGTTTACCGCGAAGGCGCAGCGCAATCTCAGAAGCAAGACGACCCAGCGTCTTCCCTTCTGCATCGACCACGAACCAATCACGCTTAACTTCTGCTGGCTTTGCACTAAATGTTTTCATCGTTGCTTAGGCTTTCTGTTAAAGGCTCAATATAAAGAGCGAGATTTTACTAAGAATTTCCCGATGTTTCAAGTTTATTTGTGCCTCAGGCACACGGCGAAAGGCAAAAGGCGAAAAAACACACTCCTTCGCCCTTTGCCTTTCGCCTGATTTATAATTTTATATGCAATGAATGCAACTTACGATAAAGATGGGTGCGCTCCATGCCCACAGCGGCCGACAATTTTGCAACACTGCCGCCGGTACGCTCAAAATGGTATTCCAGATAAGCCTTCTCGAAATGATCCCTGGCCTCTTTCAAGGGTAAATTAAAAAACTCAGGCACGACATAGGTCATAGCGCTTTCGCCAACCACTGAACCCAGCGCCATCTTCACTTCATCCAGCTCTATCTCTTCCCCTGCGCCTAGGATCATCAGGCGCTGCACCAGGTTTTTCAACTCCCGAACATTCCCGCGCCAGCTGTAATTGCGCAAGAAGTTTTGCGCCGCCATGGAAAACTTCCGAAACGGCAGTCTATCCTGGCTGACAAAATAATCGACATAAAAACTCAGCAATGCCGGCACATCCTCGCTGTGCTCCCGTAGGGCTTGAATGTCGAGCGAAACCTCGTTTAACAGATAATATAAGTCCTGCCGAAAACGCCCGGCATTGACCTCCTCATCCAAGGCAATACGGGAAGACGCCACCACCCGGACATCGACGCGAACCGCCTCGCCTCCTCCTACCCGCAGGAAAGAACTGGACTCCAGAGCGCCCAGCAGCCTGAGCTGGGTTTCCTTATCCATGCCGCCGATTTCACCTAAAAACAGCGTACCCTTATGCGCCCTCTCCAATAAACCCGGATAAATCTTGCCGCCATCCTCTTTGCCAAAAAACTCCACCGCCGAATTTTCCGGCGATATGCTGCCTACCGCCACATCCACAAAAGGGCCGTCCCGATGGGCGCTGTTATTGTGCAGATAACGCGCATACATCTCCTTGCCGACGCCTGCCTCACCGACAAATAACACCCGGGCATCATGCTGAGCCAAACGCTTTAATTGATCCTTGATTCTGGCAACGGTAGCGCTCTTGCCTACCGGTTCAATATCGGCTGCCAACTGCTGCCTCAGCCCGGCATTTTCAATTTGCAGATTGCTGGCTTCCAAAGCCCGCTCCACGATCAATAATAATTTTGCCATAGACAGTGGCTTTTCAAGAAAATCATAAGCCCCCAGCCGGGTTGCCTCAACAGCGGCCTCGACTGAACCGTGTCCCGACATCATCACCACAGGACAAAGCAGGGAGTCATCGGCAACCCATTCTTTCAACAAGGTAATGCCGTCGGTATCCGGCATCCAAATGTCGAGCAAGATCAAATCGGGCGCGATGGACTTTTTTGATTCCCGGGCGGCGGCGGCATTCTCGGCCGTAGCCACCTGATAGCCTTCATCTTCAAGAATTTCGCAGACCAGACGGCGAATGTCCGGCTCATCATCTACAACCAATATACGGGGTATATATACATTCATAATCGTTTACAGTACCTCAAAAATTACGCGCCGGAAGCTGAATGATGAAACCCGCCCCCACTTTACGGCCGGTGTCGACCCAGATCGCACCGCCATGCTCTTCAATTATTTTTTTGACTATCGCCAAGCCCAAACCGGTACCCTTGGCCTTGGTGGTCACGTAGGGTTCGAAGATTTGCTCGATCTGCTCATCCTTAATACCCGGCCCGTCATCATAAAGCGCAATTTCGATAAAATCGGTGGTATTTTTTTGCACCCGGTGCAGGCCTATTTCAATCAAACCTTGAGCATCTGTCGCTTCCAAGGCATTCTTTATCAGATTATGCAGCACCTGCCGGATACTGACCGGGTCGCCCTTAATCATCAACAGACCGGCGTCATAATCGGTTTTAAATTTGACCCCCGACTTTGCCGCATAAAGCGCCAACACCTCCTGAACCAATGCAGGCAAATCGATATCCAGCCGTTGTTTCTTGGAAGGCTTGGCGTATTCCGAAAAATCGTCCACCATTTCTTTCATCGCCTCAACCTGCTGTACGATGGTCGTGGTTGAACGCTGCAACATCTCCGCATCGGCAGCGGTCAGCTTGTCGGCCAGCTTGTGCTGCAAGCGCTCTGCCGATAACTGTATTGGCGTCAGGGGATTCTTGATTTCATGAGCAAGGCGCCTGGCCACCTCACCCCAGGCCGCATTTTTCTGCGCCTGAATCAAATCGGTCACGTCATCGAACACCACCACCGCCCCGACTCGCAAGCCCTCCTGGGAAAACAGCGGCGTGCCTCTGCACAATAATTCCTGCCGACCGCTGGGGCCTAAAAAAGCAATCCGCTGCTGCCATATATCATCGGCCTGCTCTACTAAGTACTGGATCGATTCTAGCGGTTTGCTCAGTTCAGCGTAACTCTGAACCAGCTCCAGCAAGGTCCGCCCGACAAACTGATTCACATGAATATGGAAGATCCGGTAAGCCGCCTGATTCGCCGTACGTATCTTATGCTCCGCATCGAAGCTGATCACTCCGGCCGTTAAATTCGCCAGTATCGTTTCCAGATAAGCCCGTTGATTTTCCACTTCGATACCGGCCATGCGGGTCGCATCGCTGGCTCTGGCAATGCGATGCGTCATCTCGTTGAAAGACTCCACCAGAAAACCCAGATCATCCTGGGCAATAACCGGCAAGTCTTGGTCATAATGCCCGGAAGCCACAGCCTGCGTACCCTTAACCAGCGCCTTGACCGGCGCGACTATATTGCGGATGCTGATAAAGGCCACCCAGATCGCCGCCAGCAAGCTCATCAACAACACCAGCGACAAAGTCAGGGAGAAGCTTAACTTCAATGAATCCCTTAAAAAATGCATCTCCCGATAACGCACAAAGGCAAATTCCACCGAATCGGCCAGATCGGCAATTCTGACCGGCACCGGATATAAAGCCTGTAAATATTGCATCTCCTTGGCCTTAACAGTGACGATAACCCGGATCATCAATTCATCTTCACGCACCGGCGCCAAGGCGACGTACTCGGAATTCTGCCGTAACTGCAACCAAATCTGCCCATCCGGCAAACTCGGCAACATATCGCCGGGATTGATGCTGCTTGAGGCAATAATCCTGCCCTGCCGGGAAAACAGCGCCATCTCGGACGCCCCGGAAAGTTCACGCAGATTTTCCATTTCCAGCGTCGCCAGCGTTTCAGACGACTCCACCAGCTTCCCGCCTAATTGCTGGGTTTGCCGCAAATGCCAGCGCATCCGCTGGTCTAATGAGGCCTGACTGAGCTCCAGCGCATCTTCCATGGCCCGGTCTATTTCCACATTAAACCAGCTATCGATGCCCTGATGCAGAAACTGCATGGAAAAATAAAACACAATAGCGGCGGGCGCCAAAGCCAGCACCACAAACAGCGACACCATGCGCGTGGTTAGCCTCGAACCCGCCTCGCGTTTTTTTAACTGCCGCGCCAGCGAATAAATATTAGCGCCGACCAATGCCAGCAATACCACCGAACCCAGCGCGTTGACCAACAGCAGCCAGGAATACATCGCGCTCAATTGTGAAGATTCCTGGGTCGCCGAGCTCATCAGCTGCAACAACAGCAAAATCGTCCCAAACAGAATTAACACAGACAGGCTGATGGGAGGCTTTATTTTGTTAAAGGCCATAATGTCCAGTTACTGGATAAATACCACTGCCGGTTAACATAGGCAACCGGACGCAACGGCAAAGGCAGCGCATCCCGATCCAGCGTGACTTTGACGCCGACTGCATAGCGCTTTCCCTGCACGTAAGCCCCCTTATCCATAACACGAAAATCATGTAGCGTAGACATCGAATCCAGCGCAGCAGACAAGGTGGAAAAATTATACAACTCGCCGCTACCCTCGTTTCTGACCCGATACATATTCAGCAAGGCATGGTACTGAATACGATAACGGATAGCAGAATTAATCAGAGTTTTATCCCAAAAATAATCACGATGTTGCAGGGTCTTGATATGTATATCCCAAAACAAAGGCACTCCGTTTTGCAAGGCCTCCTTGGCCCGCGCACTGAGCTTATAATCGATAGTTGCAGACAGCACAAAGTTATCGCCTTGCAAACTCGTCCCAACATTATTTACCGTCACGCCAAACCCTTCGTCTGGGCTCAAGACGGGCCTGTCCTGAGCAAAGTCGAAGGGCGTATCGGCATGACTTAAAGCAGGCAGCAGTCCTACCCAAAATAAACACAGCAACGCCTGGTAAAAAGCAGGCTTATGACTTGCTGATGCGCGCATAATAAAATCCATCCATTGCCGATTCGCCGGTCAAAATCTGGCGACCGCAGACTCCGGCGACGCCCCAGCCCGCTGCTCCCAAGCCGGAGCTTGGGAACAAGGGCAACTCGACCGCATCGCCGTGTTTTGCTAAAAAAGCATGAACCTGCTGCTCGTTTTCCTGCTTCAAAATGGAACAGGTCGCATATAACAATTGTCCACCGGGTGCCAACAGCGGCCAGACGGCCTGCAAAATGGCTTTTTGCAAGGTTTGCAATTGCCCGATGTCCTCGGCTCTGCGCAATAACTTAATGTCCGGGTGGCGGCGGATAACGCCTAGAGCCGAACACGGCGCGTCCAGCAAAATCCGGTCAAACAGTTTGCCGTCCCACCATTCGGCAGGATTGGCCGCATCGCCGATCAGCAGCGTGGCTTGCAAGCCCAAGCGCTGCAAATTTTCGCTGACCCGTTGCATTCTGGACGCGTCTATATCGACGGCGACCAGCTCTTTTAGTTGCAACTGGCTTTCAAGAATATGCGCGGTTTTGCCGCCCGGCGCGGCGCAGACATCCAGCACCCGATGCCCCGGCTGCGCATCCAGCAATCCGGCCGCCAATTGCGCGGCGGTGTCCTGAACGGAAATCAGCCCATCGGCAAAGCCGGGCAGCATTTCCACCGGCGCCGGTTTATCCAGTTTGATCGCCGACGGGCAAAAGCTGACAGCTTCCCCTGCTATGTCCTGTGCGGTTAACAGCTCGAGATAATGTTCGCGACTGGTTTTCGCCAGATTGACCCGCAATACCATCGGCGGTTGCTGATTGTTTTCCAGCAGTATTTTTAGCGCCTGCTCGGGCCAATCCTGTTCGATATGCTTGATCAGCCAGTCTGGATGACTTAAGGCCGCGACCTGACATTTATCGGCTTTGCCATCCAGTCCTTCCTGTTCGCGCAAATAGGTTCGAAGCAGCGCATTGATCAGCGACTTGGCCCAGGCTTTTTTAGCTGCCGCCAATACCGTTTCGGACACCGCCGCGTGAGCTTTTACCCGCATGAAGTTGAGCTGGTACAAGCCAACCAAAGCCAGTGCCTTAACCTCGGCATCTTTGAGAGGTTTATCCAGCAACTGGCTTAGAATAAAATCCAGCCGGTGATATTGCCTGCAAACGCCGTAACATAGCGCCTGTATGAAAGCCCGGTCTTTAGACGATTCGATGCCCAAAAATGCCTTATCCAGGGCGGCGGTTAAAGACTGTCCGTCCTGCAAGACCCGGGTTAATACCCGAGCCGCGACTAATCGTGTATTCAACCGAGTTTTACCCCGTTAACAGCATGAGCGCTCAAAAAAGCCTGCACCGGCATGCGCTTTCCGCCCGGCAGCTGCACTTCCAAGAGCCTTAAAAAACCTGAGCCGGTCGCCACCTCCATGTGTTTATCGGCACAACGCACTACGCCAGGCTCCAGTTGCAACGATGCGTCATCGGGCACGGCCAGCGCCTGCCAGATGCGCAAGGCTTTGCCCTGATACAGCGTTTGCGCGACCGGCCATGCATTTAAGCCTCTTACTTTTAAGGCCAAATTTACAGCCGGTTGCGTCCAGTCGATAAGCGCTTCGCTTTTTTCCAGCTTTTCGGCATAGGTCACCAGCGTCTCATCCTGCGGCTTAGGATCGATAGTTCCGGCTGCCAGTTGCGCCAGCACTTTGCTTAGGCCTATTGCGCCCAACGCAGCCAATTTGTCATGCAAAGCATCGGCCGTATCGGCGCCATCGATCAGGTATTCTTCTTTGTGCAGCATGTCGCCGGCATCGAGTTTGCGCACTATCTGCATAATGGTTACTCCGGTTTTTTGATCGCCCGCCATCAGCGCCCGCTGAATCGGCGCGGCTCCCCGCCAGCGCGGCAATAATGAAGCGTGGACATTGATACAGCCCAGCTTGGGCGCATCCAAAACCGCCTGCGTTAAAATCATGCCGTAAGCCACCACCACCACCAAATCGGCATTGAATGATCTGAGCTGCTGCAAGTCCTCATCGGTTTTCATGGTCAGCGGCTGAAAAACCGGGATTCCGGCGGCTAAGGCCAGTTCCTTGACAGGACTGGCCTGCAACTTGCGCCCCCTGCCCGCCGGGCGGTCAGGCTGGGTATAAACTGCGCAAATTTCATGTTCAGAATCCAGCAACTTTTGCAGACTAGGCACTGCAAACTCTGGAGTTCCGGCAAAAATAATGTTCATCAACTTTCTTCCATTTTATGGATTTTTTCCAATTTTTTCTTAATCCGCTGCCGTTTTAACGGTGAAATGTAATCGACGAACAATTTTCCGCTCAAGTGATCCAGTTCGTGCTGAACGCACACGGCCAGTAAATCTCTGGCATCGAATTGAAAAGGCTCACCCTCCCTGTTCAGCGCCTTGACGATGATATGTTCGGCTCGGCTCACTTTTTCAAAAAAACCGGGCACCGAAAGACAGCCCTCTTCGGACTCCTTGACCCCGTCTTTTTCGATGATTTCAGGATTGATTAAACATAAAGGTGTGTCCTTTTCCTCGCTGACATCGATGACCACGACACGCTGATGCACATTGACCTGGGTAGCCGCCAATCCAACGCCGTGTGATTCGTACATGGTTTCGAGCATGTCATCGACCAATTTTTGGATGTTAGCATCGACCGTTTTTACGATTGCAGCCTTTTTTCGCAAGCGTTCGTCCGGAAACTCGAGAATAGCTAAAATACTCAACAAACTCTCCACTATATTAATTGAAAATTGGAATTCTATATGAATTCATCTAAACTTTGAATTTAGATAGCATAAAAAGACTCGACAGGAACTCAACATGGCTTTTCGAACATTCACCGGATTGATCGTTTCTCTCTTCATTAGTTTAAGCATATCGGCTGATGAAATATCCCTAAATCCGTCTCACCCCAATCAATATACCGTCGTCAAAGGCGATACCTTATGGGAACTGTCCGGTAAATTTTTAACTCACCCTTGGCAGTGGCCCCAATTATGGAGTAGCAATGCCCAGATCAAGAATCCTCATTTGATCTATCCCGGCGACACCCTTTATTTTTCAATAGTCAACGGCAAACCGCAGCTGAGTCTTAACCGTAGCGAACAAGCCCGGACAGAGGCTATCCCTAACTCACCCTGCGTGCTTAATGAAAAAGATTATAAAAACGGTCGCCAAAATTTCGCCGTTTCCGAAGATGGAAAGGTACTGCCTTGTATTCGGGAAACCAACCTGAAACAGGCTATCCGCTTAATCCCGACTGAAAATATAGCCAGTTTCTTGACCTCGCCCAAAGTCGTGGATGAAAATGAATTGGACACTGCGCCTTATGTTGTCGACTTAGCAGGGGAACACCTCATTGCCGGCACCGGTGACCGCGTTTATGTGCGTTCGATTAACGAGTCGAACAACCTGTCCTACACCATTTACCGGCCGGGTAGCGCTTATATCAGTCCGGACAGCGGCGACATCCTGGGCTACGAGGCGCAATATATTGCCGATGCCTCGTTGCAAAAACCCGGCGACCCGGCAACGCTCGCCATAACCAAATCCGCCCGTGAAATTCGCACCGGCGACCGGATTATGCCTAATGCCGACCAAGATATTGCGCTAAATTATTTTCCCCGCCCGCCAGACCTCAGCATAAAAGGCAGCATCATCAGCGTACTGGGCGGCGTGTCCCAAATCGGTCGCTATAACGTGGTGGTAATAGACAAAGGCACTGCTGACGGCCTATTGGCCGGACATGAGCTGGACATCTACAAGCGCGGTAAGCCGGTCAAAGACGCATACAGCCCCATAAGAAACGATCTTGTTACGCTACCCGATGAGATTGCCGGCACCCTGATGGTTTTCCGCCCGTTTGAACGCGTCAGTTACGCGCTGGTCATGAAAGCGACCCAGGCGCTTCATGTTTTAGATAAAGTTAAAACCCCCTGAACATTAACGCTCCGCACATCGACCCCAATATAAAATACTGGCTTGCGCTGTTGCGTACGCCAGGCGTCGGTTACAGAACATTTCTCCGTTTACTGAACAGCCATACTCCGGCACAGTTATTTGCAGAATCGGCATCCGCACTCAGCGCCTTAGGTCTAAAAAACGACATCGTTCATGCCATCAAAAACCCTGATTGGACGCTGATCGACTATGATCTGGGCTGGCTGGAGCTCGCCAATAACAGCGTCATTACCATCAATGATGCAAACTATCCGGCGCAATTAAAGGAAATTTCCGATCCCCCGCCACTGCTGTTTGTACGCGGCAACCCGGAAATCCTGGCGCTCCCTGCTGTTGCGATCGTCGGTAGCCGCAATCCCTCGTCTTCCGGCCTCGAAATCGCCTTTAATTTCGCCAAAAGTTTAAGTCAATGCGGCTTTACCATCATTAGCGGACTGGCCTTGGGCATTGATGCCGCAAGCCATCAAGGCGCATTAAAGGCCAAGGGTTATACGGTAGCGGTAGCCGGAACCGGCCTGGATCGCGTCTATCCGGCAAGACACAAGGATCTGGCCACTGAAATTGTCACTACCGGCGCGATGATCTCGGAATTCCCGCCCGGCACTGCCGCCAAAGCCAACCACTTTCCCCGGCGCAACCGCATTATCAGCGGTCTGTGTCAAGGTCTGTTAGTGGTTGAAGCCGCCAAACAAAGCGGCTCGCTGATTACTGCGCGCATGGCCTTGGAGCAAAACCGCGAAGTTTTTGCCATTCCCGGCTCCATACATAACCCGCTGGCCCGAGGTTGCAATGCGCTGATCCGTGAAGGCGCAAAACTTGTCGAAACAACCCAAGATATTCTCGATGAACTTAATCAATATAATCAACAAGATGGTAATTTATCACCCGTCACAATGCAATCAACGCTTGACCTGGAGCAACAAACATTATTGAATCTCGTCATGTTTAGCCCAACTTCTATCGATACTTTGGTGGAAAATGCCAACGCATCCGTCGAAGTTATTTCGTCAATGCTGCTGATTCTGGAGCTGCAAGGTTACCTGGAAGCAAGTCCCGGCGGATGCTATACGAGAATAAAATAATCATAAAAATTTAAGAGCCTATGAAAGAAAATATTTTTGATGTCCTGATGTACTTATTTGAGAACTATATGGAGGATGAAATTGAAATCCTTCCGGACAGTGACATCGTCAGGACAGAATTATTGGAAGCGGGCTTTGAGCAGATCGAAGTCAATAAAGCTTTCGACTGGCTGGAATCGCTTAGCCTGCAACGCGCCATAAAAACATCCGCCTCGCCGGTATTTCGCATTTTTTGCAGCCAGGAAAAAGCCAGACTGGATCTTGAATGCCGCAATATGCTTCTGTTTCTTGAAAACAGCGGCATTCTGAATTCCGCCAACCGGGAGATCGTCATCGACCGGGCCATGGCCTTGGAGAATGAAGAAATATCGATGGAAAAGTTAAAATGGATAGTGCTGATGGTGTTGCTTAGCCAGCCGGACGAGGAAATCGCTTTCTCCAGAATGGAAGATATCGTCTACGACCTTGTTCCAACGTATTTGCACTAAGGTAAAAGGTTCAAGGTTTAAAAACACGTACCTTTCTCCTTGAGCATTAAACCTTTCACCTTGAACCTTTCACCTTGAACCTCAAATGAGTAAAAATCTCGTCATTGTAGAATCGCCTGCAAAAGCCAAAACCATCGAAAAATACTTAGGCAAGGACTTTCAGGTTTTAGCCTCTTACGGACATGTCCGCGACCTGATCCCCAAAGAAGGCGCAGTGGATCCCGGCAACGACTTCGCGATGAAATATGAAGTCATCGATCGCAACCAGAAGCATGTTCAAGCCATCGCCAAAGCCCTAAAAAGCGCAGACACCTTATATCTGGCGACCGACCCTGATAGAGAAGGAGAAGCTATTTCCTGGCATTTACTTGAACTGCTGAAAGAAAAAAAACTGTTAAAAGACAAACCGGTACATCGGGTCGTGTTCCATGAAATCACCAAAAAAGCCGTTACCGCAGCCATCGCCAATCCCGAGCACTTAGCCATCAATCTGGTCAACGCCCAACAGGCTCGCCGCGCTTTGGATTATCTGGTCGGTTTTAACTTGTCGCCGTTATTATGGAAAAAAATCCGCCGTGGCCTGTCGGCAGGCCGCGTACAAAGCCCCGCCTTGCGCATGATCGTCGAGCGCGAACTGGAAATCGAGGCCTTTAAAACCCGCGAATACTGGACGATTGATGCCGCATTGACGGCGCATGAACAAGCGTTTAAAGCCAAACTGACTCAGTTTGACGGCGAAAAAATTACGCAATTTAGCATTACCGATGAAGCGCTGGCGGAAAAAACCAAGCAATGCTTGCTGGATGCCGCCGACGGCCAATTAATGGTCGCCAAGCTAGAGAAAAAACAGCAAAAACGCAACCCTGCCCCACCCTTTATCACCTCGACCCTGCAACAGGAGGCCTCGCGTAAACTGAATTTCACCACCAAACGCACCATGATCGTCGCCCAGCAACTCTATGAAGGCATCGATATAGGCGGCGAAACCGCAGGGCTAATCACCTACATGCGTACCGACTCGGTTAACTTGTCGCAAGACGCTGTCGAAGAAATGCGCGCGCTGATAGCCGAAATTTACGGCGCAGAAAATGTGCCTAAAGAACCCAGACTGTATAAAACCAAGTCGAAAAACGCCCAGGAAGCGCACGAAGCCATACGCCCGACCTATCCCCGGTATTTGCCTAGCCAGATAAAGGATCAGCTGAGTATCGAGCAGTTCAAACTCTATGAACTGATCTGGAAGCGCACCATCGCCTGCCAGATGATTCATACCACGCTCAATGTGGTTGGCGTCGATCTAAGCTGCGCCGACGGCAAGCACGTATTTCGGGCAACCGGCTCCACGATAGCCTCGCCCGGATTTATGGCCGCCTATCTGGAAGGAAAAGACGACAGCACCGAGAGCGACGACAAGGAAAGCTTTCTGCCGCCGATGGAAGAAGGTCGCCCCGTCCAGCTCAATACTATCAATGCCGGACAGCACTTTACCGAGCCGCCGCCACGCTACGGCGAGGCCAGCCTGGTAAAATCCCTTGAAGAACACGGCATCGGCAGGCCGTCGACCTATGCCTCGATTATTTCGACCCTGCAAAACCGCGAATACGTCACCCTGGACAGCAAACGCTTCTATCCGACCGATGTCGGTCGTATCGTCAACAAGTTCCTGACCGAACATTTCACCAAATACGTTGATTACGACTTTACCGCCAATCTGGAAGATGAACTGGATGCGGTGTCGCGGGGAGAGAAAGACTGGGTTCCATTAATGCACGACTTCTGGAAACCTTTTACCACGCTGATTCATGAAAAAGAAGAAAGCGTCCAGCGCAAAGATGTTACCCAGGAAGCCATCGATGAAAAATGCCCCGAATGCAGCAGCCCGCTGTCCATCCGCTTAGGCAGGAATGGCCGCTTTATCGGCTGCACCCATTATCCCGAATGCTCCTATACCCGGAACCTGAACGATGATGCCGGTGCTACCGACGAACCCGAAGTTGTAGAAGGCCGAGTCTGTCCCAAATGCGAATCGCCTTTAGTGATCAAGACCGGACGCTACGGCAAATTTATCGGTTGCAGCGCTTATCCAAAATGCAAGCATATCGAGCCTTTGGAAAAACCGATGGACACAGGCGTCGAGTGCCCGCAATGCAAAAAAGGCAACATCCTCAAGCGCAAATCGCGGAACAGCAAAATATTCTATTCCTGCTCGGAGTACCCGAAATGCGATTACGCATTATGGAACGCGCCGATAAAAGAAAGCTGCCCGGAATGCGAGTGGCCTATTTTGACCGTCAAAGAAACCAAAAGGCGCGGTGTGGAAAAGGTTTGCGCGCAAAAAGACTGCAAATACGCAACTCCGTACGAAGGCGATCCTGCGGATGTGCAAGGGCCCAAAGAGCTTGGAGCTTTGTAGGGGCGAATTCATTCGCCTTTGGGCGGATAAATCCGCCCCTACCTATAAACTGAGCCGCCATAAACCCAAAAATGTCCTATCATTCCAACTTCAACATAAAAATCGCCGTCCATCATATCAAGACCGGAGCGGTGATCGCTTACCCGACGGAGGCGGTCTACGGCTTAGGCTGCGACCCGCTTAACGAAGAGGCGGTTATGTCTTTGCTCGACATCAAGCAGCGCCCGATGGAAAAAGGCCTGATTCTTATCGCCTCCTCCCTTGAGCAATTGCGTCCCTACCTCGCTTTAGATCAAAACCTTATTGATCGCATCGCGCCCACTTGGCCAGGGCCTGTCACCTGGGTTATTCCAGCCCGGCCCTGGGTGCCCAAATGGCTGACCGGGGCACATGAGTCACTGGCGGTCAGGGTGACGAATCACCCTATAGCCCGCGATTTATGCGCCCAATTCGGCGGCCCGCTAGTCTCCACCAGCGCCAATCCCGGAACCCGTCCCGCCATCAAAGCATCGACCAAGCTGCTAAAAACCTTTGCCGGGGTCGGTATTTTTATCGTTCCCGGCGAAGTCGGCAAGCTTAAACAAGAAACGGCTATCTATGATGCGACCACCGGCAAGCAATTGCGTTAAAGCCGTCTGGAACAGGCCTCGCCGTTCGTACATTCACATTGCGCCATGGTGCAATATCCGACCAGCTTGCCGCCTTGACTATTCCGGGTGAAAACATCTGCTAAAATAACCTGAGGAGGAAACTTAATGCTGAAAAAAACCTTACGCTGGCTGTTGACCTTGATTTATAAGGTTGAAATCAAAGGCATGGACAACTACACCAAGGCCGGGGAACGGGTCTTGATTATATCCAATCACACATCCTTTCTGGATCCGTTACTGCTGGGGGTGTTTTTACCCGATAACATCACTTTTGCGATCAACACCCAAATTTCCCGGCGCTGGTGGTTGAGGCCTTTTCTGAGCCTATCCCGCGTATTTCCGATGGATCCTACCCATCCTTTATCCTTAAAGGATTTGATTCATCATCTTCAGCACGATACCCACACCGTTATTTTTCCCGAGGGCCGCATTACCGTGACCGGCTCGTTGATGAAAATTTACGACGGCACCGGCATGGTCGCCGACAAATCCCAAGCGGCGATACTGCCGGTACGCATCGACGGCGCCGAATACACGCATTTTTCCAGGTTGCGTAATATCGTGCGTTTGCGCTTATTTCCCAAAATCACCATTCAGATTTTGCCGCACACCTTTGTCGCCCCGCCTCCGGAATTACGGGGCAAAAGCCGCCGCAAATACAGCGGGCACATTCTGTCGGATATTATGACCGAAATGATGTTTGCGACCAGCCATTACCGGCAAAGCATATTCGCCAGCCTGTTGGAAGCGCGCAAAATTCACGGCGGCAAGCATGTTGTCGCCAAAGATCTGGAGCGTATCCCACTATCCTACGACCATTTAATTACCCGCACCATCGCGATCGGCAACGCCTTAAAGCAGATCACCGCCGTCGGCGAACATGTCGGGGTGTTCTTGCCCAATTCGACCAAAACCCTGTCGGTCATCCTGGGTTTGCAGCTTTACGGCCGAGTACCGGCCATGTTGAATTATTCGACCGGTTCAGCCGGTATGATTTCCGCGTGTAACACAGCACAAGTCAAAACCGTTTTGACCTCCCGTCGCTTCATAGAACTGGGCAAGTTAAGCGCAGAAGCCGAGCACTTGGGCGAGGAGGTTGATTTGGTTTATCTGGAAGACCTCGCCGAGAATCTGTCGGCATGGGACAAACTCCAGGCGCTGGCGCAATGCAAAACCGCTAACATCTGGTACAAACACACCCGATACAGCCCTGATAGTCCGGCGGTGGTTTTGTTCACCTCGGGCTCTGAAGGCGTACCCAAAGGCGTGGTGCTGTCCCACGCCAATATCCTGGCTAACCTTAAACAACTGGAAGCCCGGATCAGCTTTAATGCCCGGGATGTGGTGCTCAATTTTCTACCGATGTTTCATTCCTTCGGCTTTACCGTCGGCACTATGCTGCCGATACTGAACGGCATGACCACTTTCTTTTATCCGACCCCGCTGCATTATGCGGTCATTCCGGAAATTGCTTATGAAATCAGCGCCACCATCATGTTCGGCACCAACACCTTTTTAGCCGGTTATGCTAAAAAAGCCCACGCCTATGATTTTTTCAATATGCGTTATGTCGTTGCCGGCGCCGAAAAATTGCAGGAAACCACCCGCCAGCTATGGGCGGACAAATTCGGCATCCGCATACTGGAAGGCTATGGCGCCACCGAAACCACGCCTATCGCCTCGGTCAATACGCCGATGGACTTTAAATCCGGCTCCGTGGGCCGGTTGATGCCGTCGATGGACTACCAACTGGAGCCGGTCGAAGGCATTGAAGATGCGGGCAAACTTCATGTTCGCGGGCCCAATATCATGCTGGGTTACCTGCTGGCCGACAACCCGGGCATATTGGTTCCACCCCAATCAATCTACGGGCCAGGCTGGTACGATACCGGCGATATAGTCAACGTCGATAATGAGGGCTTTGTCAGCATACGCGGCCGCAGCAAACGTTTCGCCAAAGTCAGCGGTGAAATGGTTTCCTTAACCGCCGTAGAGCAGTTGGCCGCCAATGCCTGGCCTGATGCGCAGCATGCCGCCATCAGCCTGCCGGATCCAAAAAAAGGCGAGCAAGTTGTTTTGGTCACCACCCAAAAACAGGCGACGCTTAATGACTTGGCCGCCGCCTCCAAAGGCGTGGCTTATATCTGTCTGCCCAAGAAAATTTTGAGCGTTGCTGCGATTCCGGTAATGGCGACCGGTAAAATCAATTATCCGGCGGTTACCGAGTTGGCAGCAGGCAAGGCATAAAATAGGCTAAAGGCTAAAATTGAAAAAGTTCTTAGGGAGCCGGAAATTACAAATATCCTAAATTAGAGCAGAAAGCAGTAGATTTTAGTCGCGCCAGAGAGCCCTGGGAGCCCTGGGAACGCCGAGCCCCAGCTCGGCTTCTACATGTTCAATTTTCTAATTGTTTCGCGCCAAGCTGGGGCTTGGCGTTCCCGGAACTTGAACCCTTCCATTCAGTAGATTGAACATTACCCCCTGTTTTAGGGAGCAAGTTTAAACAGCCTTCTGTGAAACATGATAAATGGTATTTTAGTGATTTCCTGTTCCCTTAAGCCTCACTGCAAGCTTTTTTTGCCCTTCGTCCGTCGCCCTTTGCCTTAATCAATTATGAACAAACAAATCTACCCCTTGCTGATCGCCCAATTCTTATCCGCGTTTGCCGATAATGCTATTTTGTTTACGGTGATCGCTCTGGTGATGCAGTCTACACAACTGGCAAGCTGGTACGTTCCGGCCTTGCAAAGCGTGTTTCTGATCGCCTTCGTCGTGCTGGCGCCGTGGGTGGGCGGATTTGCCGATCATCATCCCAAATCCAGGGTGTTGATTATCGGCAATCTGATTAAAGCGGCTGGCGCAGGATTATTGCTGTGCCACGTAGAACCACTGATTGCTTATTGCGTGGTCGGTGTCGGCGCGGCCATTTACAGCCCGGCAAAATACGGCATCCTGCCTGAGCTGGCGGGGCACGAGTTTCTGGTTAAAGCCAATAGCTGGATTGAAGGCTCCACCATCTTGGCAATTTTACTCGGTATGATAATAGGCGCCAAGGTGGCGGACTACTCGATAGCCTGGGCGCTAACCGGCACTATCATCATTTTTATGGTTTCGGCTTTGATCACCGTGGCCTTGCCGGTCAGTGTCCCGATGCACAAGACCGGCTCAGGACTAACTGTTTTTGGCCGACAAATGACTTCGTTTTTTAGCGCACCGCGTTCACGCTTCGCGATTCTGGGCGGCTCCTTGTTCTGGGCCGCTGCAGCAACCTTAAGAGTGATCATCGTGGTGTGGGCGCCGCTGGTGTTGTTGTCCAAAAACGCCAGCGAAATTGCCGAACTGACCTTGTTCCTAGCCCTCGGCATTATCGCCGGGTCGGCCTTGGCGCCCGGAATGATTCCTCTGGAGCATTTGCGCCGCGCCAGAATTCCCGCTTACTTAATGGCCGCCTTCATCATGGCGCTGAGTCTGACAGACAGCATTTGGCCCGCCCGTCTGGTTCTCTTTTTCATCGGCATGATGGGCGGCATGTTTATCGTCCCCGTCAACGCCGCACTCCAGGATCTCGGCCAACACAGTATCGGCAGCGGCAGCGCCGTGGCCCTACAAGGTTTTTTTCAAAATCTGGCTATGCTAGTAGCGGTCGGCAGCTATACTTTGGCTACCGCGTATCAGATAACGCCTATACTTGCCATGCTGATACTGGGTTTGTCGGTATTTTTCGCCACGCTACTGGTTTCTATGCGTCTGCCTGATAATTCAAGATCGTAGCTCGGGTTAGCCTCTAACCCAACAAACCAATGTCGCTTCCCTTGGATTACGGCGCAAAAAGCCCGTTATGGGCACAGTCGATGGGACGCGCCTAACCCAACCTGAACAGGGTGGTTTACAACAATATGAGGAGCCCATTAAATGAAGCTGTTTGAACTTGGAAAAATCACCATAACCCCGTCGGCTATTTCGATTATCGCCAGTTTTAAGGTGCCTATAGGCGACTTGCTGGACAGGCATGAACGGGGCGACTACGGTGAGGTATCGGAGCTGGATTGGCGTGAAAACACACTGGCACTGTTGCCTGACTCGGTAGAAAGAGTCATGTCGGTTTACTGCGTCGGCACCGAAAAACTGTGGGTTATCACCGATCCGGACAGAAAGGTAACCACGCTGTTGACAGAAGATGACTTCTAAGTGGCTTATTTCCGGTTGCAAGATGGGCTAAACAACGCATAAACCATCAGCCGCCAACTCAAAAATAAATCGCAGTCAGGGCATAATAATGATAACTTCCCAGCGACTTACGCAGCTCATGAAGCAACTCGGCGTAGCCGTTCTCTATGCCCTGCTTGCCAAAATTGTTCTAGTCTATTTCTCTGTCAACGGTATGGTCAGCATCATTTGGCCGCCGGGCGGACTGGCGCTGGCCGCCCTGCTCATCGGCGGGAAACACTATGCCTGGAGCGTGTTCCTCGGCGCGCTTCTCACCAATCTAATTGCAAGCGACTCCTTTTTGATAGCCGCCGCCACTGCCACAGGAAACACCCTGGAGGCGCTTTTGGGCGCCTGGCTGTTCAACCGCAACAATAAAATCAACCGTTCTGTTCTATCATTGCGCAACTACCTGCAGTTGATTATAGCAGGCGGTGCGGCGAGTGTCGTCGCAGCGCTGGTTGGAAGCACAACATTACTCCTTTCGGGATTCCTGACTAACGACGCTTTTTTCATTAATCTGGCCCACTGGTGGATGGGCGATACATTGGGTATACTTTTGATTACCCCTCTGATTCTGGTTTGGCGGCACGCTCCTGACGACTGGCTTGAGCAGAAAAAACTCGCTAAGGTCTTACTGCTGTTCGGTTTAACGTTTTTAATCAGCGAAGTGCTTTTTCGCGGTCGGATGCACGACACGCTGGGTCATTACGCCAAAGACTACTGGATGTTCCTTTTTATTACCTGGGCGGCGGTGCGCCTGGGCGTCCATGAAGTCACAGCCATCCTGCTCATAACAGCTATTCAGGCACTGCTGGGCGCAAAGCACGGAACCGGTTACTTTGCTGATGACATTACCAACACCCAACTGACCAATTACTGGTTTTTCATGGTGATACTGTCGATAACCGGCACGGCTTTGGCGACCTATTTCGCCGCAAGCAAGCAAGCCGAACGTACGCTTAAATCAAGCGCAGCGTATCACCGCGCTATCTTCGATGCCACGCCGGACGCCATGCTGATTAGCGATATGCAAGGCATTATTACCCAGGTCAACCAGCAAACAGAACACTTGCTGGGTTATAAGATCAACGAATTGCTCGGACTATCCATCGACATCCTGGTGCCTGAACGTTTTCGCGCCGAGCACCCGATGCTGTCGGCGCAATTTGCCGACGCACCCTCCTCCAAACTGATGGGGCCAGAACGTGCAGTACAGGCGCTACGAAAAGACGGCAGCGAACTGGATGTGGAAATCAGCTTAAGCCCGATTCCAACTGAACAAGGCTTGTTTTTCGCCAGCGCCTTGCGCGACATCACCGAACGCAAACGCATAGAGTTGGATCTGCGCATAGCCGCCACCGCCTTCGAATCGCAGGAGGCCATGGTCATTACCGATACCGAAAACATCATCCTACGGATCAACCATGCCTTCACCGAATCCACCGGCTACACGGAAGCGGAGGTTGTGGGTAAGGCGATGAGCATACTTGATTCCGGACGGCATACGGCGGCTTTTTTCGCCAAGATGCGGCAGAGTATTCTGAGCGTCGGCGCTTGGCAGGGAGAAGTCTGGGATCGACGCAAGAACGGCGAAATTTATCCCAAATGGCTGTCCATTACCGCCGTAAAAGAGAGCAATGGCATAGCCACTCATTATGTCAGCACCCATGCCGACATCACCCGGCATAAGACTGCTGAGGAGCAAATC
The DNA here is from genome assembly GCA_043729025.1 of Methylobacter sp. Taxonomy (GTDB): domain Bacteria; phylum Pseudomonadota; class Gammaproteobacteria; order Methylococcales; family Methylomonadaceae; genus Methylobacter_A. The sequence goes on from JAYTLW010000187.1 coordinate 19,868, forward strand.
AAGCAGCTGGCCTTCTACGATCCGCTGACCCGGCTGCCCAACCGACGTTTGTTGCAGGAGCGGCTCAATCACGGCATCGAGATGGCTCAACGTACCGGTAAGCAATTGGGATTATTGATGATCGACCTGGATCGGTTCAAAGCGGTTAACGACAGCCTAGGACATCAGGCAGGCGACGACTTGCTGCAGCAAGTCGCGGTACGCATCACATCAAGATTACGTGATGTCGACACGGTGGCTCGTATGGGCGGCGATGAGTTTATCGTATTGCTTGAAGACATCTCACATCCGGAAGATGCGGCGCGGGTGGCCAAAGACATCATCACCGATTTAACGGTTCCCTTTAGCCTGTCCCAGATCGACCATGTCCAGATTGGCACCAGCATCGGCATCAGTCTGTATCCGCAACACGGCGACAGCCCTGAACTATTGATGGATCATGCCGATGCCGCGCTGTACCAGGCTAAAGACGCCGGACGCGGCTGTTTTGCCTATTTTTCCGAGGACATGACGGTCACCGCCCGGGAGCGCATGACGCTGGAAACCCGGCTGCGTCGTGCGCTTGAGCAACAGGAGCTGCGCGTTTTTTTCCAGCCGCAGGTGGATATTGCCAGCGGCCTCATCGTCGGCGCCGAGGCCTTGGTGCGCTGGCAAGACCCTACGGAAGGCTTGATTCCGCCGCTGCGTTTTATCCCGATAGCCGAAGAGACCGGCCTTATTATGGAGATCGGCGCCTGGGTGCTGCGAGAAACCTGCCGCCAAGGCCGTGTTTGGCTGGATGAAGGTTTGCCGTCGTTAACCTTGGCGGTCAATGTGTCCCCGCATCAATTCCGGCGTAGCGATATTTGTGCTGTGGTGGCTACGGCGCTTGCCGACACCGGGTTTCCGGCTGAACTTTTGGAATTGGAAATAACCGAAAGCGGCTTGATGGACAATCAGGATAACGCAACGGCGATTCTTAACAGTCTGCGTGCGCAAGGCGTCCGATTGGCCATCGATGATTTCGGCACCGGTTATTCATCCCTGGCCTATCTTAAACACTTTCCGCTGGATGTATTAAAAATTGACAAAAGCTTTATCGACGACATTCCTTTTCAGCAAGATGATATGGAAATCGCCGCCACTATTATTGCCATGGGCCATATTCTGGGCTTTAAGGTTCTGGCCGAAGGCGTCGAAACGCCCGCGCAACTGCTGTTTTTGCAGGAAAAAGGTTGCGATATGTATCAGGGCTATATCAAAAGTAAACCGATGCCGACGCATGAGTTTGCCCAGTTATTGCGCGATCAACAGCAGGAGATGAAGATCGATGACACAAAGACTTAACGCGACAATCGCAGCGTTTTTTTACGCCTTTGGGTCGGTTTGAGTTAGTATTGACCGAGCTATGCCGCTCTAAAATTCGGTTTTATTGAAGTTAACTTTTATGCGCAGTAGCTTTAGCCGCCGCTAGCTCTTTTTCATTTCCTAGCGATCAAGAACCAGCGGTTTTTTATTGCCCAACCATTATAACGAGAGGTGTTTATGAGTAAAATTCGTAACTATTCAGCGCGAAGCACAACAATCCCTCTCCAGTGGGAGAGGGTAGGGTGAGGGGAATCAAAAAATGCTAAATACTTGTTTAATTCTCCTCTCC
>JAYTLW010000188.1:0-2014 GCA_043729025.1 Methylobacter sp.
GTGTATTAAATCGAGAACTTAAGTCTTTATGAAAATTGCTATTTTATCCCGTAACCCCAAACTGTATTCGACCTCTCGATTGGTTAAAGCCGCAGAAGCTAGGGGCCATAAGGTACGGGTTCTGGATGTATTGCGCTGCTATATGAACATTACCTCGCATAATCCGTCCATTCATTATCGGGGTGAAGACTTGACCGGTTTTGACGCCGTTATTCCCCGGATTGGCGCTTCAGTCACTTTCTACGGGACTGCGGTATTAAGACAGTTTGAAATGATGAATGTGTTTCCGTTGAACGAGTCGGTAGCCATATCACGATCACGCGATAAGTTAAGGTCGACTCAGTTACTGGCCAGAAAAGGTATCGGCCTGCCGGTAACCGGCTTTGCCAATAATCCTGATGACATTGAAGATTTGATAGCCCAGGTCGGCGGAGCTCCGCTGGTGATTAAATTACTGGAAGGTACGCAAGGCATCGGCGTGGTCTTGGCGGAAACCCATAATGCCGCAGAGAGCGTTATTCAGGCTTTTATGGGACTCAAAGCCAACATCATGGTGCAGGAGTTTATCAAGGAAGCCGGGGGCAGCGACATACGCTGTTTTGTGGTGGACGGCAAAGTCGTCGCCGCCATGAAACGCCAGGCAACGCCGGGGGAGTTCCGTTCCAATTTGCATCGCGGAGGCTCTGCGTCTTTAGTGCGTTTAACGCCCGAAGAACGCTCTACCGCAGTGCGAGCCGCAAAAATCATGGGACTGAATGTGTGCGGCGTCGACATGTTGCGCTCCAATCACGGCCCGGTCATTATGGAGGTCAATTCATCTCCCGGACTGGAAGGTATCGAGAACGCCAGCGGCAAGGATATTGCCGATTTAATCATTCAATTTATTGAAAAACGCTTCGAGACCCTGGAAATCTGTAAGGACAAATCGCCTACCAATTCCAGCACCAGAACCCGCACTCGCGGTAAAGGTTAAGCGTACGACCTACTGCCAACATGCGTAGACTAGCTTTTCAATTATCTTAGAGGCAAATAATGTCAGATTTTAAAAAATACCAGTGTTTAGAATGTGAGCACATTTATGATGAAGCCAAAGGCGATCCAGACAGCGGCATTGCACCGGGAACCCGCTGGGCGGATATTCCCGATAACTGGAGTTGCCCGATATGCGGCGCTCCAAAAAGCTTTTTCAAGCGAATGTCATAATCGTGCGTTTTTGAATTCGGGGATTAAATAATGAAACCTAGCCGCGCTGTTGCTTTAACCAAGGCTTTACATTACAAAACTACCCTACGGCTCATGTTGGCGCTGCTGATTTTTTTCCCTTTTAACATATCCGCCGCCGATACCTGGAGCTATCATAAGGAAAGCGACCGATCCAGCAATAAAACTTTCAGCTTTGCCCTATCCCCTATGCCGCCTCGCGGCCTTTATGACAACCTCAGGCTGGAAATCATCTGCAAGGATAATGTCTTACAGATGATCATTGAGGCCGACAGCTTGATTGCCTCGCAAGACAGCGCTTTCGGTTTTGAATATCAAATCGACAAAAATCCGCCTATTACGCTGCAAATGAAAACCTTTAAGGATTCCAAGCGCAGAGGCTACACGGAAAACCAGGCCAAGCGCATCGTCGATGACCTATTGACCGGGCAGGCCGTTTTTATTCGCGTCAATACCCTGATTCGCAAAGTTCTATCCGCCGTCCTGCCATTAAAAAATGCAGCCGAACCCATTAAACAGGTGATGACCGATTGCGGCCTAAATCCGTCTGACAAGATACGCCTTGAGTCGGTCTACAGCCTGGCAGAATTTGAGAGGGCTTTCAACACACTGCCTTCCGAGCAACAACAACAAGTGCTGAGTAAAATAAAGAAAATCATCATGGAAACACAAAAAGCTCTTTTAATCGAGAAATGAGCCTACTACTCAGCAGCCAAAATATAGGCTCTTCCCGATTTCGTGGGGTGGTCACTACATATAGTGTTAGGCATACCCAAATAACCGCCGACCTTCG
>JAYTLW010000189.1:0-3334 GCA_043729025.1 Methylobacter sp.
TGGTCGCCTTGTTGAGTGATCGCATTCAAGTCTGCAATATAGACCGTATCGAACGCATAAATACCCAGGAATGCGTCTATCACCTGAAAAATATCGGCCGACTTACACAAGTCGGTGTTAATGGGCTGGTAATACTCGCGCAAGCCTTGCCGGGCGTGAACAACGACGCCGTCTTTTAAATCTATGACCGGGATTATTTTCATAAAAAACAGAGTGTGCGGTCAAAGCGATATTTAGACTTTAAAAATCATCAATGCCGGAGTTCAAAGCTTGCTTTGAACTGGTGATAGAATACAGCGTTCTATTTTATAGCTTATTGGATATTGTGAAAATTCTGGTGTTCGAGTATATCACCGGCGGCGGCTTTAATAAGCAAGCTTTGCCTGATTCTCTGGCGGTCGAAGGGCGCTTGATGCTGGATGCGTTATTAAATAACCTGCTCCGATTAAAGCAGCTCGAAATATGGCTGATGCTGGATCAACGGCTTAGCGATTCAGTCGGCAAGAGCGGCATCAACACCGTTATCATCAAGCCTGAGCATGATGTTGACGAGGAATTTGCGCGATGTGTTTGGGAATCCGATCTAGTCTGGCCGATAGCGCCGGAATTTGACGGCATTTTACTGAAACTGTGCCGGACGGTTGAAACACTGGGCAAGCTATTATTGAACTCGCCTGCAAGCGCCGTCGCTATTGCCGGAAACAAATACAAGACTTACCAACTGCTCGACCGGCATCACATAGCTGCCGTACCCACCCGGATGCTAGCCTCGTTCGACTATACCCAGGAGAGTCTTGCCGAAAGAACCTGCCTTGAACCCTTCGGCTACGCTCAGGAGAGCCTTGTCGAAGGGTGGATGGTTAAACCCATAGATGGCGCGGGCTGTGCAGACAGCTATGTGATCAGCAACCGGCAAGACTTTGAGCAGATGGCGACACGAACAGGCGAATACATCATCCAGCCGCATCTACTGGGCGCAAAAACCAGTCTTTCGTGTTTATTCGGGCAAGGTCGCGGCTGGTTGGTGTGCGCCAATTTGCAGCGCTTTGAACTGATCAACCGGCAATATCGCTTGACGGATATCGTGGTTAATCATCAACCCGACCCCGGCCGGTATCGGTCTGTAATAGATCAAATAGCCCACGCACTACCTGAATTGTGGGGCTATGTCGGTATCGATTTGATAGAAACTGCCGAGCAATGCTGGGTGCTGGAAATTAATCCCCGTTTGACCACTTCATTTACGGGTATCTTCGATGCCTTGGGCATCAATATTGCCGAAGCTGTTTTGCAGTTATTGGATGGCGAGCCTGAACTCAACCCGACTTGCAACCAAGCCGTTATCATTCAAACCCATGAAAATTAATATAATAGGCTGGGATATAGGCGGCGCGCATGTCAAAGCGGCGGTCATCGAGGGCGACGAGATCTTCGCTATTTATCAGCAACCCTGCCCATTATGGAAAGGCCTGGATCAACTGCAAAACGCGGTAAACGCCATACTGCCGGAGCTGGCCGATTCAAATTGCCGCCATGCCATGACCATGACCGGCGAGCTGGTCGATTTGTTCGATAATCGTGATCATGGCGTAGAGCAAATCATCAAAGCCATGACCCAATTGTTGCCGGGCTCTGAACTGCTGGTTTTTGCGGGCAGGGAAGGGTTGCTTAAAGCCTCGCAGATTGAACCCAGGCATTATTCGTTGATCGCTTCTGCCAACTGGCTGGCCAGCGCCTCATTGGCCGCGCAAAAAGTGGGAAGCGGGCTATTTGTCGATTGCGGCAGCACCACCACCGATATACTGCTGCTGAATGACGGGCAAGTGCTGGCGCAAGGCTACACCGATTACCAGCGCTTGTTATCCCAAGAGTTGATTTATACCGGCATCGTCAGAACGGCGGTGATGGCCGTAAGCCAAACAGTGCTGGACCAAGGCAAGACCATCGGCCTGATGGCAGAATATTTTGCCACCATGGCCGATGTTTATCGCGTCACCGGCGAACTCAATGAGCTGCACGATCAATGCGACACGGCTGACGGCGCGGAAAAATCTGTTCTTGGCAGCGCCAGACGGTTATCGCGGATGATAGGTTGCGATTTTGACGCCGATGAACTGCCGCGTTGGCGACAATTCGCCGAAAACATCCGCGCCCGGCAAATACAGCAAATACAACGCGGCTGTCAAACCCTGCTATCCCAACAAACGCTGCCTACCAACAGCCCGTTAATCGGCGCCGGAGTAGGGCGGTTTCTGGTCAAACAGGTTGCAGTGAATTTAAACCGTCCCTATCTGGATTTTTCCGACATAGCGCCGCCAGCAGTTCTGGGATCAAAGTTGACGACAGCCGACTGCGCGCCTGCTGCGGCCATCGCTTATTTGGCCGGTCAGCTTGACAAATAGTGTAACGATGTTGGTTTTTGAGATCATGTCTCCAGAAGATTAGGCGGAACTCTCGCTCGTCCCGGTATGGCATATCTTTGGTTATGACATGACTGAAGACATTTCCTAACGGGGTTATGTTTTGTAAATATATCTGCAAATGACACTTTAAATTTCTATTCGGGGGTTTGTGTGAAACGCCTCCAAAAGTACCAGTTGGCCTTATGTAACAAAGTTTCATAATTATGAAAAAATCTCTGCCCAGTTCAAAGCAGTCACTTGAAACTCTAATACAATTTGTAGGTTTCGGCCAAAACCGGACTGTGGGCTGTATTTTACCTGGCTCCAAGGCAGGCCAGGCCTTCATCTGAATTTATCTTCCTTCGTCCAAGCAGACGCCACTTATTAACGATAGAATAAGCGTTTGATAATACCATCAAACTGGTTTTTATGAATTTGTGCATGTAATCCAGCTTTGAAAAATGAGCCTTGAAATTTATTCTTGACAATTAATATAAGAATGAACTATACAAATCAAAAAAGTGGTAGCATCTCATTCTGAAGCCTAGATATCGGTTTAATAATAGAATGCTAAATTTGGCATCTTGATTTTATAAAGGGGGTTTCAGATGAATTCAAATGAGATTTTAAGCTACGAACCAAGTGAAGGATGCGCGGAAGCAAAGTTACGCACAATTTCTTGTGTTCTATCGTTAGCCCTTCTTCTCGGTTCTTGTACGGAGTCAGATACACCGAGTCCATTATCGAAAAGTTATGACTTTGAAATCGTACCCGATGATGAAGCAGCTCAGATTGCCGATATTGCGAAAAAGACAATGCAACTGCAGAATACACGGGCTATCGTATTTAAAGAAGCACAAGAGGGGCAAAAGCTGCGGGGTGTCCATCCCAAATCTCACGGATGCGTGGTTGGCAATTTTGAAGTTAATAAA
>JAYTLW010000190.1:0-2696 GCA_043729025.1 Methylobacter sp.
AAACTGGACCATCGATTTTTTAAACCGTCTTGTTGACGCAGAGATTACCGTTGCACACATCAGCCTGCCGTCAATAACCCTATGGCAAATCGAAAGCCATCACTGGCAGCAGCTTGCCGGATTGGCACAGCAGCACAATGTGCGTTGGGTTGCCGGGTGGGCGGAACATGTTGATGACCGGTTTTTGATCAATGCCTGTTTTGAACAGCAGGGTGTTTATGTGTTGTTGCGAACCATCGTTGACGCAGCCAAACCCGAATTACCCTCACAAGCCACCGTTTATCCTGCCGCCAATCGCAGTGAGCGTCACACCCAGGATATGTTCGGCATTCACTTTTTAGGTCTCCCCGACAACCGGCGCTGGACCCGGCACAAAGCGTGGGCCAAACACGATTATCCGTTGCGCAAGGATTTTCCCGTACAGGGCGAACCGGAAGCCATAACGCCTCCCGATATGGATTATCCCTTTGTTAAAGCACATGGACAGGGGGTTTATGAAATCCCCGTGGGTCCCGTCCATGCCGGTATCATCGAGCCCGGGCATTTCCGATTTCTGGCGGTAGGCGAACTGATTTTAAACCTGGAAGAACGCCTGGGTTATGTGCATAAAGGTATCGAGAAAATTGCCGAGGGCAGAACACCGGAGTCTTTGGCCCGATTAGCCGGGCGCATTTCTGGCGACACCACCGTTGGCCATTGCTGGGCAGCGTGCCGGGCAATGGAGCAAGCCGCCGGCATTGAAATACCACCACGTGCCGCCTTGCTACGCGGCATTCTGGCAGAGCGCGAACGGGTCGCCAATCATTTGGGGGATATGGGAGCAATCTGCAATGACGTTGCTTTTGTTTTTGCGCAAATGCAATTCACCCGCTTGCGTGAACTCTGGTTGCGCACCCATGCAACCGTCTTCGGTCATCGCTTGTTAATGGACAGGATTGTTCCGGGGGGTGTGATGTGTGACCTATCGGATTCATCCTGTGCCTTGATAAAACAGGACATTATTCAGTTGAGAAAAGAGCTTTCAGATATCTTGCCTGCGGTAGACCTCAACTCATCGCTGGAAGACCGGCTGTACACAGCCGGTTACTTGCCACCGGAAACCGCAGCTGCTTTTGGTACGCTAGGTTATGTCGGCCGCGCCAGTGGCCAGGATAAGGATGTCCGCCGCGATGCACCTTATGCGCCTTACGATCAGGTAAGCTTCAAAGTCGCCTTGGAAGATCAGGGCGATGTTGCCTCCAGATTCTGGATGAGATACAAGGAAATCAAGGTGGCACTAAAACTCATCGAACAATTTATCGATCAACTTGCGACAGGTGACTTAATTACTGAATGGCAAACACCACCGACCGGCAGTGAAAGCCTGGGCATCGTTGAAGGCTGGCGAGGCGAAATCCTCGCTTATATTCGCTTCGCTGCCGGTAACAAAATCGCCCGTTTTTATCCACGCGACCCCAGCATCCTGAATTGGCCTGCGCTGGAAAAACTGACGCTGAACAATATCGTCCCGGATTTTCCTGTGTGTAACAAATCCCTGAATGGCTCGTATTCAGGCAACGATTTATAGGAGGCTGTGTGCTGCGACTTTTTAAAAAAATTCTGACAACGGGTGTTGTCACTGAGAAATATAAAGCGCCCAAGGACGATGAACTGGAAAAATTGGGTATACAGATCAAACGCCACATCGACAAGAAATTTTCCGGGAGTATTGCCATACGGCAAGTCGACGCCGGTTCCTGCAATGGTTGTGAGCTGGAAATCCACGCGCTGAATAATCCTTTTTATGATATTGAGCGTTTTGGTATTCATTTTGTAGCCTCGCCACGGCACGCTGATGTGCTATTGGTGACGGGCCCAGTTTCACGGCACATGCAGACCGCATTGCTACGCACTTACGAAGCGACACCCAATCCGAAATGGGTGGTTGCAGTTGGCGATTGCGCCGCTTGCGGCGGTGAGTTCGGGGTTTCTTACGCTAGTTGCGGCGCGGTATCCAATGTCATTCCGGTCGATGTGGTGATTCCCGGTTGTCCGCCTACGCCGTTAGCATTAATGAAAGGCTTGCTGGGGTTGATGGAAACCAAATAAATTAATTATTTGGTAGGAGATAAAATACATTTTAGGAAAGATTCATGCACAGATTATCCATTCTATTATTGTTATATATTCTATTAGTCGGTAGTGAAAATGCTGCTAGGGTCGAACCAAATAATCTTTCTTTCGGATCCAGCGGCATATCAAATTTTGTACCTGAAATAACTAATGATAAAAACAACCTGACAAAACTATCTAAAATTCCGCAGGCGTCTCAATTAACTTCGCAAACTGATGCCTTTCTTCAGACTTTATGGCTTGTGGTATTAGGAGTATGTTTGGTTTTTTTAGGCTACAAAATGAACAACAAAACCAAGTAAAATAATATAATTGCAATTCAACATATTATGTTAATAAAATTAACATAATATGTTAATTATGGTATTATTTAATTTTTAATTAATTCACATGACACCTATGGAAACCAATACTGCCCGTTTGACATTATTGATCGACCCGGATAAAAAACGACTGTTCGAGCGGATTTGTGCCGCTCAGGATCTCAAATCATCGCAGGTCGTTCGTCGCTTGATCAGAGAATATATCGAGCAGCATGAAGCTTTAGTTAATGAAGAAGTTGTAGCCGAAGAGAGTCTATGAGT
>JAYTLW010000191.1:0-2931 GCA_043729025.1 Methylobacter sp.
GCGATGTGTTGGGTTACGGCTAAAGCCTAACCCAACCTACGGCCTTAACCGTTCGCCGAGCCTGTCGAAAGGCGAGCAGTTAAGCTTTGCATATTCCCCGCTGTAAGTGGGAAGCCACAATAAAGGCTAAACAAATGAACAATACATTATTACAAAGCTGGCAGGACGGCTGGCCGACCATCAAATCCAGCAAACCTCCCGCTATCGGCGACGGCGTTATTGACGCAAGAACCTTCAACACCATAGAAGTCGACGAACTGTTCGATGCCGTCAATCACGCCTCGACGCTAGTCGGGCAAGCGGTGTTATTTCGTTCTTTAAGCCAGCCGCCGGATAAGCTGGATCAGATTCAGGCCAAACAGCAGGCCGCGAGAGAGCTCTGCGATAATCCGGCGCTCAAAGAACGTCTCGAACACATCGTACAACACTCTGTAGCCCATGAAAAAAACTTCTATATCCTGTTGTTCGGCGAATTTCTGGGCAGCTTCGGCACCGCCAGAACGGAGCATGAAATTGAAGGCTACGGCTATCTGCAATACAAACGCGGCATCCGTTTTATGCTGGAACTGGTCGACCAGATTCAGGCTACGGAAGCGCCGCACAGCGATTATTTAAAAAATATTTTCGACCGGATAACAGCCTTTACTCAGTCGCGGGATTATTCGCTGATGGTGGGGCCAATCTATATCACCGAGAACGCCATTCAGTGCAAGGAACAAAGGCAGGACGCATTTACACCGGCCATTGTATTCAAACCCCGAATCTTCAAACCGCTGCTGATCTCCCTGTTTTTTGGCTTTATCTGGGCGATGGCGCATTTTTTTCCTAGCGATATGTTTCAGGTTTCGGCCTCGGCCATCCCGACCGCAAGCATTTTCTTCGTGCCTTTGTTGCTGGTTTATTTTCCGATCATCGGCGGCTTTGATCGAGACAGTTGCATTATCCCCTTAAGAAATGAGTTCAAGGCTTCAGAGGCGGTGGCCGTTACTTTGGATGCTTTGGGTCAGCTCGATGAATTACTGTCCTTTTTAAAATTTGCCGAAGTCTACGGCGGGGACATGGTGTTGCCCGAGCTGATTGATGCGCCGCATCACAGGATTAATCTTACGGATGCCAGAAACCCGGTTTTAGGCAAACAAAACCCAAGCTATGTCGGCAACGATTTTGCGCTGGACGACGACAAACTGGTGCTGGTAACCGGCCCCAACAGCGGCGGCAAGACTGCTTTTTGCAAAACCGTCACCCAGATCCAGCTGCTCGCGCAAATTGGCTGTTATGTTCCGGCCAAATCGGCAAGGCTGACCGTCGCCGACCGTATTTTTTATCAGGCGCCTGAAATCAGTCATCTGGATGACGGCGAAGGCCGCTTCGGCACCGAACTGAAACGAACCAAAGACATTTTTCTGGCGACTACCGCTAAAAGCCTGGTGGTGCTGGATGAGTTATCGGAAGGCACAACTTTTGAAGAAAAAATGGAATCGTCGACAAATGTACTGAACGGCTTTTACCGCAAAGGCAACAGCACTATTTTAATCACCCACAATCATCAACTGGTCGATCATTTCGTCAAACAGGGCATAGGTTTGACCAGACAGGTCGAGTTTGCCAAAGACGCGCCGACTTACAAGCTGGTCGCCGGTATTTCCCGGGTCAGTCATGCCGATCGCGTAGCTAAAAAAATCGGTTTCTCCAAAGAAGATATAGACAACTATCTGGCTGAAAGCCCATGAAAATAGGCACCGCTCTATCGAACAGTGCAACCAAAGCCTTGCTGCTGGGCAGCGGGGAATTAGGCAAGGAACTGGCTATTTGCCTGCAACGCTACGGCGTGGAAGTGATCGCCGTGGATCGTTATCCGAATGCACCGGCGCATCAGGTGGCGCATCGCAGCCATGTGATCGATATGACCGACAGCGTTGCGGTCAAAAAATTGATCGCGCTGGAACAGCCGGATTTTATCATCCCTGAAATTGAAGCGATTGCAACCCAAGCGTTGCTAGATATAGAGGCGGAAGGCCGATGTACCATTGTGCCTAACGCCAGGGCGATACAGCTCACCATGAACCGAGAAGGCATCAGGACTTTAGCCGCCAAGCAACTTAACATCCCCACCTCGAACTATGCGTTCGCGCAAAGCTTTGACGAACTGCAGGCGGCGGTCGACGGCGGCATCGGTTATCCGTGCTTTATCAAGCCGACCATGTCATCCTCCGGCAAAGGCCAGTCCATGGTTAAAAGCGCAGATGGGCTAAGGGCCGCCTGGGATTACGCTAAATCAAGCGGTCGGGTGGATACCGGCAAGGTGATCGTCGAAGCAAAAATAGACTTCGATTTTGAAATCACCCTGTTGACGGTGCGCGCCAAAAATCAACATGGCGAAGTCGAAACTCATTTTTGCGCACCGATAGGCCATGTCCAGGAAAACGGCGATTACCGGGAAAGCTGGCAACCGCAAGCCATGAGTTCCGCAGCGATAACGGCGTCGCAAGACATCGCGCTTAAAATAACCACTGAGATCGGAGGTCTCGGCCTGTTCGGTGTTGAGCTGTTTATCAAGGGCGACCACGTCTGGTTTAGCGAAGTCAGCCCCCGGCCGCACGATACCGGCATGGTGACCCTGGTTACCCAGAAACAAAACGAATTTGAATTGCATGCCAGAGCCGTTTTAGGCTTGCCGGTGGACACTTGTTTGCTCAGCACAGGCGCCAGCGCCGTTATCTTAGGCGGCCTGGATGCAGAAGGCGTGATTTACGAAGGACTGGATCGGGCGCTGTCCGTCCCGACCAGCGAAGTCAGATTATTCGGGAAACCCGAGGCTTTTGTCACAAGGCGCATGGGCGTTGCTTTAGCCACCGCCAAAACAGTCGATGAAGCCAGAAACAGAGCGGTTAAAGCCGCAAGTATGATCGTTATTAAACCTGACAAATAGGT
>JAYTLW010000192.1:0-21871 GCA_043729025.1 Methylobacter sp.
CACGCTGTACGGCAAGGAAATGATGACGCTGGCCGACGGTGCTATGCAATGGGCTTATCCGCGCCTGGAGTTTGGCGGCAGGCATTTGGATGATCCAGAAACTCAGCGTATTCCTGACATTCTGCAAAAAGCGGCTTACGGTTTTGCCCAAGGCTTGGGGTTGACGGGGATATTTATGCTGTTGTGTTACATGGTGCGGCAAATCTACTATGAGCGGCTTAACTTTATAGTCCGACCAGAGTCCTTCGGCTACGCTCAGGAGAGCCTTAAGGAAAGGGAAGGCGAAGTTTCGGCGGCACGAGACCCAAAGCCAATTAACCCAAGCGCCAAAGCCGTCTGGCTTGTCCTATTTATTATCGTGCCGCTTACTTGCGTCCTGATCCATCTATCCGCCTATTATCATGTGTTCGGCACCGATAAAGTCGGCGAAGATGTCTTTTATCAATCGGTAAAAAGCATCCGCACCGGTCTGGTCATCGGCACCTTAACTACTTTGATCATGCTGCCGATGGCGATCGTCTTCGGCATTCTGGCCGGATTTTTTCAGGGCTGGGTGGACGACATCATCCAATACATCTACACCACGCTCAATTCCATCCCCGGCGTGTTGCTGATCGCCGCCTCGATCCTGATGGTGCAGGTGTACATGGCCAACCATGAAGCTGCCTTTACCAGCGTCATCGTCAGATCCGATATGCGGCTGTTGTTTCTATGCATGATCCTTGGCGTGACCAGCTGGACAGGCTTATGCCGGTTGCTCCGGGCGGAAACTCTCAAACTCAGGGAAATGGAATACGTCCAGGCTGCACACGCGTTGGGCGTCAAACAAGGCGCTATTTTATTGCGTCATATTTTGCCCAATGTCATGCACATTGTGCTGATCTCCGTGGTGCTGGATTTTAGCTCCTTGGTGCTGGCCGAAGCGGTGTTGTCCTACATCAATATCGGCGTCGATCCGACCAGTTACAGCTGGGGCAATATGATTAACGGCGCTCGGCTGGAAATGGCGCGCGAGCCTATCGTGTGGTGGTCGCTCTCGGCCGCCTTTGTGTTTATGTTCGCGCTGGTGCTGGCAGCCAATCTGTTTGCCGACGTGGTGCAGGATGCATTCGATCCGAGACGGAGCGGCAATGAATAATCCCTTGTTGAGCGTTGAAGGCCTTAGCGTCACCTTCAACCATCGGCAGACGGTGGTCGATGACATCAGTTTTGAAATCCATGCTGGCGAAACCTTTGCATTGGTCGGGGAATCCGGTTCCGGCAAATCGATCACCGCGTTGTCGGTGCTAAGATTATTGCCGAACAATGCAAGGCTTAAGGCCGACGCGATCAGCCTGCAAGGCGATGACTTGCTGAAGCGTTCGGAATTCGAGCTGTGCAAGATTCGGGGTCGGCGTATCGGTTTTATTTTTCAGGATCCGATGTCCTCGCTGAACCCGGTGATGACGGTCGGCCGCCAGATCGAGGAAGTCATCACGCTGCATTTCAACCTGTCTAAAGCCGTAGTTAAACAACGGGTGCTGGAATTATTGCAGCAAGTTGAACTACCCGAACCGCAACAGCGCATTAAAGACTATCCGCATCAGCTTTCCGGCGGCCAGCGGCAACGGGTGATGATTGCCATCGCCTTGGCTGGCAAGCCGGATTTGTTGATCGCCGACGAGCCGACCACCTCGCTGGATGTGACGATACAAGCGCAAATTCTGGCGCTGCTGAAAAATATCCAGCAGCAAACCGGCATGGCCTTGTGGCTGATCAGTCATGACTTGGCGCTGGTGTCTAGCATCGCGGATCGGGTTGCGGTCATGCAGCAGGGCAAAGTCGTCGAGACCGGTGAAACGGCCGAGTTTTTTAACCGGCCCAAACACCCTTATACCCGCAAGTTGCTCAATGCCCTGCCGTCGATGGACAGTTGCTTGAATCACAGTACGGAGGAAAAGCCGCCGCTGCTTCAGGTCAACGATTTTTACTGTTATTACCCGATCCGCAAAGGCATCTTCAAGCGGATTGTCGATTTTGTGCGCGCCGTCGATGGCGTCAGTTTCGACATCCAGCAAGGCAAAACCCTGGCCCTGGTCGGCGAATCCGGTTGCGGCAAAACTACTCTGGGCAAGAGTTTGTTAAATCTGATACCCGGCAGCGGACGCGTCGTCATCAACGGCGTCGAGTTGAATGGTTTAAGCGGCGAGGCCTTGCGGCGACAACGCGCCAATATCCAGATTGTGTTTCAGGATCCGTTTTCGTCGATGAACCCGCGCATGCTGGTCGGGGACATCATCGCCGAAGGCATCAGAGCCTTGCATCCCGAGGTGAGTGCCGATCAGCGCAAAACCCGAGTCCGGCAATTATTGCAGCAAGTCGATTTGCCGGAAGATTCGGCGCTGCGTTATCCGCATGAGTTTTCCGGCGGCCAGCGCCAACGTATCTGCATCGCCCGCGCCCTGGCGGTCGATCCCAAACTGATTGTCTGCGACGAGCCGACCAGCGCGCTGGATGTATCGGTACAGGCGCAGATTATTCAATTGCTCAAAACCTTGCAACGGGAAAAAGGCGTCAGCTATTTGTTCATCACCCATGACCTTGCCGTGGTCGCGGAAATAGCCGATGACGTTGCCGTGATGTACCAGGGCAAAATCATAGAGCAGGGCGGTGTGGCAGAGGTTTTGACCCAGCCCAAACAAGCCTATACCAAAAAGCTGCTGGCGGCTGTGCCGGTTTTGAAGATGGATGATTGAAGTAGATTCACCGCGAACGCTTGAGTGCCGAGATAGGGCAGAACCACAAAGAAACCGTGGTTTGTACCTTATTATTCAATGTAGCCGGTTGAGGGCTTAGTTGACAATCAGAACAGATAGGCTTGCTTTTTATTGTATGTCTTCATAATATACAAACATGATTGATTTTACCAAAATTACTGGCTTCGATTGGGATGAAGGAAACGTCCGTAAGAACGACAAGCACGGTGTTTCAATGGCTGAAGCTGAGCAGGTTTTCTTCAATGAGCCACTGCTTGTGATTGAGGATACCAAACACAGTCAAGGCGAATTCCGCTTTCACGCACTGGGTAAAGCAAACGAAGGCCGGAAGTTGCATATTACATTCACCCTACGTGATGCTGGCGAGAGAATACGTGTTATATCAGCCAGAGACATGCACAGAAAAGAGCGCACTATTTATGAGCAAACAACTTAAAACAGTTCCAAAATTTGCCAATGAGGCCGAAGAACGGGCATTTTGGGAAACGCATGATTCCGCAGATTATCTGGATTGGACGAAAGCGCAGAGGATAGTTCTCCCTAACTTAAAGCCAACGACAAAAACAATTTCATTGCGACTTCCTCAGCATCTTCTTGACTCGATCAAAGCCGCAGCGAATTCTCGGGATGTGCCCTACCAGTCGCTTATTAAAGTATGGTTACAGGAAAAGCTACATAGTCAGTGATTGCAGGCATGTTAGCGAATCCATCTTGTAGTTTTTGATGGCGCAAACAAAAGGCTGAATGCACAATGCAAGGCCTGACAACAACTTTTGTGATACCAATTTTTCAGCAAAGCAAGGTACGTATCGCGTACCTTTATTGAACTTGGATGATTTGGAAAATGGTATGCGATACATACCCTGCTTGGCTTCTTAACTTTGTGGATAAACTTATGAAAAAACAAATCTTGCTTGGGGTAACAATAGTTCTCAGTACATTAGCCTTTACTGTGTCAGCTGAAGAAATCGGTGATGTAACCACGACATTTAAGCTGCTGGGAGCCAATCATAAAATTGTGATTGAAGCCTTCGATGACCCTGATGTTCCGGGTGTTGCCTGTCATATATCACGCGCTAAAACAGGTGGGATGAAAGGTGCAGTAGGTCTGGCTGAAGACCCAACAGAAGCATCAATTGCATGCCGGCAAATAGGCGCCATTGACGTGAATAAACTGAGTAAATTGAAAAATGGCGATGTGGTGTTTAAAGAGAACCTATCGCTGGTTTTTAAGACGCTGCAAGTAGTGCGTTTCTATGATAAAAAACGTAATGTTCTGGTCTATCTGGCTTACAGTGACAAGGTGATTGAAGGTTCTCCAAAGAACTCTATTTCATCTGTGCCGGTTATGAAGTGGGATCAGTAAAGCAAGCGTAGAACGCAATACGCTGAAGTTATTGCGTTCTACAGATCTTTTGGCTTAACCCGAACCAGCGAATTTTTCTTCGTTTCTCGGTAACTGCTCCATGCAGCAAAGTAGGGTATGCATCGCGTACCTTTATTGAACTTGGATGGTTTGGAAAATGGTATGCGAGGCATCCCCGACTTGGCCTTGACAGTAACAATGGAAAACTAAATGAGTAAATATGCGGAAGAGCTGAAAAGCGAGTTAGAAGAAGAATTAAATGTTGAAGATGAAGCTATAGAAATTGAAGAAGCACCTATAGCCCGCTATGACATTACAAGTTATGGCATTGACTTTGATGTCGAAGGCTTGGTTAAGAGAATCAAAAGAGGGGATATTTTTATTCCCCCTTTTCAACGTAGTTTTGTATGGAAACTTACTGAGTCATCACGGCTTATTGAATCACTATTATTGGGGCTTCCAGTGCCTGGTATATTCTTGGCCCAAGAACAAGACACGGGAAAGATGTTGGTTATTGATGGTCAACAGAGATTACTTTCTCTTTTGTACTTTTTTGCTGGTGTTTTTAATCCAAAGCCAGAAGAAGAAAAACAAAGAGTATTTAAACTTGAAAAAGTTCAACCACAGTTCGCAGGCAAAACTTACGAGACGTTAGAGTCGAAAGACAGGATGAATCTGGAGAATTGCGTAATACATGCTACTGTGGTTAAACAAGATTCTCCAGCGGAAGACGACACAAGTATCTATCATATTTTTGAGAGGCTTAATTCAGGAGGACGAAAACTTGCGCCACAAGAAATTAGAACGGCAGTATTTCATGGTAGGTTACTTGATAGTATCAAAGTTATAAATATGCATCCTAGTTGGCGAAAAATCTATGGAAAAGCGAATGATAGGATGAAAGATCAAGAATTAATCTTGCGATTTTTTGCCATGGTTGAAGGTTATGAAGATTATAAACAGCCGATGACTGAATTTATAAGCATGTTTTGTAAACGACACCGCAAGGACAAGGATGGAAAAATAGAAGATTATTCGGTCTTGTTTAAACGTTGTTGCGATCTGTTTAGCATGTTATCAAACGGTCGTCCATTTAGACGAGGAGCAGCATTGAATGTGGCATTCTATGAAGCAGCGATGCTTGGATTAGCATATTCAATACGTAATGGAATTGATCCCACGTTAGACAAGCTTCAGTCTGGTTATAACTTACTGGAATCTAACCCTGATTTTTTATCAGCTATATCCCAATCAACTGCAAATCAAGCATCTCTAAAATCAAGAATTGAGTTGGCAATTGAAGCATTTAAGTAAGAGCTTAGAAAGATCATGAAAAGTCGTGACTTAATTAAGCAACATGAGCAGATAAACTTACTACTTAAACAGACTGCTTTGTCAACAGGTGGTGATCTTGAACTTCAAGGGCATTGGGGGAAATATATTTGCATCCTTGTGTCTGGTTTCCTTGAAAATGCAATTAGTGAGGTTTATGTAAAATTTGTAACTGATGCCGCCTCTCCACATGTAGCGCAATATACAATATCGGTACTTAAAAAAATTCAAAATCCAAATTCAAAAAAATTCATAGAAACTGCATCAAATTTCAAAAAGGAATGGGGGAGTCAGCTCGAAGAATTTTTCTTGAATGATACAAGCAGGAAGGATGCAATAGATTCGATCATGAGAAATAGACATGCTATTGCTCATGGTAAGAACACCAGTATTTCTGTTGTTCAAGTAAAGAAATACTTTGAAAAATGTGTGGAAGTCATCGACTTTATTGAAAGTCAATGTTCAGGAATCGCCAGTGCATAAAATTTACCTGATTCCCACGAGCGGCGTGGGAATTAAAAAATTAGGGGCTTTCATTGTGCATGGTCAAGCTTTTATTGTAGTCATGTTGGGCATGCCGTTTAAGCCCGACATACCTATGCTCCAATATGGCTGCAGATTTCGGTTTTCTCCATCGCCGTCTCATCGAGCGCCAAAATGTAGGGAAATGAATAGATGTTGCCCGCCCAAGCTTAAATTTTGACTTTTAAAATCTTGGGTATTAATATTTAATACATTTTGAGAGATCAACATTATGCCCAGAAATACATCCGTCACGTTGGGTGAGCACTTTGACAGATTCGTGCTTGAAAAAATAAAGGAAGGAAGATTCCAGTCTGTTAGTGAAGTTATTCGTGCGGGCCTTCGAAAACTTGAAGAGGATGAGGCTAAGCTTCAAGCATTGAGACTAAAGCTCCAAGCTGGAGAAGACAGTCCGGTGGTAGGAAATTTTGATGGGGATTTTTTTATTGCGGCAATGCATGAAAAACACATCAAATGACGCCAAGCTATCGCATCAGGCAGCTGGCTGAAAATGATCTTGAACAAATCTGGTTATATTCATTTCATGAATGGGGTTTGGAGCAGGCAGATAGATACATCCGCTTAATGATATTTCGTTTTTCGTGGCTTGCAGGAAATTCACAGCTTGGTAAACAACGGGATGACATTAAATCCGGCTATTATAGTTTTCCAGAATGGAGGCATGTGATTTTCTATACCATTACAAAAAGTGGCATCGATATTATCGGCATTCCTCATCAACGCATGGACATCATTAGTCATTTCGAATGATGCAAATGCAGTAGAAAATTGTCTTAAAACTAAAAATCAACCCGCCAAGCGCTCTCGCCATTCGGCGATTTTGATCCTCAACTCGTCAACATTGACCGTAGTCAGATGACGCTGCTTTAACAAACGTTTGCCCGCCACCCAGACATCGGTGACTTGCTGACGGCTGGAGGCATAAACAATCTGCGAAACCGGGCAATATAACGGTTGGGTTTCCAAAAGCGATAAATCAATGGCAATCACATCGGCGGCTTTGCCGATGCTTAAAGAACCGGTTTCATGATCTAAGCCTAAGGCTTTGGCGCCGTTGATGGTCGCCATGCGCAGGGCGGTCATGGCCGGAATAGCGCTGGCATCCCCCGCAACGGCTTTGCCGAGCAAGGCCGCAGTGCGCATTTCGCCGAACATATCCAGGTCGTTGTTGCTGGCCGCGCCGTCGGTGCCTAAGGCCACATTGATGCCGGCCTCGATAAGTTTGGCGACTGGGCAAAAGCCGCTGGCCAGTTTTAAATTGGATTCCGGGCAATGCACGATATGCGCGCCGGATTTGGCAAACAGGTCGATTTCGTCATCGCTTAATTGGGTCATGTGCACCGCGATGAAGGAGGGATTTAGCAGGCCGAGTTCATGCAGCCTTTGCAAGGGCCGCATGCCGGTTTTTTCTTGTTCCAGTTCGATCTCGTGCAGTGTTTCATGGACATGCATATGTACGGGAAGATCCAGTTCATCGGCCAGGGTCTTGATGGCCAGCAACGGTTCGTCCGACACCGTGTACGGCGCATGCGGCGCAAACGGCGTGGAAATCAACGGGTGATGGCGCAGTTGATCGTGCACAGCCAGGCCTTTTTCAATATAGGCTTCGCTGTTTTCGGCCCAGACCGTCGGAAAATCGATGACAATCAGGCCGACACTGGCGCGTATGCCGTGTTGTATCGCCTGGGCTGCGGTGATTTCCGGAAAATAATACATGTCGTTAAAGCAGGTCGTGCCGCCCAGTATCATCTCGGCTATCGCCAGATCTGCGCCGTCTTTGACGAAGGCCTCGCTCATCCATTTTTGTTCCAGCGGCCAGATATGGTGTTGCAACCAGTCCATCAGTGGCAAATCGTCGGCGATACCGCGCATCAAGGTCATTGCGGCATGGGTGTGGCTGTTGATGAGGCCGGGCAGCAGCGCGTGGTTTCCTAGATTTTCGGTAGTCGTGCCCTGGTATTTTTGCTGGGCAAGTCCGGTAGGCAGCAGGTCGATAATCCTGCCGCCATCGATAACCAGGCTATGGTGTTCTAAGGTTACGGATGAAGGTTCTACGGGTATAATCCAGCGAGCATGGATGAGGGTATCGACAACTGTCATTAGATATTCCTGTGTTGGGTTGCCAAATTATAACTTTTTACCAATTATGATGACTATGCATAATCACCAAACCGTACAAGCCTTGCAATGGACGGGCAATGCTTTAAGAGTGCTGGATCAGCGGCAATTGCCGGAAAAAATCGTTTACGACGAATATCAGGATGCGGTAGGCGTAAGCGAAGCCATTGTCAGTATGCGGGTGCGCGGCGCACCGGCTATCGGAATCGCCGCCGCTTACGGCGTGGTGCTGTCGGTGCGGACGCATTATGCTCAGTCCAGTCATTGGCGGAAAAAAGTAGAGGCTGACATGGCCATGCTGGCATCGTCCAGACCTACGGCGGTCAATCTGTTTTGGGCTTTGGCCGAGATGAAGTCCGCACTGACCAAACCTTTGGATAATCCACCGGCGGCTATTTTGGCTTACGCAGAAAAAATCCATTCTGAGGACATTGCCGCCAATCATAAAATGGGCGAGCTGGGCGCCGATATTCTGCTCGGCGCCACAGGCGTGATGACGCATTGCAATGCCGGGGCCTTGGCCACCGGCGGTTATGGCACGGCGCTTGGGGTTATCCGTAGCGCTTATCAAAGAGCGCCGATAAAAGTATATGCCGGAGAAACCCGGCCCTGGCTGCAAGGCGCCAGGCTAACCGTTTGGGAGTTGGCGCAAGACGGCATTCCTTCGACCTTGATTGCCGATTCGGCGGCGGCCTGGCTAATGAAATCCGGCGCTATCGATTGGATCATCGTCGGCGCGGATCGCATCGCCGCCAATGGCGATACCGCAAACAAAATCGGCACTTATTCTTTGGCCGTATTAGCCAAAGAGCATGGCGTAAAATTTATGGTGGTAGCGCCTACCACGACTATAGACTGGAATATCGACAACGGCGACCAGATAGAAATCGAACAACGCAACCCGAACGAATTATTGCCGCCCTGTTATAACCACGAGGATTCCCTGGTCGGCGCCTGGAATCCGGTGTTTGACGTGACTCCGGCGGAATTGATTGCGGCGATAGTCACCGAACGCGGAGTCGTATTGAACCCTTCCGAGTACGGGCTGAGGAGTTTAAAAAATGCAATTTGATAAAAAAGGCAATAATCCGCTACTAGCCATCGGCTTTTTGTTGAAGGGCCTGAAATTATTGACCCGCCCGGAATTGCGCAAATTTATCGTCATTCCGGTGTTGATCAATCTGGTTTTGTATAGCCTTGCCCTGACTTTAAGTTATTTTTATATTGCAGAGCTGATCGATCAATTCATCCCCGGCTGGCTGCAATGGCTGAGCTGGATCTTATGGCCGCTGTTTTTCATCAGTTTTTTTATCGCCGGGTTTTTCAGCTTTACGGTGTTAGCCAATCTCTTGGCCGCACCCTTTTACGGCAAATTATCGGCAAAAACGCTGGCGATGGTAAACGGACAGGCGCTTGCAAGCGCCGAACAGCCGGTGCTTAAAGTCCTTATTGCGGAAACAAAACGCATCGGCTATTTGGCGACCCGGGCCTTGCCGCTGCTGATATTGTCGATTATCCCCGGCATCAATGTCATTGCACCTTTCTTATGGGCGCTGTTCGGGGCCTGGGGCATGGCGCTGGAATATTTCGCTTACCCCTTGGAAAATCAGGGCGTGTTGTTTTCCGAACAGAAAAACCTGGTCAACAGCGTCAGGCTGGGTGCATTAAGCTTTGGTGGACTGGCGGTGCTGGGACTGACCATTCCGGTGCTGAATATTATCGTCGCGCCGGCTGCGGTGATTGGTGCTACGCTTTATTTTAATGGGATTAAGCGGGATTAAGCGGGATTGAGCGGTTATTGTTAGAAACATATGCACCCACTAGGCGGGGCGGGGTTTGCAACCCCGCTCGTAACGTTTTGGAATGTTTTCGCATTAACCAACGCAAAACGTTTCGGACGGGGCAACATGCCCCGTCCGGCTTATTGAAGATCTTCCTGTGATATAACCCAATGAAATTCGCCATTCAAATTAACGCCAGCCCCTACCAGTCGAATGCCGGCTACACAGCCTATCAATTTATCAAGGCCGCCTTGGCCCAAGAACATGAAGTATTCCGGGTGTTTTTTTATCACGACGGCATTTACCATGCGTTCAAATACGCTACGCCGCCGGATGACGAACTCCAGTTCACCGCGCAATGGAGCGAGCTGGCAAGACTGCATCAGATTGACTTGGTTGTGTGCATTTCCGCTGCGCAACGGCGTGGCTTGTTATGTATCGACGAGGCCCAGCGGCAGGGCAAACAGGATAACGATTTGGCCGAGGGTTTTCGCATTTCCGGTTTGGGACAATTAGTCGAGGCCACGCTGGAAGCCGACCGCTTTATCGTATTCGGGTGAGGATATGAAGCGTTATTTATTCGTACTGCGCAAACCGCCGCACAGCGGCGCACAGGTTCAGGAAATGCTGGATATTATTCTGACCACCGCCGCGTTTGACCAGCATGTCAGTATCCTGTTGCTGGACGATGGCGTGTTTCAACTGAAAAACGGTCAAAATCCGGAAAGCTTAGGCATGAAAGATACCTCAGCCATTTTTAAGGCGCTAAAAATCTACGATGTTAACGACATCTACACCGAAGTGGAGTCACTACAGGAGCGAGGCTTAAAGCCGGGCGACTTGTGTTTGCCGGTGCAGGAGTTTTACCGGAAGGATATAGCCGGGTTGATGAAGCGCTTTGATGTGGTGTTTGCGGGGTAGGGCTGAAAATCTACGTAAGCACGGTTACTCCTTCTCCAGAGGGAGAAGGCTGGGATGAGGGGGAATATAAAAAGTTGATTTTAATCTCCTCACCCCAACCCTCTCGGCAACTGTTCCAGACATTGCTTTACCTCCTGCGTCCATGCAGTCGTCCAGCAGGAGAGGGGGCTGGCGCTTCTTACCCAGTCAGCTTCTTATACTTCAACCGATGCGGATTATCCGCATCACTACCCAAGCGGCGATGTCGGTCGGCTTCGTAATCTTCATAGTTGCCCTCAAACCAGACCACATTACTGTCGCCCTCAAATGCCAGCATATGCGTGGCGATCCGATCCAGGAACCAGCGATCATGCGAAATAACCACCACGCAACCGGGGAAGGCCAACAACGCTTCTTCCAATGCGCGCAGGGTTTCAACGTCCAGATCGTTGGTCGGCTCATCAAGCAACAGCACGTTGCCGCCGGTTTTAAGCAGCTTGGCTAAATGCACACGGTTGCGTTCGCCGCCGGAAAGATCGCCGATACGTTTTCCCTGGTCGGCACCTTTAAAGTTAAAACGACCGACATAAGCCCGTGATGGTGTTTCATATTTGCCAACGGTAATCAAATCCAGCCCGTCGGAAATTTCATCGAACACGGTTTTTTTCGGATCCAGGTCGTCACGCAACTGATCAACATAGGCGAGTTGAACGGTTTGCCCTAGTGTTAAGGCACCCGAATCGGGCTTATCCACACCGGCCATCATCCGGAACAGCGTGGTTTTACCCGCGCCGTTCGGGCCGATAATGCCGACGATGCCGCCGGGCGGCAGTTTAAAACTCAAGCCGTTGAATAACAGCTTGTCGCCGAAAGCCTTGCTGATGTTATCGGCTTCAATCACCACGTCGCCCAGGCGAGGGCCGGGTGGAATATAAATTTCCTGGGTCTCGTTGCGTTTTTGCACTTCGGTTGACGACAATTCATCAAATCTGGCCAATCGGGCCTTGCTTTTGGCATGGCGACCTTTCTGATTGGATCGCACCCATTCCAACTCTTCTTTCATGGCTTTTTGGCGGGAAGATTCCTGTTTCTCCTCCTGCAACAGGCGGTTGCTCTTTTGCTCTAACCAACTGGAGTAATTGCCTTCCCACGGAATGCCGGAGCCTCTGTCCAGTTCCAGAATCCAGCCGGCCACATTATCCAAAAAGTATCGGTCATGGGTGACCGCAACCACGGTGCCGGGATAATCGTGCAGGAACCGTTCCAGCCAAGCGACCGATTCCGCGTCCAAATGGTTGGTCGGTTCGTCCAACAACAGCATGTCGGGGTTGGACAGCAGCAACCGGCACAACGCCACGCGGCGTTTTTCACCGCCCGACAAAGTAGTGACATTTGCATCCCAATCCGGCAGCCTCAATGCATCGGCGGCGACTTCTAGCTTGCGCTCCAGATTATGACCGTCGCAGGCATTGACGATGTCTTCCAGCCGCGCCTGATCGGCGGCCAGTTTGTCGAAATCGGCATCGGGCAGCGCGTAAGCCGCATAGACCGCATCAAGCTGTTCCAGAGTCGCCTTGATTTCCGCGACCGCTTCCTCGACATTACCGCGCACGGTTTTATTGGGATCGAGTTGCGGCTCCTGCGGCAGATAGCCGATCTTAATGCCTTTGAGCGGGATAGCCTCGCCTTCAATTTCCTTATCGATGCCCGCCATGATGCGCAGCAGCGTCGATTTACCTGAGCCGTTTAAGCCCAGTACGCCGATTTTTGCGCCGGGAAAAAAAGACAGCGAGATGTCTTTGAGGATATATTTTTTGGGCGGGACAATCTTGCCGACCCGGTTCATTGAATAGATGTATTGCGCCATGGTGATTAGTTCAGCAGTTTAAGGTGGCTAGAGGTTACCAGAAGCAGGCGCTTTAGGCGACACGCTGCCGGTTATTATTCCATGTTATTGAGCAAGTATTAAGCGTTGATAATGGGCGAAGCGAACTTTGCACACCCTCATGAAAAAACAAGCTAGGTCTCGCTGTTTATGCCCGACAGTCCTATGCGCACTTTCAAGTTTGAGCTTGGGTGTTAGTGAAATTCTAAAACAAACCAGCTAAGAACATGGGTGTGCGATGCACCCTACAGGGTTTGCGCTGCCCAATCATCATCAAGCACCTTGTCGTAAACTTCGCTCAGGCTGAGTACGCAATTTATGCTATCCAGCGGCACAGTAGCTTTAAGCTCCACGGCCTCCGTTAATATCCAAACGTCGCCTTGCCGCAGATAGCGTTCGATACTCGGCTGGTCTTGGCTCACTAACAGATATTCCAGCAATGTAGGGATTTTACGATAATGGGCGAACTTCCCGCCCCGGTCATACGCTTCGGTGGAAGGAGACAATACTTCAATCAGCACAGTAGGATTGAGCAAGGTATCGACATGGGCATCTTCAAATTGCGGCGTAGCGCAGACAACAACGATGTCAGGATAATGGTAGCTGCGCGCTTCGGCTGCCTTGACGCGCATATCGTTGATATAGGCTTCGCAGGGGCGTTTTTTTAGTTGCTGACTTAGTTCCCGGTAAATATTCCCAGAAACAAGATTATGCTCCCGGCTTGCGCCGGTCATTGCATAGATTTGACCGTCGTGGAATTCGCTTTTGCAAGACGCGCTACGTTCCAGGGTTAAATAGTCTTCGGCGGTGTAATGAGTGGGTGTAAGTACGGCGGACATGAAGCACCTCATTTAGATACAGCTTATTATAAACCAAGCATACCATAGGGCTTAACGGCACGGTAGACTTGCTCATCTATTGGTGAAGCTGTACCAACCGCATATTCTTGCAGACAATATAATTACTCCTCAAGACCTGGTAGCCGAAGCTAAGGAACGTGCACGAAATAACTCGAGCAACTTAAAACTTTGTATGGTGTGTAGGGGCGGATTTATCCGCCCAGGGCGAATGAATTCGCCCCTACAGATGCCCAAGTTATTTCATGCACGTTACTAAGCAACACATAAGCGAAGTGACGGTAACTACCGCTAAACAGCTGTTGGCAGAAGGCAATATCGTGGTTGTCGATGTCCGCGAAGCCAGCGAATACGGCGCCGCACACATTGACAAGACATTGCTCGTGACTCGCGGTGTGCTGGAGTTTAAAATCGGCGCTATCCCGGAGCTTGCGGACAAATCCAAAGCGGTGCTGGTGTATTGCCGTAGCGGCGGCCGTTCTGCGCTGGCGGCACAAACCATGCAGCAGTTGGGTTACAACAATGTCCTGTCCATGGCGGGTGGTTTTGATGCCTGGCAAAAAGCATAATGGTGCAGGCGTAAGTCTTAAGTTAAACTGCAATGGGCTGGAAATTGAGGTCTCGCCACCTTATACTCAAAATACCAATAATAACTGGAGGAACTCATGTCACAACAACACTATAGCATCTTGATAGTCGGGGGCGGTGCAGCAGGCGTTTCCGTCGCTAATAATATGCGCCGTCAAAACGCTGGTATTGATATCGCCATTATTGAGCCGTCTGAACAGCATTATTACCAACCGGGTTTTACTATAGTCGGCGGCGGCGCTTATACCTTGAAGCAAACGCTCCGCAATGAGGCCGATTTAATCCACCCGAGCGTCACCTGGATCAAGGATTACGCAGAAAGCTTTCAGCCGGATGACAACAGTCTTAGCTTGCGTTCCGGCGACACGCTCAGTTACGACTACCTGGTGGTTTGTCCCGGATTGCAACTGGATTGGGACAAGATTGCAGGACTTAAAGAAACGCTGGGCAAAAATAATGTGTGCAGCAATTATTCCGCCGCTACCGTGGAATACACCTGGGAATGTATCCAAAATATTAAGGAAGGTACGGCGCTGTTTACCCAGCCGCCGATGCCGATCAAATGCGCCGGCGCGCCGCAAAAAATCATGTATCTGGCGGCGGATCGTTTCCGTAAAAGAGGTACCCTGGACAAGTTTAACATCGAATTTTTAAATGCCGGGCCCGCCATGTTCGGTGTGCCGTTTTTCGCCAAAGCCTTGATGAAAGTGGTCGAAGGCTACGGCATTATTACCCATTTCAACCACAATCTGGTGGCGATAGACGGCCCGGGGAAAATCGCCACCTTCGAAGCCACCGACAGCGACGGCAACAAGCAGCGTATCAGTAAAGCCTTCGACATGATTCATGTCACACCGCCGCAAAGTGCGCCGGACTTCATTAAAAACAGCCCGTTGGCCAATGCCGCAGGCTGGGTTGATGTCCATCCTAAAACCCTGCAACATAATAAATACCCCAATATTTTCGGTCTGGGCGATGCGGGTTCGACACCCAATGCCAAAACCGCCGCCGCAGTGCGCAAGCAAGTGCCGGTCGTGGTCGACAATATTCTTAATCTGAAGAGCAGCAAGGATCTCCAGGAAGGCTATGACGGATACGGCTCCTGCCCGTTAACCACCTCGCTTAATACCGTGATGCTGGCTGAGTTTGCCTATGACTGCAAGGTAACGCCGTCTTTTCCTTGCCTGGATCCCAGAAAAAGCCGCGCTATCTGGTGGTGGGGTAAAACCACCGGCTTTCCGTGGTTGTACTGGCATTTGATGCTTAAAGGCTATCGCATCGATATTCCTCATCTGGAATGCTATGCCAAACGCTTTATGAAGGAAGAATGATTTATTAGGTGAAAGGCGAAAGGCGAAAGGCGAAAGGCGAAAGGCGAAAGGCGAAAAAACCTTTCGCCTGCCGTAGCGTTAGCTGGGCGCCCTGTCGAATAGTGTGAGCCCTGCAATCAGACCGAATGTAGCCAGAACCAGAAAATAGGGGCCGAAAAACCATAATACGATCGGCAAACTGAAAAAGAAGCTTCGGGTGCCGATCGCATAGTAGCTGCCGGCCCTGTTTAAATAAGCGCAGGTTTGCTGGTATATCTCCCCGTCAGTTGAAGCGTCGTCCGGAAGATTAATGATATAACCGGCGTGATTGAACAGGCGTATCGCCATGGAAAAACAGTAAAAGGCCACAGCAAAGTCCAAGAGCAATAAGCCCAGCTTTATTTGCCATAACTCCGCAGGTTCGATTAACAAAATTGGCTGCCTGTTGACCACCCACAGCCCGATTTTATCGCCGATGTTTAATAGGCCGATGATCAACAATATCGCAGTCGTGGCCATGAAGTTGGCGGCCATGACCGAGTTGCGAATGGTTTGAATGGCAAGGATGTCCAGCTTGCCGCTACGCCTTATCATATCGACCCAGCGTTCTCGAATCCCGGCATTGACCGCATGTACGCTGGACAGGGGTGAACGCCGGGTTCGTCGGCCCAAATACAAATAATAAGCGAGTATTAAAAGGCAACTGACGGCGACGGCCAGGGTGTCGTGCATAGTCATTTTCCTTAGTGGTTATTATTGGGCGATATTTGCCAGTTTAAGCGCGAATGAATTCGCGCCTACGACCTGCTTATTTTGAAAAGGCAATAAAGCGCCGGTAAGGCGAACCCTGCTTCCAGGTAAAAGCTTCGGTGTAATAATGCATTAACGCCAGATAGCCCAGTAGGCCTAAGGTGATCGCTTTACGAATCTCCACGCCGAACAAGAATTGGGTTGCCGCGTTGACCGCGCCATCCCCGTAAGCTTGCAACACATACGCCAGGAAAAATGAACACAGCGGCAACACCATAAAAATCGGCAGATGAAACCGCGCCGCAGTGCGATACATCAAATTCTGAGGTTGCTTGTGGTGTTTATTGTAATCATGCGCCACATAGAAAATATAGGCCGTCGCGTCATGTACCAGTCTGGGCACTAAAATCGCGAGAAAATAATACTGCTGAACAAAAAGATAAAAACTGCTTAACACCAACAACACATTGCTCCACAAAAACCATTTGCCCAAGGCCGTGGTCGCACTGCGCTGACACGCCAGCGCAGTGCAAATCAGTGCTATACATAAACCGCCCGACACCTGCTTTATCCATTCCAGCTGGTGAAGATCCAGGCTGTTTATCATGAATATGCCGATGTACACGAAAATTCCCGCCGACACGCTCAGCCACAATAACAGATAAAAAACCCAGTCGGGCATGCGGCACAAACCCCGACCCACACCCAGCTGCTGTTTGAGTACGTGGTACACGGTCCAGCCAGCCACCGTGACGTAGAGCGCCTGATAGGGAATAAACAGGCTGCCCACGCCGAACACCAGGATAATAACGGCTGTCATAGCTAGGATTTTCAATTTATAAAATTTCAGATAGTCGGTGTTGCTCGCCAGCAAGATTGAGCTCGCGACGATATGCGGCGTGCCGAAAATAATTTGAAACACTAAAAACTGTTTGGGACTGTCCGGTAAATTCTGCTGTAAAAACCCGTGCCAAAACCAGACGTCAAGCAACTGTAGCAATAAACACAAGGGAATGATGGCATACAGCCCCAACAACAACCGGAACGAGACGGTCAGCTGGTTATCATCAGGCTTATCATGAGCAGAAAGGGTTATGGCAGACATAAAATTAGGTTCCTGTTATTGTTATATTCCCGTCACACAGTTTAAGTTAAACTGATTGCCAGGTTATTTTCAAGCCCTGCTCGGTTTTTTTTAAGGAAAGAGTATCATGAATTTTCAGCTTCACCCGCGTCTGGAGCAGGATTGCTTAAGTGTTGGCCGTTTTGAATTATGCCGCCTATTAATGATGAATGACAGCCAGTATCCCTGGTTCATACTGGTGCCGGAACGGGCGAATTTACAGGAAATTTATCAGTTGAGCAAAATAGAGCGTGGCTTGTTGACCGAGGAATCTTGCTTTCTTGCCGAAAACTTGGCCACGCTTTATCAAGCCGACAAAATGAATATTGCCGCCATAGGCAATCTGGTTCCGCAACTGCATATCCACCATGTCGTCCGCTATCAAACCGACAAAGCCTGGCCTGCGCCTATCTGGGGGAAATTCGCCGCCGTGCCTTACACGGAACGGCAAATTGCAGATAACCTAGTCAAGCTTAAAGAACAACTCAGACTGTAAAACAGGCCTTTAGACTTGAACACTCAATCAACCAGAAATTCGGTAAAATAGGCTTCTTTAAAGCCTTCGCTATGTTCAGGTTGACCTTCCTCGGCATGATCTTTCTCAGCCGGTGCGCCTGCCATTTTTTCCAGCGTCTCGCGTATAACCGTAGTCGTTTCAAGCCGCAACGCCTCGCGTTGTTCCATGGTTTGCAATTCTGCGGACGGTCTGCCGCTGTATAGCATGATTAATGCGTGCCTTAATGCGGGCATGTGTTTTTTTACCGACTCAATAGTGTCTGCGCCTTCAACCAATAATTGCACATTAACCAGCAAAAACTTTTTTGGTTCCGCCAAATTAACGGTAAACTTAGGGCTCATCTCCATATATTTTATACCTGTTTCCGCTTCTGATTCTTTTGCCCCCTCATTCGCAACAGCAACAGACATGAGCATAAAACTTAATACCGCGACCCATAAACGCATAACAGACTCCGTGTAACTAGAAAATAGGGGTTTAGTATAGGCCAAGCCCATCCATTTTAAAACGAATCCAAATAATGACCAGGCAATGACAACTAATCTCCCGATCGGCCCAATAATGCTGGATGTTGCCGGCTTAACTCTGGCGCAAGACGAAAAAGAAAAAATAAATCATCCCAACACCGGGGCGGTGATCCTTTTTTCGCGCAATTATCAAAATCCCGAACAAGTGACCGAGCTGATTAACAGCATTCGCGCGGCACGTCATGGCAATATTTTGATTGCTGTCGATCAGGAAGGCGGCAGAGTGCAGCGCTTTCAGCATGGCTTTACCCGCTTGCCGCCTGCGTCCAGCTACGCCAATGTGCCGGAACTGGCCCAATCAGCAGGTTGGTTGATGGCCGCCGAATTGCTGGCCGTCGGCGTTGATTTCAGCTTTGCCCCGGTTCTGGATATTGATTGCGGCCTGAGTGAAATCATCGGCAATCGTTCTTTTTCAACCGATGCAACGCTGGCAACGCAACTTGCCGGTTTATTTAGACGAGGCATGAAAGAAGCCGGCATGGCCGCAACCGGCAAGCATTTTCCCGGGCACGGCGGCGTCGCCTTAGATTCACACCTGACCTTGCCCATAGATGAAAGGGATCTGGACAGCATCAGGGTAAAAGACTTGGTGCCTTTTAAACAACTGATCGCCGAAGGTCTTGAAGGCATCATGCCCGCGCATGTGCTTTATCCTAACATCGATCCGAATCCGGCCGGTTTCTCGCCGTTCTGGATACAACAGATTTTACGCAAGGAATTAAACTTTAAGGGCACGGTGTTCAGCGACGACTTGAGCATGGAAGGCGCGGCCTCGGTCGGCGACTTTCCGGAACGCGCGCGCCTTGCGCAACTGGCTGGCTGCGATATGATCCTGGTGTGCAACAACCCGGCCGCCGCCGAGCAGGTGCTAAGCGCCTTGCCGATAAGCCAAGATCCGGTCAGGGAGCAGCGCTTCAACCGGATGCAAGGCCAACCGCAAATGAACCGCGAGCGGTTGATGCAGTCTGATAAATGGCGGCAGCTATCAACCCTCATCATCAACCACACCCTATAAACATGCTTGAAGAAATCAAACACGTCCAGGCTACAGCTGCTTTGATGTACAGCGAACAAGAAGTTGAAGCCGCCATCGATAACATGGCTGAGGCCATTAACATCGCGCTAGCCAACCGCAACCCGCTGTTACTTTGCGTCATGAACGGCGGCATCGTCACCGCAGGCAAATTGCTGACCCGATTAACCATCCCCTTAACGATTGATGCGATCAATGCCAGCCGTTATCAGAATCGAACTTCAGGCGGCGGCATCGAATGGTTGGTGAAGCCGGAAACACCGCTTAAAGACCGAACCGTGTTGATTGTCGATGACATTCTCGATGAAGGCATAACCCTGGCAGCCCTCTACGAGTATTGCCGGGAACAAGGCGCGACAGCGGTTTACAGCGCGGTGTTGGTGGATAAAATACTCGACCATGATCGTCAAAAACCAGTCACCGCCGATTTTATCGGGCTGAGAGTAGAAAACCGTTATCTGTTCGGCTACGGCATGGACTACAAGGGCTATTTACGCAACGCAGCGGGCATTTACGCCTGCACGGAGCACACATCATGACCCAACTAGCCATCATCGGCGGCACCGGCCTGACCCAACTTAGCGACTTAAAAATCATCAAGCGCGAGCAATTGACCACGCCTTACGGTGCTCCTTCCGCCGAATTTGTGACCGGCGAGCTGAATAACATCCCGGTACTATTTCTGGCCAGACACGGCAATCCGCACAGAATCGCCCCGCACCGAATAAATTACCGGGCTAATATCTGGGGACTTAAACAACTCGGCGTTGATCAGATTATCGCCGTCGCCGCAGTGGGCGGCATTACCGGCGACATGGCGCCTGCGCATATCGCCATCCCCGACCAGATTGTCGATTATAGCTATGGCCGCAAGCATACTTTTTTTGAAGACGAGACCGTCACCCACATAGACTTTAGCTATCCGTACAGCCAAAAACTGCGTTCCTGCTTAATCAGGGCCGCAGCCCATGCCGATATAAAAATAAGCCCTCTGGGCACTTACGGCTGCACCCAAGGCCCGCGCCTGGAAACCGCCGCAGAAATCCGGCGCATGGAACAAGACGGCTGCGATCTGGTCGGCATGACCGGCATGCCGGAAGCCGCCCTGGCCAAAGAACTCAGTATGGATTATGCGGTGATCTGCGTCATCGCAAACTGGGCCGCAGGAAAATCGGAAGGTGAAATTACCATGGCGGAAATTGAGCGGCATCTCCATAAAGGCATGGCCGATACCGCTGAATTACTCAAGGCTTTGGTAGAAGGGTTGCCACACTTAACTTTTACTTAATGATGGCAGCCTGCGCCATGAATATGTCCATGCGACGCTTCTTCTTTAGTCGCTGGTCTAACCGCCACCACTTCCACATCAAAAGTTAAGGCCACTCCTGCCAAGGGGTGATTCCCGTCGATAGTGATGGCATCGCCGTCGATCTTAACGACAGTCACCTCGCCGGGGCCGGAACCGATGTCGGCATGAAATTGCATGCCGACTTCAATTTCATCGATGCCTTCAAACATTTCCCGCTGGATGACCTGTATCATGTCATCCTTTTGTTCGCCGTAAGCCTGTTCGGCTGTAACGCGC
This sequence comes from Methylobacter sp., assembly GCA_043729025.1. Classification (GTDB taxonomy): domain Bacteria; phylum Pseudomonadota; class Gammaproteobacteria; order Methylococcales; family Methylomonadaceae; genus Methylobacter_A. The sequence goes on from JAYTLW010000192.1 coordinate 20,972, forward strand.
ACCTTAAATTTGTCGCCGACGGCTTTGCCGTGTAACGCCGTTTCCAGACCGGGGATGATATTTCCGGTGCCATGCAGATAAACCAAGGCCTCATCACCTATCGAACTATCCAGCACTTCGCCGTCATCATTACTCAAGGTATAGTGAATTGAGACCGCCATCTTGTCAGATACTTGCATGATAAAACCTTTTTGGTAAATTAAAAGCCGACTATGATAATGAGTTGCTGCACGTTTGTCTGAAAAAACTTTCAATCCGTCGAAATCATCTACAGGAAATCAACCATGTCGCGTTGGAAACAGCCGGGGCCCGTATCATCCCCTTACATCACCCGGGAAGGCTATCAAGCTCTGGAAATGGAGTTGAAAGATCGGTGGAGCAAACGCAAAGCCGTCACCCTGGCATTATCGGCAGCCGCAGCGGAAGGCGACCGCTCGGAAAATGCCGAGTACATTTACCGTAAAAAAGAATTACGCGGCATAGACCGGCGCATCCATTATCTGCAAAAAAGGCTGCCTGCTCTTAACATCGTATCTCAAGCGCCTGATGATCAGGACAGGATTTATTTTAGCGCCTGCGTAACCTTGGCGTGCGTAACCGGGGAAGCAGTGACCTACCGCATAGTCGGGGCCGATGAGCTGGATCTGCAAAAACACGGCATCAGCCTTGATTCGCCGTTGGCAAGAGCGCTGCTTAAAAAAACCGTCGATGATACAGTCGTCATTAATGAAATGCGCTACACCGTCATGGATATTGCTTACGCCAAGAGCTCTGATCTGCACCGATCATGAATCTGCGGTGATCGCCCAAGATTGCTTCCGCTCGGACGCTGCGAAAGAGCGCCATGCCTGCTTTAAAGAATTACTATTGCAATAAATATAACAGCCTATATAATACGCC
>JAYTLW010000193.1:0-1868 GCA_043729025.1 Methylobacter sp.
ACGGCTGGGGCTGCCGCAGGCATGAGCGGTCGCGTAGTTTTTGCCGCTTGTTGGGCAGGGATGCCCATAAAAGCTTTCGCAAAAATAGCGACTCCCCTCCCCGCTAAGCGCAGTCTGAATCGTCATATGAGCGCCGGTTTTTTGCCTGAACCTGATTGCCGTATTAACAAGCTCAGCTGGACGGGTCATTGAAACTCATGCATCAGCACAACCTGAGCCTGAATCGGTTCTTCACTATCGGCTTTATGCAACTGCCGATAGCTGCCGTCAGGCTGCAAAATCCAGGCTTGAGTGTTATCTTTTAAATACAAATTCAGATCCTGCAAAATTCGGTTTTGCAATTTTTTATTTTCAATGGGGAAACAGATTTCAACACGTCGGAACATATTGCGATTCATCAAATCTGCGCTGGACGCGTAGACTTCCCAATCACCATCATTGTTAAACGCATAAACCCGGGCATGCTCCAAAAATCGCCCTATAATGGAGCGCACTTCTATATTGTCGGACACCCCTGGAACGCCGGGCTTTAAACAACAGACTCCCCGGACTATTAACTTAACTTCAACCCCGGCTTGTGACGCGCGGTACAGCGCCTGGATGGACTGCTCCTCAACAATGGCATTCACTTGAATCAATATTTTTGCCGGTTTGCCATTTTTAGCATAATTTATTTCCCGTTCAATTTTGTCGATCAAGCCGCTATGTAAAGTAAACGGCGATTGCAGCAATTTATTCAATTGAGTAACCTTGCCTAAACTGGTCAGTTGGGCAAATACGCGCCGTACATCTTCGCCTAATTCTTTATCACAGGAAAACAAGCCATAATCGGTGTAAATCTGCGCCGTTTTCGGATGATAGTTCCCGGTACCCAGATGTACATAATTACGCAGTTGCTTGCCTTCCCGTCGTAATACCAGACACATTTTGGCATGGGTTTTATAACCCACCACGCCATAAACCACATGCACGGCGGCTTCCTGTAATTTGGCCGCTAAACCGATATTGGCTTTTTCATCAAAACGCGCCCTCAATTCGATAACCACTGTCACCACCTTGCCGGCTCTCGCCGCCTTAATCAAGGCGCTGACTATGGGCGAATCGGCTCCGGTGCGATACAAGGTTTGCTTAATAGCCAGCACTTCAGGAGAAATTGCCGCCTGGCGAATAAATTCAACGACCGGAATAAAAGACTCAAACGGGTGGTGCAGCAGAATATCGTGACGCCTAATCGCTGCAAATATGTCTTTGCTGCGCTCCAGTTGTTGCGGCACCACGGGTTTGAACGGGGGAAATTTAAGATCAGGCCGACCGACCAGATCATTAATTTCCTGAATCCTGTTTAAATTGACCGGCCCATCGACCAGAAACAAACGGTCACGGGTCATTTCAAAACGATCGAGCAAAAACGTGACTGTTTCATCCGGGCATTTGGCGTCAATTTCCAGGCGAACCTCATCGCCGTAATTACGCATGGCCAGCTCGCCCTCAACAGCCAACAATAAATCATCAATGGCATCATCATCGACAAAAAAATCACTGTTTCGGGTGACTCGGAATTGATAGCATCCCTTAACACTCATGCCGTTAAATAGCTGATCGACAAAAGCGTGGATAATCGATGATAAAAATACAAAATTCGCCGATCCGCTTGCCGTTTCTTCGGCAGGCAATTGAATGATGCGCGGCAAGGCTCTGGGCGCTTGTAAAATTGCCCGGCCGCTATTCCTTCCGAATGCATCTTTCCCTGTCAAGGAAATAATAAAATTCAAACTTTTGTTGAGTATGCGCGGAAAGGGGTGGGCAGAATCCAGTCCTACCGGCGTTAAAATCGGCAACAACTCATCATTGAAATAGGCTTCCAGCCA
>JAYTLW010000194.1:0-3249 GCA_043729025.1 Methylobacter sp.
CGGCAAATCAAAATTCACCACATGCGGCAAGTCTTCAATATCCAGGCCGCGTGCAGCAATATCGGTAGCCACCAAGACCGACACCTTACCGGTTTTAAACTGCTCCAGCGCCTTGTTTCTCGCGCCCTGGGTTTTATCGCCATGCAACGCCGCAGTGCGGATGCCGTCTTCAATCAGCTGTTTTTCCAGACGGTCAGCACCGTGTTTGGTACGCACAAATACCAGCACCTGCTTCCAGTTATTACTGCCGATCAGATAAGACAGCAATTCACGCTTATACTCGCGACCGATGCCGTAAACACGCTCCGAGACATTGTCAGCCGTGGCGTTTTGCTTGGCAACTTCAACTTCAACCGGATTGTTCAACAACTGCGCCGCCAGGGATTTGATGGCGTTAGGTACGGTCGCAGAAAACAACAGACTCTGCCGCTGCTTAGGTATCAGCGCCATAATTTGGCGAATATCCGGCAGAAAACCCATATCGAGCATACGATCGGCTTCATCCAGCACCAGTATTTCCACGTTGGACAGATTGATGTTGCGCTGCTGCACATGGTCGATCAAGCGCCCCGGTGTTGCCACCACAATGTCGCAGCCCCGGCGTAACTGACGGGTCTGAATGCCGATACTCGCGCCGCCGACCACCGCTTCTGCATGCAAGGGCAGATGTGCGCCGTAAGTTTTTACGCTTTCATACACCTGTGCCGCCAATTCACGGGTCGGCACTAGAATCAGTGCGCGCACCCGGTGCGGCTTTTGATGCGGGTCGTGATTTTCGGCCAGCCGTTGCAGTAACGGCAAGGTAAAGCTGGCGGTTTTTCCGGTGCCGGTTTGTGCGCCTGCCAACACGTCCTTGCCTTCAAGGATCAAGGGTATGGCTTTTTGTTGCACCGGTGTAGGTGTGACATAGCCTTGATCGGCTACGGCTTTAAGGAGTTCCTCGGTTAAACCGAGCTGGGCGAAAGACATTTAGAAAATCTCAGGTAAAAGGTTCAAGGTTAAAGGTTAAAGATTCAAATCGTTGCTGTTTTGAACCTTTAACCTTGAACCTTTAGCCTCCGGTCATATTCATATAACGCAGGATGACCGGCTGCTCGTGGATATTAAATTCGTGTTTTTCGGGCTTAATGAGCATCGCGTCGACGATGGCCTGTTTCAGCACAGCCCTATCGCCCGGATTGGCCCTGATGACTTGCTTTAAATCGACCGAATGCTCGTTGCCCAAACATAACAGCAACCGCCCTTCAACAGTTACGCGCACTCGGTTACAAGTGCTGCAAAAATTCTCACTGTGCGGGGAAATAAAACCGACGCGGGTTTGTGTGCCTGTAACATTAAAATAATTCGACGGCCCGCCGGTTTTTTCAAGGCTTGCCACTAAAGCAAAGTTTTGCGCCAAATCGGCCTTGATTAAAGCGCTGGAATAATAAGCGTCCGCCCGGTCATGTTGGCTGACGATACCCAGCGGCATTTCCTCAATAAAGCTAATATCGATAGCGTTATCGACCGCAAACTGAACCAGATCGTTCACTTCAAGATGATTTTTATCTTTAAGTATTACCGCGTTGATTTTTATCCGCTCAAACCCTGCCGCCTTAGCGGCCTGTATGCCTTTAAGCACCTGCTGCAAATCGCCGGTACGGGTTATCGCTTTAAACTTATCGGCATCCAGCGTATCCAGGCTGATATTGATGCGTTTGACGCCCGCCTCTTTTAAAGGCGCCGCCATCACTTCAAGTTGCGAGCCGTTGGTCGTTATCACCAATTCGGTCAGACTTTCGATACGACCGATATTATGCAGCAGCTCCAAGGCGCCTTTTCTGACCAAAGGCTCGCCGCCGGTAATCCTGATTTTTTTTACGCCCAATTCGGCAAAGGCTTGCGCCAGCGTATAAATCTCTTCCAGCGTTAGAATTTGTGCGCGAGGCAAGAAGGTCATGTCTTCAGCCATGCAGTACACACAACGGAAATCACAGCGATCGGTAATGGAGATTCTCAAATAATCAACGGTTCTGCCGTAGCGATCGATTAATTGAGTGGGGACGGGCAGATGGGTCATGATGGCGGCGCTAAAAAATCCAAGACGCCAATATTAACATAACGGGGCGCCCTTGAGTTGAAATGCTTCAAGCGACATCCGACCGCTAGGCTTACAAAGTTGAACCATGACTCCATCGGCTCGCTACAGTAAGCAACCCCTGTAGCGCTACTGCTGCACAGTCACGAAGGCTATTTTCTGCATCCCGGCATGTTGTACGGTGGCCATGACCGCTGCGACTTTTACATAAACGACATCCTGATCGGCGTATAAATGCAAACCGATCTCAGGATTTTTTAACAGCTCAGCCTTCAACATCGCTTCCAATGAGGCAAGATCGGCTACAGGCATTTTATTCAGCGTTATCAAGCCTTGCGCGTCGATACCCCGTTGCAAGGACTGCTCTTTGATATTAGCGGCGGTTTCGACGGCTTTGGGCAAGGTTACATGCACCGATTGGGTGAGTAACGGCAGCGAATAGTTAGCGTACCAAAAAGAAGGCGATTCATTTACGCCGTTATAGTTCGATACGAATACCCAGCTCAATGACGCGCTCGACGGGGATTTTAAAAAATTCTATCGCGCTTGACGCATTGTGGAATAAAAACCTGAATAAAGGCCTACGCCATTTAGGCATAGGGCTTTTTTTCCGGAAAGACAATCGCTCGCTACCGATAAAAAACGAGGTTTGCTTGTAATCGATATTTAAGCCTTCCTGAACGCACTGCTCCAAAGCTTGCCTCACATCGGGACTTTGCTGGAAACCATAATAAAGCTTAACCCGGTAAAAATTGTTATCCTTGCCGAACGCACGAATTTTGATCCGGTGCGCCACATCTACGTAAGGCTCATCTTTAGTGACGATGGTCAATACGACGATTTGTTCATGCAGCACATGGTTATGCTCGAAATTGTGCAAAAACACCTGGGGTACGCCATGTAAACTTTTAGCCATATAAATGGCTGAACCTTTAACGGTGACTGGCTGATGACTGATAATCTTCTCTTCCAAGTCCTCAAACAGCATCCGTCGCTCATCCATATAGTCCGCCAGCAAGGCGCGGCCTTTAATCCAGGTGGTCATCATCAAGAACAGCACGGTTCCGATAACCAAAGGCAACCAGCCTCCGGTTGGTATTTTTAAACTGTTAGAGGAAAGAAACAAAAAGTCCACGGTTAAAAACGTGGACAAAAAAGCGATACTGGCTGAT
>JAYTLW010000195.1:0-7451 GCA_043729025.1 Methylobacter sp.
CGAAACCCATCACATAGAGATTGAATTATGATGGGTTTCGCGTTGCTCTACCCATCCTACGAACTGAGAATTTAATGACCAAACAAGAAAAAACCTTAACGATGACGGTATTGATGACCCCGGACATGGCCAATTTTTCCGGCAACGTACATGGCGGCTCTTTATTGAAATTGCTGGATCAGGTGGCCTACGCCTGTGCGGCGAAATATTGCAAAAAATACGTGGTGACGGCGGCGCTCGATCAGGTGTTTTTTAAACAACAGGTCAATGTCGGCGAGCTGGTTACTTTTTACGCGCATGTCAATTATGTCGGCCATTCGTCGATGGAAGTCGGGGTCAAAGTGATTGCCGAGGATTTAAGAACCGATCAAAAAAGGCATACCACGTCCTGTTATTTTACGATGGTGGCGATGGATGATCAGGGGAAAACCGTGGAAGTGCCGAGATTGCAACTGGATAACGAGGTGGAAATAAGACTGTATGAATCGGCGGTCCTGCGCAAAACCATGCGCCAGGACAACTTGGAGAAAATTCGCGCCTTGCATGTGGATTTACCCAAGGATGGCTTGTAATTTATGATCATACAGGGAAATTTTGAACAACTGCCGTTAAAGGAATTTGCCGAAAAAGCTTATTTGGATTATTCCATGTATGTGATTTTGGATCGGGCCTTGCCGCATATCGCCGACGGCTTAAAACCGGTGCAGCGGCGTATTGTTTATGCGATGTCCGAGCTGGGATTGACATCGGTTGCCAAGTTTAAAAAATCGGCCCGTACCGTCGGTGACGTGTTGGGTAAATATCATCCGCACGGCGATTCCGCTTGCTATGAAGCGATGGTGTTGATGGCGCAGAATTTTTCTTACCGTTATCCGTTGGTGGACGGGCAGGGCAACTGGGGCTCGCCGGACGATCCCAAATCCTTTGCCGCGATGCGTTACACCGAATCCCGCCTGACCGCTTATGCGCAGACCTTGTTAAGCGAACTGGGACAGGGTACGGTTGACTGGGCGGATAATTTTGACGCCACGCTGAAAGAGCCGGTGTTATTACCTGCGCGGCTGCCGAATATCTTGCTTAACGGCACCATGGGCATCGCGGTCGGCATGGCCACCGATATACCGCCGCATAATCTGCGGGAAGTCGCCAATGCCTGCATCCAGTTATTGGACGATCCGGACAGTACGCTGGAAACATTGTTTACCCATATTCAAGGCCCCGATTACCCGACCGATGCGGAAATCATCACCTCGGCTGACGAGATACAAAAAATGTATATCAGCGGCGGCGGCTCGATCAAAATGCGCGCCAAATACGAGCAGGAAGACGGCAATATCGTGATCACCGCGCTGCCGCATCAGGTTTCCGGTGCCAAATTGATGGAGCAGATAGCTGCACAGATGCTGGCGAAAAAACTGCCGATGATTGAAGATTTGCGGGATGAATCGGATCATCAAAATCCGACCCGTTTGCTGGTGATTCCCCGCTCGAAACGGATCGATGTAGATGAGGTGATGTCGCATTTGTTTGCGACCACTGATCTCGAGAAAAGCTATCGCGTCAACATGAACATGATCGGCCTGGACGGGCGGCCCAAGGTGAAAGGTCTCAGAGGCATCCTGGTCGAATGGTTGTCGTTTCGCACCGAAACCGTGCGCAAACGCTTGCAGTATCGATTGGATAAAGTGCTGGCAAGGCTGCATATTCTCGATGGCTTGTTGATTGCTTATCTGAATATCGATGAAGTTATCGCCATTATTCGCAGCGAAGACCATCCCAAGCCGGTGCTGATGGAGCGTTTCGGGATCAGTGACATTCAGGCCGAAGCGATACTGGAATTAAAGTTGCGGCATCTGGCCAAGCTCGAAGAGATGAAAATTCGTGGCGAGCAGGATGAGCTGGAACTGGAACGCGCAGCCTTGGAAAAAACTCTCGGTTCGAAGCATTTGCTCAATCGACTGATCAGAACGGAACTCGAGCGCGACCGGGATAAATACGGCGACGCGCGCCGCTCGCCGCTGGTTGCCAGAAGCGCGGCGCAGGCCTTGGAAACGACGGCCTTAATCACTAATGAGCCCTTAACCGTCATTTTGTCGGAAAAAGGCTGGATCAGGGCGGCAAAAGGTCATGACATCGATGTTGCAAGTTTAAGTTATCGTTCCGGCGACGGCTTTCTGGACGCGGTCAAATGCCGGAGTACGCAGCCGGTTTATATCCTCGATTCAACCGGACGGGCGTACAGCACCGCTGCGCACGATCTGTCCTCGGCCAGAACTCAGGGCGAGCCCCTGACCGGACGACTCAATCCGCCGCCGGGGTCGTTATTCCTGCATCTTTTATCAGGATCGCCGGATGACTGGTACGTGCTGGCCAGCCATTTCGGTTATGGCTTCCGGGTTCAGCTAAAAGAATTATTGAGCAAAAACAAGGCCGGTAAACTGCTGATTACCCTGCCCGAAGGCGCTAAGGTATTAAAGCCTGCGCCGATACGCAGTGAAACCGATTCGCTTGCAGTGGTGACTTTGCAAGGCCGCTTGCTGATTTTCCCGGTGGCAGAACTTCCCGCGCTGACCAAGGGCAAAGGCAATAAGCTGATTCAAATCCCGACCGCCGATCTCGGTGTGGGCAAAGATTACCTAGTCGCGGCGGTGGCGCTGCCTGAAAACAGCCAGTTGAAAATCATCGCCGGTAAACGGCAGTTAACCCTTAAAGGCGCAGACATCGAGCATTATTCCGGCACCCGCGCCAAACGGGGTTCGGCATTACCCAGAGGCTTTCAGCGGGTTGATAGTTTGGAAAGCGAGTGATTAAGGGTTTGATCGTAAATGCTTAATGGCTATTTTGTCGCCACAGATTCACAGATTATCAGATGATTTTTTGTAACCATTTACTCACGTCTGCGCTGGTTTCACCGGCTAACGCTGCTTTGGCATTCAAAGCAAGCTTTGAACTCCGGTATCGGTGATATTTGGAGTCCAAAGTTCGCTTTGGTCGTTTTGCAATCAGGTATCGCGAGTGTGGTTAGGCAGTTCGAAGCGTGACGGGGCTTGTAACCCCGACCGGTATCGAGTGATCGACTGACTCATTGTTTACCGGCCGTTTTCAGCCTGACGATAAGACGCCGGTAATCGTCATCGGATAAGGCATCGTTGACGATAAGCAGGGACTGTTTTTTTGCCTGATCGATAAAATGCAAAAATATCGCAAATCGCGTAATGACGGTTGAATTCAGGATTTGGATCGGTTTAAAATCATCGCCGTCGGTTAATTCCCAGCCCAAGCCTTCAGACTGTTTGATCAGATAGTGTTTATCTTTAACCTGCTTGATTATAAACCTCAGGTTTATTCCTATGCCGGTCAGCAATACTAATTTGACGGCAATCGGCAAGGCATTGGCGAGACTTGCGGCCAAGGCCAGCGCATACATTACAAGTAGCAGCTGTTTTAAGCGCTTTGAGGGTTTAAGTTCCACCCGCAGTGGGAGTTCGGGTTTTTTAGGCACCTTAAGGCTCTTTTCAAGTTAGGGCTGATAGGGGATAAAAGTTTGCTCTTGAAGGTTGCCCGCTCCCCCTTCAATAACGCGAAATAAATTTCTGTAATATACCAGCCAGGTGTCGTGTCCATTGATTTTGACGGTGGCTCTTTTGGGGTTGAGACGTATCACCTCGCCAAACAGCCCGTTCCGCTGATTATCTTTAAAGCCCACCTTGTCGCCCAGTTTTAAACTGGTTTTAGGAATGCCAAGTGCATTTTTCGCCGCATGAATATCGGTGTCGGCCTCATCCAGGTTGATGCAATAAAAAGGCAGGTTCCAGCATTTCGGGTCTTTGGTGTTTTTAACTAAACAGCGGGTTCTTTGGATTTTCAAAATTACCGCGTCAACCAGGTCATTGGATCGTGAGTCAAAATAGCTGATCGATTGGCCTACTTTTAATTGCGCTTTAATCTGCCCTATCCTATCTGGATTGAGCAATTGCTGATAAATTACCGACTGCAAGTGATGTAAATCAAATAATGACGCCTTGTTGAGTTCTTGAAGTATCGCCGTGTAGTCCATGATGTGTCAACACTTTTCCGGACACAAAGTTAGGCAGACTTTAGCTGCATCTCGTAGTCCACTGGCGACAAATAGTTATTGGCCGAATGAAGTCGTTCACGGTTGTAAAACACCTCAATGTATTCAAATAGTTCCTGCTTAGCCTCAGCCCTGGTTTGATAGTGCTGATGATGAACCAGCTCTGTTTTCAGGGTATGAAAGAAGCTTTCTGAGACGGCGCTATCCCAGCAGTTGCCTTTGCGGCCCATGCTCTGGGTAATGCCATGTTCCTTCAAGAGCGCGTGGTGGCTGTCGGAGGCGTATTGGCTGCCTCTATCGCTATGCCAAATCAAGCCTTTACGGGGCTTGCGCTTCCAAATTGCCATCAATAACGCATCGTTTACCAATTTAGCTCTCATGTGCTCAGCCATTGACCAGCCGACTACCTGCCGAGGATACAAATCAATCACTACGGCTAAGTACAGCAGCCAGCCTTCCAGGGTATGAATGTAGGTGATATCGCCAACATACGTCTGATTGGGTTGCTGCACCGTAAATTGTCGATCCAAGAGATTAGAAAAGTTATCTACACCACCAATGCCATTGAGTCGCTAAATAGCGTGATCCGTAAAGCCACCGAGCGGCGCAAGCTGTTTCCTACTGATCAATCGGCCATGAAAGTGGTGTATTTAGCTATCGAACAGGCCGCCAAGAAATGGTCGATGCCGATCCGTGACTGGAAGCCCGCCCTGAATCAGTTTATGATTCTCTACGAGGATCGATTTCCAGAGATTTTTTAACGGCGGTTTACACGGAAATTTTTACACCCCCAATTTCCATCGTGTAAGTCGCATTCTTATTGATCTACCGGTTATCACCATAGATTTGTGAGCTGTCTGTCAAAGATTTTATATAAGCAAGCGAATTTGCCTCACTTTTGTCGATTACTGTAAGCTAAATTATAATTTGTAAATTTCTCTCATCAACTATTTGTTTTCCAACCCTCGTCTGCAACGGATTGTACACTTTGCTGTCACAGAAACATGAACGAAATTTCAACACAACGCTTGCGTGCACATGTCTTTGAGCTTGCCGGTAAAATGGGTGAGCATAATATTTTTCATCCCGATGCGCTGCATGCTGCTGAGGCTTATATTACGGAGGAATGGCGCCAGCAAGGCTATGCCGTCCGGAAACAGACTTATACCGAGCATGGCATTGAATGCGCCAATCTTGAAATCACTTGTGCCGGCAACGGTCGTAACAACGATGTCATTCTGATTGGCGCTCATTATGATTCGGTCTTAGGCAGTCCGGGCGCTAATGATAATGGCAGCGGTGTTGCAGCGTTGCTGGAACTTTCTCGCTTGTTCAAGGAAGTTCCCCTTGAAACCAGTCTGCGTTTTGTCGCGTTTGTGAATGAAGAACCCCCGTTTTTCTTTTGGCGCAACATGGGCAGCATGGTGTATGCCAAAGCCGCCAAGGAGCGTGGCGATCCGATACGTTTTATGATTTCGCTGGAGACCATCGGTTGTTATCGAAACCAGCGAGGCAGCCAAACTTATCCGCCTTTACTGAAGTATTTTTATCCAGATACCGGTAATTTTATTACTTTTGTTTCCAACTTGCGCTCTCGGCGCATCATGCGGGACTGTGTCAAGGTGTTTTCCTCGGTCACGGATTTTCCGGTGCAATCCATTGCCACTCTGGCCATTGTGCCGGGTGTATCCTGGAGTGATCATCTGGCATTTTGGCGGCACGGTTATAAGGCTTTCATGATTACCGATACTGCTTTCTATCGTTATCCTTATTACCATACGGCTCAGGATACGCCAGATAAACTCAATTATGTGCCGTTTGCACAAATGACTAACGGTCTGTTTTTGATGTTATCCCGATTGGCGAACACGGTAGGGCTTAATCCATGAAGTGCAACAGGAATTAGCCGTACTTCAATGCTTATTGTGTTTTTAAAATGGCGCAATACATTTAACATAGAAGATAATAAAATTAATCTGTCCGCATGTAATTCGCCATGAAGGTTTCACGAGTTATGAATTTTTTGCTGATTTATTTACTGATCCTGCTGGCGGTTTTTTTGCTGCAACGCAAAATGATGTATTTCCCTGCCCGTTTTACGCAGGAGCAGCAAGAAGAGCTGATCGCGGGCTTAAACTTGCAGCCTTGGCCGTCCGCAAGTGAGCTGCGTGGCATGATGAGTAGAATTCCTTTAACAAATGCGAAAGGCACGGTGCTGGTTTTTCACGGCAATGCGGGTTCTGCGCTACATCGAACTTATTACATCGATGCATTACAGCGCTTGGGATACCGCGTGATTATCGCCGAATATCCGGGTTACGGGGTGCGCAGTGGGACACCTTCCGAAGCGGCGCTGATCAAAGACGGCATTGCCACCGCAAAAATGGCGTGGCGCGAATTTAAGGAACCTTTGTTTCTGTGTGGCGAATCACTGGGCAGTGGCGTCGTGGCGGGGATCGTGGCTTCGCGTGAGATTCCTGTTAAAGGTTTGCTGTTAATAACGCCGTTCGATTCGATGGCCAAGGTCGCGCAGCATCATTACTGGTTTTTCCTAGCTCGATGGCTGCTCCTGGATAAATTTGATAATGCTCCCAAGCTTCGCGATTTTCAAGGCCATATCGCGGTGCTGTTGGCTGGGCAGGATGAGGTGATACCGAATCGGCGTACGATGGCTTTGTTCGATGCTTTGTCGGAGCGAAAAAAGCTCTGGCGGTTTGAAAACGCGGGCCATAATAGCTTGCCTATGGAACCATGGCATCCGTGGTGGCAAGAAGCGATGCAGTTTATCGATTACTGAGGGCAAGTACAAAAATAAAGCTTCTTATGTGCTAGCGGCAGCCTGGGTTGGCAGTGAGCTGTTTAATGCACAGAAATATTCGCTATTTCACAATGACCGGTATAGGCAAGTGGCAAATCACTCGATGAGACTTTTTTACACACGCAGATAATGTTATTCTTCAATAATAGTATGATTTTACTGGATTAATTGTTCCCTCTTCAGATATTTCAACCACCCAAAATTCCAACGCAAGGGTTTACCTGGTAACGGGAGCGACCGGTGCGATAGGAAAAGCCATTGCCAAACAACTGGCTGGATTGGAGGATTCCGAAGTTGTGCTGGTATGCCGAGATAGTCATAAAGGGGAACAGGCGGTGAATGAAATAGTCGATGTGACCGGAAATCCCAAGGTGCGTTTTGAACTCGCCGATCTAAGTAGGCATAAAGAAATCCGGGATTTGGCGGTCACGAAACGCCGGATCAGGGCGCTAAGACACCCGTCTGGTTAGCGACCCATCCAGCCGGTCAACATGAGACAGGGCGATACTATGAACATTTGTGCGAATCTAACTGTTCTTTCAGTCGCGACAGACAAGC
>JAYTLW010000196.1:0-4655 GCA_043729025.1 Methylobacter sp.
AGGCAAATTGTCAATACATCGCGGGGAATGCGGAAGTATTCGACTGTTCTGGCCAAGGCGAATGAGTTCGGCGGAATAATGCAGACATCGGATTTAACATCAACAAAACTGTTCGAATCGAAGTCTTTGGGGTCGACGATCGCGGAATTGATATTGGTGAAAATCTTGAATTCGTCCGAACAGCGAACGTCATAGCCATAGCTAGAAGTGCCGTAGGAAATGACCCGGCCGTGTCCTGAATCCCTGACCTGGCCGCTTTCAAACGGCTCGATCATGCCTTGTTGCTGCGCCATGCGGCGTATCCACTTGTCCGACTTAATGCTCATGAAATGTTAAATATCCGATGTTTTATAAGGTTTAATTTTTACACAGAGATGGAATAGGCACAAGGCGAAAGACTAAAGGCAAAGGCGACTCCCTTGCGCCTTGCACCTGTTTTTTAAGTATTCTGCACGACGATAGTAGGGAACTTGGTGGTGAAATCCTTGGCTTTTAGGGCCAGTCTCGCCGCCGTTTTACGGGCAATTTGCTTGTAAATCTGCGCCGACCTCCCTTCCGGATCGGCAACCACGGTCGGTGTGCCGCCATCTGCAAATATACGGATATTGATGTCCAAAGGCAACGAGCCCAGCAACTCGATCCGGTTGCGCTCGGCCATCGCTAGACCTCCGCCTGCGCCGAAAATGGCTTCTTCGTGACCGCAGTTGCTGCAAATGTGCATACTCATGTTCTCGACCAGACCCAGCACCGGCACATGGACTTTCTCGAACATGCCTAAGCCGCGCTGGGCGTCGATCAGGGCAATATCTTGCGGCGTGGTGACGATAATCGCGCCGCTGACCGGAATCTGCTGGGCCAGGGTTAACTGTATATCGCCGGTGCCGGGCGGCAGATCGACCACCAGATAATCCAGCTTGTCCCAGTTGGTGTCTTTGAGCAATTGCTGCAAGGCGGTGGTCACCATCGGGCCGCGCCAGATCATCGGCTGGTCGGCTTCGATCAGATAGCCGATAGAAATGGTTTGTATGCCGAAAGCGACTTTAGGCATCATGGTTTTTTTGTCTTTGCTTTCCGGAAAGCCCGAAAGCCCCAGCATCATTGGGATGCTGGGGCCGTAGATGTCGGCATCCAGTATGCCGACATTGGCGCCTTCTGCGGCCAGCGCCAGGGCCAGATTGACCGCCGTGGTCGATTTTCCGACGCCGCCTTTGCCAGAGGCCACGGCGATAATGTTTTTGACATTGGGCAAAGGCTTTAAGGCCTGCTGCACGGCATGGGAGATGATTTTTACTCCGACTTCAACGCTGACATCGCCGATGCCGGGAAGTGTTTTTAAATGCGCTGCAACGGCGGCTTCGAGTTCGGCTATATAGCTGTTGGCCGGATAGCCCAGCTCCAGTTTAACGCCGACATTGTTACCCTCTACGGTGATGGCCTTAACCGATTTTGCAGTGACCAGATCGACGCCATTATTGGGATCGATAAATGTGTGCAGCAGATCTTCTATATCAGATTTTTCGATGCTCGCCATGCCCATACTCCCTAAATTTAAATAAAATGCGCTATTGTTAATAACCGAGCGTTTAACTCAAGATAATAATATTCTACCGATTTCCCCAGGCCATTGCACTTTTTAGCCGGTCGATAATCACTGATTGCGTTTATTTTATGCCATAATAGCCAGCTGATTTTGCCTATGAATTGTTACCCTATGCCAGATAGAAAAATTCTCGTCACCAGCGCGCTGCCTTACGCCAACGGCCCGATACATCTGGGTCATCTGGTTGAATATATTCAAACCGATATTTGGGTGCGTTTCCAGAAACAACGCGGTAACCTCTGCTATTACGTTTGCGCCGACGACACGCACGGCACGCCGATCATGCTCAGGGCGGATCGCGAAGGCATTACCCCGGAACAACTGATCGCCCAAGTCGGCAAAGAGCATTTGGCCGACTTTACCGAGTTCGGCGTAGCTTTTGATAATTACCACAGCACTCATTCCGAAGAAAATAAAGCCTACTCAGAGCTGATTTACGAACGTTTACGCGATGCCGGACATATCAGCTCGCGCAGCATCACCCAGGCCTTCGATCCGGTTAAGAACATGTTCTTGTCCGACCGTTTTATCAAAGGCGAATGCCCAAAATGCGGCGCATTAGATCAATACGGCGACAGCTGCGAAGTGTGCGGCGCAACCTATGCGCCGACCGAATTGAAAAACGCGGTTTCGGCGATTTCGGGCGCAAAACCGATTGCAAAAGATTCCGTACATTATTTTTTCGACCTGGCTAATTTTAGCGAGATGCTGCGCGACTGGACGAATGCCGGTACCTTGCAGGCGGAAGTCCGGAACAAATTGGCCGAATGGCTGGATGGCGGTTTGCAGCAATGGGATATAAGCCGCGATGCGCCATATTTCGGCTTTGAAATCCCCGACGCGCCCGGCAAATATTTTTATGTTTGGCTGGATGCGCCGATCGGCTACATGGCCAGTTTTAAAAACCTGTGCGATAAGCAGGGCTTGGATTTCAACGAGTTCTGGAGCAAAAGCAGCGACGCCGAGTTGTATCATTTCATCGGCAAAGACATCATCTATTTCCACGCCTTATTCTGGCCTGCGATGCTCAGCGGCGCGCATTTCAGGACGCCTAGCGCCATTTTTGCGCACGGATTTTTAACCGTGAACGGCGAGAAAATGTCTAAATCGCGCGGTACGTTTATTACCGCGAGAACCTATCTGGAGCATTTGAATCCCGAATACCTGCGCTATTATTTTGCCGCCAAACTCAGCGCCGGGGTCGATGATCTGGATTTGAATTTTGACGATTTCAGCCAGCGGGTTAATTCCGATCTGGTCGGAAAAGTGGTCAACATCGCCAGCCGTTGCAGTGGTTTTATCGCCAAACGCTTTGATAATAAGTTGTCGGAACACTGTTCGGAGCAAGCCTTGTACCATGAATTCGTCGCCGCCAACGAACAAATTGCCGAGCTTTACGAAACCCGCGAATTCGGCAAAGCGATGCGCGAAATCATGGCGTTGGCAGACAAAGCCAACCAATACATCGATGAGAAAAAACCCTGGCTGATCGCCAAGGAAGAAGGCAAGGACAAGGAACTGCACGAAGTCTGTACCATGGGCATTAACCTGTTTCGCTTGCTGGCCATTTACTTGCAGCCGGTGCTGCCTGTTTTGTCGGGCAATGCGGAAAGCTTTTTAAACATCGAAGCCCAAGCTTGGCCTAGTGATGCCCGGCCTTTATTAAACCATACTATCAACGAATTCAAGCCGTTAATGACGCGGGTTGAGGCCGATAAAATCGAGGCGATAGTTGCAGCCTCCAAAGAAAATCTGGAAAAAACCGCCGAAGCCCCTAAGGTTAAAAAATGCGAACCCATCGCCGACACCATCGACTTTGAAGATTTTGCCAAACTGGATTTGCGTATCGGAAGGATTTTAAAGGCCGAGCACGTTGACGGCGCGGACAAGTTATTGCAGCTGACCGTTGATATAGGCGATGAAACCCGCAATATCTTTGCCGGGATAAAATCGGCCTACAGCCCGGAAGATCTGGAAGGAAAATTAACCCTGGTCATCGCTAATCTTGCGCCCAGAAAAATGCGTTTCGGCCTGTCCGAAGGCATGGTGCTGGCCGCAGGCCCTGGCGGCAAGGATATTTGGGTTTTAAGCCCTGATGAAGGTGCGCTGCCTGGGATGCGGGTTAAGTAACTTCGTTATCGTTCCCACGCTCCAGCGGCCCTCCTTATACACAAGTGTATTTTAAAGCGCGTCATCCCGGCAGGGATTGCCGGGATCCAGAAGCCATGGATGGCAACGCTCAGGGATCGCTAATCATTTTTTAGTCACATGAAACCTTTATTATCTATTTTTCACATCCCTGTGCTCTGGATTCCGGCAATCCCTGCCGGAATGACGGCAATATGGCTCGCGTAGATTCCTATGCTTGAATCCCCTACCTTGTTCGACCAAATAAATGCGTTGCTTCCGCAAACCCAATGCGGGCAATGCAGCTTCCAAGGTTGCCGACCTTACGCCGAGGCCATCGCTTCGGGTGTGGCTGACATCAACCAGTGTCCGCCGGGCGGCGACGAGGGCATACGCGATCTGGCCGATTTATTAGACGTACCCGCCAAGCCGCTGAATACCGAATTCGGCCTGCACAAGCCTGCCAGCGTCGCGTTTATTATTGAAGAGGATTGCATCGGTTGCGTTAAATGTATCGCCGCCTGTCCGGTCGATGCGATAGTGGGCGCGGCAAAATTCATGCACACGGTTATAGCCTCGGAATGTACCGGTTGCGAATTGTGCCTAGCGCCTTGTCCGGTAGATTGCATCATCATGCAACCCGCACCAGTCAACAATGCCGAAAGGAGTAGGGCGCAAAAATCCGCGCAGGCAAAACGGCGCTACGATGCGCATTGTTTACGCAAGGAAAAAGAAGAGGCTGAAAAAGCGGAGCGGGCAAAAAAGAAAAAACAGGCGTTGCTGAAGATGCACGTGGCAAATAAATAGGACGGCGTAGGGCAATGGGATGGACTCCTCCCACCTATCGGCATCAACGTGCCAGACTGATATGATTAACCTATCAGACAAATTAGCGGAGGAGTCCGACAAGAATATTAAACGAGTAGGC
>JAYTLW010000197.1:0-10177 GCA_043729025.1 Methylobacter sp.
GTAGTCGTGGTTTTACCGGCATCGACGTGAGCGAAGATGCCGATGTTTCTGTAATGCGCTAAATCTGTCATGTTTTTACTCTAAAGTTGGGCATAAAAAACTTGTTGGGTGACCGCTCTCAATCGGCGTTCAATATGTTGAACGCCGATTGAGGACTCGTACCGGGGCGGTGTGCTACCTGCCAAAGCCGCACTAGAACTGCGGTGGCGGTGGCCATCGGAGTGGATCAAATGCGTAAGATGCATGCAGGTAGCTTAAAGCCGAGTGAGGCGCATTTATTTGAGTCACCATCGGCGTTCACTCGTCCAGCTTCGAAAGCCCGCTATTTTAACCTAAAAAACTTTGTAAAAACATAGAAAACCCGTATATAGTATTTCGATAACGCGAATTGATCGGATTTACTGAGTTATTTGATAATAGTATTCTTGGTTAGCAAGATGCTTCAGCCAATTCATATCACGTCACCGAAGTCGTCATTCCGGCAGGGATTCAAGCCAGGCTATCCTGCCTGACGCCCTTCGGGTTAATGCAAATCTGTCCCAGACAGATTTGTGCCGGAATCCAGAGCCTTGGCTGGTTCGAAGCTTGCCATCCATGGCTCTTGATTCCCGCTTCCCGGCGGGTATGACGCTTGGCTGAGACATCTCGCTAATCAGGATAGTATTTGACCAATGACTAGCCTGGAAGCTTGGCGATACATTACGAAATGCATAAAGACGGGCTGCGCGATAGCCATAATGATTTTCGGCGTTGCCTGCGTATGAAGACAATGGAGATTACTTAATTGACAGTCAGCAGTCGGTTCTGCTTGCCGTGTCTGTCAGGAGGCCTAGTATGGAATCGGCTGCGAGGTAAAAGTTATCGTTAAACTTCGGTAAAAACAGCTATAGTCACTGATATGTTGCTGTAAAACGAGCAGTTGAAAACAGGGGTTTTATGATTATTGCCGACATTATGACCACACATCCGGTGACGGTTAGCATGGATACAGAGCTATTGTTGATCAAGGAGATCTTCGATCATGTCTATTTTCATCATTTGCTGGTTGAAAATGAATCGGACAAAACCATAGCCGGGGTTATTTCGGATCGTGATTTATTGAGCGCTTTAAGTCCTTATATTCATACGGCTGCAGAAACTTTTCGCGATACGGAAACGTTAAAAAAACGCGCTCATCAGATCATGACCCGTCAGATTGATACCGTGACGCCGGAAACGGATTGCAACATTGCCGTGCAGAAAATGTTGAATGCGGATATATCCTGTCTGCCTGTCGTCGATGAACATAGGGTTATTCTGGGTATTGTCACCTGGAAAGATTTCTTGAAAAACTATTTGAAGCAACAATCGCTATAAACACCAGTTTATGATACGTAACCAGTGTTATGACTCATCAGTAACAAAAAAAACGTCATTTTTAGCACCGGCAGATGTCGCGCGTTTTGGCAAAAGTTAAGGCATTACCGGTACAAAAAATGACATCGAAGAATGACATTCTAAACCTCAATAAAATAGCAATGAACTTGCAAGTAGCTCCCCCCGAAATCGTACCGGAACCCCAGTCCCTTAATGAATGGACAGAGGTGCTGTGCAATGAAGAAATGCCGATATTTTCCAGTACCGCGCTACATGTCCATGACGTTTTGTGCGATGATAGAAAAGGCGCTATGGAATTGGCATCGGTTATTTTGCAGGATCCGAATCTGACGCTTAAATTATTAAAAATCAGCAATACCTCCCATTACAATCCATCTCGCCAAAAAATGGCTACTGTGTCACGGGCTATCATCATGATCGGCACCGAGGTGATTCGTGAATTAACGCTGATTTGCTCCTTTTTTGAAGCTATTCTGTCCGCTACCAACAAACAACAGGCCAACGAAGAAATAGCCGAAGCCATTCATGCTGCGGTGCATGCAAAGTCTATCGCGATCGCGGCTAACGATGTATCGCCGGAAGAAGTGTTTATTGCTACCTTGCTGAACCATATTGGCGGCATTTCCTTTTGGTGCTTTTGCGGTGAAC
Source organism: Methylobacter sp. (assembly GCA_043729025.1). Lineage (GTDB taxonomy): Bacteria > Pseudomonadota > Gammaproteobacteria > Methylococcales > Methylomonadaceae > Methylobacter_A. The sequence goes on from JAYTLW010000197.1 coordinate 2,026, forward strand.
AGGGAGAGCGCATACAAGCGCTGATCAATAAAGGAAATTGCACCCGCGAAGCAGCAGAGGCAAAAGTGCTGGGCTTTAAATTGACTGAGCTGGGTGTATCTTTAAGTAAAGCTTGGAAATTAGGCGGCTTGATTGAAGATTCGATCGAACCCGGTGTGGTGTCGAAAAACCCTAGGGTAGGCTTTGTTCAATTAGGTTATGAAATCACCGAAGCGTTAAAAGAGGGTGTGGGTTCAAAGAAATATGCGGCTTGTGTCAGTAAAATTGAGATGCTTACCAAGGAATCCAGAAAAGTAATAAGCGAGAAGCTTACTATTAATACCGCTGCCGCAGCCGATATTGCCTGCCAATTTGGGGCGCCTGACGCCGCTATACTTATTCAAAACCGTCTAAATCAAGCTGTAGACTTGGGAGAAGCATCGCCGGTTATTGATAAAAAACAATTGCAACTGAGTATTTCACAAGAGATAACGACGATAATAAGTGCTCAGTTCGACATCAATCTGTTGTTGGAAACGGTGCTGGAGGGAATACATCGGGGCATCGGCATGGATAGAACTATTTTTTCTTTGTTGGTTACCGATAAAAAGTCCCTTAAAGAAAAGTTCTCTTTGGGTTGGCGCAAAACAACCTTTGAGGGCAAGGTCATATTCAATGTCATGGAAACGCCGCCCAATCTTTTTTCTCATGCCCTGTCCGGTACGCAAGCGCTCTGGGCTAAACCCTCGGTTAATGCCAAGTTATACACGCTCAGGGATATTAATGTGGTTGGAAAAAACGAGTGTTTTATGATGCCGATTTTTTCCAATAAATCCCCCATCGGTTTAATTTATACTGATCGCGGCTTTAATAGCCAGCCGTTAACCGAAGACGATTTTATTGCCTTTAAATATTTTTCCCAGCAGGCCAATATCGGTCTTACCCTTTACCGAATACAAAACAGCTAATGGAAGAAAGACTACCTTATTAAGCTTTCCAGGCAGACGGCAGGGCAGGGGCATCGCAATACCGATCGAGCAATTGGGTAAAATAACCCCGACCGATTTCCTGGGCGCCAAAATTTTTCAGATGTCTAGTATGCACTTGACAATCTATCAGCCGGTAGCCCCAAGCATTAAGCTGTTCTACCAAGGTGACGAAAGCCACTTTGGAAGCGTCGGATTGGCTGTGAAACATCGATTCGCCAAAAAAAACCTGTCCCAGCGCAACACCGTATAAGCCGCCGACTAATTCATCGCCCGACCACGTCTCAACCGAATGTGCAAATCCCGCTTGATGCAGCCGATTATAAGCCGAGTAGATGTCTGTTGTTATCCAGGTGCCGATGGTTTCTTTTCTGGGCTCCGCACAGGCGGCTATGACTTCCTTAAAAGCCTGATCAAAAGTGACCCTAAACCTATTTTTGCGCAGGGTTTTTCGTAAACTGTGGGAAGTAACCAATTTTTCGGGAAATAAAACCAGACGGGGATCCGGCGACCACCACAAGATAGGTTCGCCGGGGTTATACCAGGGAAATATGCCGTGCCGATAGGCGTTTAACAGCCGGATTTGTGACAGGCAGCCGCCGACCGCAAGCAAGCCGTCAGGCTCGCGAAGGGCTTGGTTTACCGAAGGAAAATCTTGCTCAGGGTTGTCCGAGTCAAGAACAGTCAGTTGCATGGCTCTGACTTAAATTAAGCTGTGGATTGGCAAGAACTACGCGAGTCATTAAACCGGCATGACGGCTTAACCTGCTAATTCATCGAGGAATTTGTCCGCATCCAATGCAGCCATGCAGCCTGCGCCCGCTGAAGTTACGGCCTGTTTGTAAACGGAGTCCATCACATCGCCCGCCGCAAATACGCCTTTAACACTGGTTGCGGTGGCGTTGCCGTTAATGCCGCTGTTGACTTTGATGTAGCCGTGCTCCATTTCCAGTTGGCCCTCAAAAATACCGGTATTGGGCGTGTGGCCTATGGCTATAAATACGCCATGCGCAGCCAGTTCTTTGCTTGAGCCGTTCAGGGTGTTTTTGATTCTAAGGCCGGTAACGCCCGTGTTGTCGCCCAGCACTTCGTCCAGTTGGTAATTCCATTCAATAATGACATTGCCGTTTTTCGATTTTTCAATCAGCTTGTCGGAGAGGATCTTTTCAGAACGAAACTTGTCGCGGCGATGCACGACGGTGACCTTCGATGCGATGTTGGATAAATAAAGTGCCTCTTCGACAGCTGTATTGCCGCCGCCGATGACTACAACGGGTTTGTTCCTGTAGAAAAAGCCGTCGCAGGTAGCGCACGCCGAAACGCCACGGCCTTTGTAGGCTTCTTCGGAATCCAGACCTAAATAGCGCGCCGAAGCGCCGGTTGCAATAATCAGCGCATCGCAGGTATAAGTGCCTGAATCACCGATTAATCTAAAAGGGCGGGCGGATAAGTCGGCCGTGTGTATGTGATCGAAAATGATCTCGGTAGCGAAGCGTTCGGCGTGTTTTTGCATTCTTTCCATGAGCGCCGGCCCTTGCAAGCCTTCAACATCGCCTGGCCAGTTATCAACTTCGGTTGTTGTCGTTAACTGACCGCCTTGTTGCATGCCGGTAATGATAACCGGCTTCAGGTTGGCTCGTGCGGCATAGATTGCGGCCGTGTAACCGGCGGGGCCGGAGCCGAGAATCAACAGGCGGCAATGTTTGGTATCACTCATTAAAAATCCTTCACAGGTGAAAAGTAGAAAATGCGCTCAGCAGTAACATAAAATGCCACAGATTCGTAGATTATAAAACTTGTGCTGAGCGTAGTCTAAGCATGGTTCTTTACTGGGCTACCCGCTTAAGCAGGGACAGTCTAAGGTTAAGCCTAGTAATTTGTCCCGCCTTAAGCGGGTAGCCGCGCTGAATATTTATAAGTTAAATCTGTGAATCTGTGGCGACAAAACAACATATGAGCAGTTACAAAATTAATTATGAAGATGAAAGCGTATTTCGTAAACTATTTTATTGGACTAGCCAGAGGAAGATTGTAACTAAACATCCTGGATTTAGCGCGCATTTTATTAATGTGAAACATCTGATTATTCATCTATAATTATGTTTTATGGGTAATTTATCTGACGAGTTGTTGAATATGGCTGCTGTAATGGAAGAAAAAAGCTTTCGTGGTTTGCGTGAAGTGGCTTTACTGGGCTTTATTGCAGGCGCATTATTTTTTTTAATTGCGTTGATCACGTTCAGTAACGAGGATGCGGGTTGGACGCATAGCGGATCAGTGCAAACAGTCACTAATGCCTGCGGTGTTTTTGGCGCATGGATTGCCGATTTTATGCTCAGCTGTTTTGGTCTGGCCGCCTATTTGTTTCCGGCCATTATCTTCTGGCAAGGCTATCTCATCTACACTCAGCATAGGCAGGGCCGCGAAAAAACGATCATCGTGCTGCAATGGCTGGGAGCTTTAGCGACGATTATTTCGGGCGCGGCGTTATTGAATTTGTATCTGCTCAGAATAGGCGTTGAACTGCCCAGCAACACCGGCGGCATTTTAGGTCAGGAAACCGGCAATGCCTTGCTGGTCATGTTGGGTAATTCGGGGGCGACTTTATTCCTGTTAGTGGTCTTATTGGCCGGAATTACCTTGGTTACCGGATTGTCATGGCTGGCGCTGATCGATTTTATCGGCAAATATACGGTGTTTATAGGCCGAGTCATTTATCGTACCGCTCTTGGTTTGATGAAGACGCATCCGGTTCAGTCCACCGGGTCGCCGGCCATTCATCCTGAAAAGCCGGATCCTACTAAGAGAAAAGCTAATGTTCAATCCATACCCAGTATCGAAAAGCCGGTAAAAAACGGCCTATCCGCCAAAAAACAATCGACTATTCGCTATGATGCCGGAAAAGGCGTGTTGCCCTCCCTGGAGTTGCTGGATCTGCGCGATACTCGTGTTATAGGTTATTCGCAAACCGACTTGGAGGACATGTCGCGCTTGGTGGAAGATATACTGGCCGATTTCAACGTTGCGGTCGCCGTGGTCGGCTTTCATCCAGGCCCTGTTATCACCCGTTTTGAATTACAACCTGCGGCAGGCGTTAAAGTCAGCCGCATCAGCAGCCTGTCCAAAGATTTGGCCAGAGCTTTGTCGGTAACCAGCGTACGTATTGTTGAAATCATCCCCGGTAAATCAGTAGTCGGCCTTGAAATTCCCAATCGGGAAAGGGAGATGGTGACCTTGCGCGAGTTATTGGTGTCGGCGCCGTTTGAAAAATCAAAATCCATGCTGACCCTGGCGATGGGCAAGGATATTTCCGGCATACCGATGGTTGCCGACCTTGGTAAAATGCCTCATGCACTGGTTGCAGGCACCACCGGTTCCGGTAAATCGGTAGCTATTAATACCATGATACTGAGCCTGCTTTATAAGGCGACGCCGGAACAGGTGCGCATGATCATGATCGACCCGAAGATGTTGGAATTGTCGGTTTATGAAGGCATTCCGCATTTATTGACCCCGGTGGTCACCGACATGAAGGAAGCCAGCAACGCACTGCGCTGGGCGGTTGCCGAAATGGAAAGACGCTATAAGTTAATGTCCAAGATGGGGGTCAGGAACCTGGCCGGATTCAATCAGCTGATAGTAGACGCGACAGCAAGAGGCGAAACGATCAGGGATCCGATGTTTCAAATGATCAACCCGCTGGAGGAAGGGGAAGAATATCCCACCTTAAGCACGCTGCCGAGTATTGTCATCGTCATCGACGAATTAGCCGATATGATGATGATCGTCGGTAAAAAAGTTGAAGAATTGATCGCTCGTCTGGCGCAAAAAGCCCGGGCGGCCGGTATTCATTTGATCCTGGCCACGCAACGCCCGTCGGTCGATGTATTGACCGGCCTGATCAAAGCTAACGTACCGACCCGGATTTCATTCCAGGTGTCGTCGCGCATCGACTCGCGCACCATTCTCGATCAAGGCGGCGCGGAAACCCTGCTGGGCAACGGCGATATGCTGTTTTTACCTTCGGGCACCAGTATTCCGATCCGCGCTCATGGCGCTTTTGTCGATGACCACGAAGTGCATCGCGTGGTTGAATTTTTAAAACAAACCGCGCCGCCCAATTATCTGGAAGACATCACCCGTGAATCCTCCGATTCCAGCGATGGCTATAGCATGAACGGTGGCGGTGGTGGCGATTCCGAAAGCGATGCCTTGTATGACGAAGCCGTGCAATTTGTCACAGAAACCCGTAAAGCCTCAATATCCAGCGTACAAAGACGCTTTAAAGTCGGCTACAACCGCGCTGCAACCATGATCGAAGACATGGAAGCGGCCGGGGTTGTCAGTTCCGCAGAATCGAACGGTTCCAGAGTGGTGCTGGCGCCGTCTCCGGTCAGGGATTAGCAATCTAATCGGCGCCAGTTATGGCGGCGCCGTGTGTTTTAGCCGATAGTCCCGCTGTTATTTGTTTTTGGGCGTATCTGCTTGCGCATCATCGGGCACAAAACCGGCGGGAGGCGCATTACCTTGGCGTCCTTGCAACAGCAGGGCGCGGATGCGTTCGCCTTGCTCAAGACGAGTTTTATCCTGTTCGGCCCGAAGTTTTTCCCTTGCTTCTTTGGCTATGCCTTGCTGATGGGTGCGCCAGCCATCTAAGGTAAGCTGCGCTGATAATGCGCCAATAAATACGCCAATGGCAATTTGGACTATGAGTTTCATGGTTTTTTCCGGGTTGGAGGCTGTTTTTTTGGGGCAAAAAAAAGCCGCTGAATTAAATCAGCGGCTTAAATTTCCAGTTAAGGCTATTGTACCGCTGGTAAGGCGGCGGCAATTTCTGCGACTGTTCCGTTACAGGCCGGGTGCCCCCATCCGCCCGCGCTAACCCCAGACATCTGTCCTGGTTGAGGAGTGATGTCATACACGATATTGTCAGGGTGAAAAGGATCGCCACTAACGCCGGCGGGCACAAAGTCTAAGCCTAATCCGTTACGTGTCCGCCAAGCGATATTGTGATCCGCACATGACGAATCGCCGCTGACACCGACAGCGCCGATTATATTTTTGTTTTTATCATAGAGCGCTAAACCGCCGCCGAATACATTAACCCCGCCAATTTTTTTTCCCACTAAAGGATCGTTATGCTGACCATAATTTTTTGAGGGGCCTTTATATGCAGCTGCGGTGTCAACAGGGTTGCTTTCTTGCAGGCCAAACAGGCTGCCGCCGGGCTGAACGGCGGTAAAAAGATTGGCCGTGGACAATACTAGGCCGTTAAGGCTGAAGGCATTGGCGGTATTGGCTTTTTGGGCGGAAATGACGCGACTGCCGGGCCATTGAGCGCCACGATCGGTGCCGGTAAAGGCGACGGCGCAAACGATGCCGTCTCTATCGACAATAGTGCCCCACATATCCAAATTGAAACCGCCATTAGCTTGGCCTCGTGCTAAACTTAAGGCGTTTTTTAGCGCTGTTTGATTGGGTAAGGCTTTGCAATTTGAATTTGCAGATTTGGAATGGTCCGAATCGGCTAAAGCGATGCTGGAGGCAGCCGCTAAAGCTCCCATAATTGCCAGATTAATCAGTGTTTTTTTCATGGTTATGTCCTCTAAAGGTTTGGGTTAAATTAAATAATAAGTTAAACGAGTAGTCCGGTTTTCTATATTCTCAAGGGGCAATCTTCTGTATTAAAGCTGCCCATTATTCTCTGTAAGCCCTCCCGCAGTCTCAAAAAACTCCAATGCTAAAGTTTCAGTAATAAATAAACACATATTTACAACATAAAGCAGTCAGAACGAGGTGAGCATTTACGCAAATTTAGCAACTCATTATATGAGCCAGACTTTTTAAACTTCAAAAAAAATATTCGGTTAGATGAATAATTAACAAACTGCACTGCGTGGCAAGACAAGCAATGTAAAGAAATCCGACTCGCAATTAATGGTAACCGATCATTTGAACTCTCAAAAGTTAAATTCTCGGATTAGCCTAACTTTGTAGTTAAAAATAGACCTGGATCTCAATTTTTAAAGGACTGCGGAACGTCACATGGATAATTTAGGCTCTGTTTTATTAATCAATGGCATTTTTTTATAACACTGAGTTCGCATCAAGCGGATTAGGTTTTAAGCCCTTGTAAAAAAAGCTGACATTAGTGGTCAATTTTTTACACGACTCGATCAGGCAGAATCTCCCCGGCAAAAAATGCGGCCAGATTGGCTAAGACCTTTTCGCCCATGGCCGTGCGCGTCCCCAAGGTGGCGCTGCCCAAATGCGGCAACAGCGACACATTTTCCAGCGTTAAAAAGCCTTCGTGCACATTAGGCTCACCTTCATATACATCGAGACCGGCGCCGGCAATGCTCTGGTTTTTTAGCGCGGCTATCAGCGCGAGGCTGTCGACGACATCGCCTCTGGCGGTATTGATTAAGTGCGCTGACGGTTTCATCAGCTTAAGTCTGTCGGCATTGATCAAATGCCGGGTTGCGGCTCCGCCGGGGCAGTGCAATGAAACAAAATCGGCTGCTCGCAACAGCTCTTCTATAGAATTGCAACGTGTAGCGTTCAGGTCGTCGGTTACGTATTCATCGGCCGGACTGGGTTTGAAATAGATGATTTTCATACCGAAGCCGTGATGGGCTTTTTTGGCCATGGCTTGGGCGATACGGCCGAAGCCGATCAAGCCTAAGGTTGCGCCGGTAACGTCGCTGCTCAGCATGTGCGTCGGGCACCAGCCCTGCCATTGTTTGGCGCGAACCAGCCGGTCGCCTTCTGCGCCGCGCCGTGCGGACATTAACAATAAGGTCATCGCAATATCGGCGGTGCTGTGTGTCAATACGCCGGGGGTATTGGTCACGACCAAGCCTTGCGCCTGGGCCGCGTTAATGTCGATATGATTGTAGCCTACGCCGAAATTGCCCAGAATTTTGCAACGTTTGTTTTCGACATTGATGACGTCGGCAGGGAATGAATCACAAACGGTGGGACAGACGGCATCGTATTGTTGCAGCGCGGATCTGAATTCGTCTGCTGTTAAAGGCCGGTCATCTTCGCTTAAAGTTACATCGTAAAGCGCTTTGAGTTTTGCTTCGACGGAAGCAGGCCACTTGCGGGTTACAAAGACTTTGGGTTTGCTCATGGCTTATCCTTCCAGTGTTTGGAAGTTGTGGGCGCGAATTTATTCGCGCGGT
>JAYTLW010000198.1:0-14668 GCA_043729025.1 Methylobacter sp.
TGTTATACCAATCCCAATAAGTTGTTGTTTGAATCCCCTCAACCTAACCTTCTCCCGCTGGAGAAGGGATAGCATGTGAACTTATTGGGATTGGTATTAGTAGGCCGTTGCTGATAAAAAAGCTTTAGTTTGCACCCTCTCATACAAGGCTAGCTGCAGCAGCTCTTCAATGGAAGCGGCATCGACCGCAGCAGGCGCTTTAGGCGATCCTTGCTTGCATGTTATGCTAATGAAAACTCTCAGGTAATCCTTATGTCCTATAGCCTTCCTCTTGCCGCTATCGATACTAGCCATTTTCCAGCCGACTTTGCCGCAGCCCGGCAACGCTGGCTGGCTCATACGCTTAAACTGACCGGCCATACCCTGAGCTTGCCTTATCCCTGCGACGGCGTCGGGGCCAATGGCGAAAAACTGGTTACCGACACCCTCTGGATAGGGGATCAAGATTCGCAAAGGGTGTTGGTCTTGATCGGAGGAACCCACGGCGTCGAAGGCTTTGCCGGCAGCGCTGTACAAATCGACCAGCTGGCTTTGATTGCCGAGGACCGGATCATTATTCCGGCCGACACGGCGGTGTTGATGATCCATGCTTTAACACCCTGGGGTTATGCCTGGCAACGACGTTGCGATGCGGACGGCGTTGATCTTAACCGTAATAACGTCGATTTTTCCAGCCCGCTGCCTGAAAACAAAGGCTATGACGCGCTCAAAAATACCCTGTATTTAGCGGATGCAGCTCCCAGAAAAGTCGCCCTTACCGAGTTTGAACAACAATATGGCCGCGTGGCGCTGGAAAAAGCCATCAGCGCCGGACAATACAGCGACCCTTGCGGGCCGTTTTATGGCGGCAAAGCGCCCGCGCACGGCAGGCGAGTCTGTGCAGAACTAATACGGCATTATGCGCTGCAACAGCGGGATTTGGCGGTCGTCGATCTGCATACCGGACTGGGATCATACGGCTATGGGGAGATTATTTGCGACCATCAGCCGGACAGTGCTGCAACCCGTGTCGCTCAAAACTGGTACGGCGACTCGGTGACCTTGCCCTTGCTGGGTACATCCAGCTCGGTGCCTAAAACAGGCTTGCTGGATTATGCCTGGCACGCGATCATGAATGAGCGCAGTTGTTACATTACCCTGGAATTCGGCACTTTCAGCACCGATCGACTGTTTGAAATCTTGCTGCGCGATCATCAACTGTGGGCGCAGCCCGGAAACGAGCAAGCCCGTCTTGAACACAGCAAAGTCTTGCGCCATCATTTTTGTCCCGACGATCAGGCCTGGCAGGAAATGGTGTTGTTCCGCGCCAGACAAGTGATTGCACAAGGCCTCTCGGGGGTTTCGCGTTGAATATTTTAATCCGCCCTGCCCTGTTAGCCGACCTTGACCAGCTGGTTCTGCTCGAAAAAACCTGTTTCGATACCGACCAGTTAAGCAGGCGCAGTTTTAAACACTGGATAAGCGCAGCGCATCGCGCCTTGCTGGTTGCGGAACTGGGATCAATGATTGTCGGCTACGTGCTGATTATTTATCACCCGGGCACCCGTCTGGCCCGTGTCTATTCGCTGGCCGTAGCCATCGAGCAAAGAGGCACGGGCGTCGCCAAATTGCTGATGTCGGCCGGCGAGCAGGCCGCCAACGATGACGGAAGACTGTATCTGCGCCTTGAAGTCAGCGTCGATAACGCCCCGGCAATCAAACTTTACGAGACGCTGGGCTACCAGAAATTCGGCATCTACCGCGATTACTACGAAGACCACAAAGACGCGCTGCGTTACCAGAAACGCATCCGCCGTTATCGCGATACTATGCAGCACCGGTCGGTGCATTGGATCAGACAAACCACGCCGTTTACCTGCGGCCCCGCATCGCTGATGATGGCCATGCACGGTTTAAACCGGGCTTATCAGCCGTCCAAGGAAGAAGAAATCAACCTGTGGCGTGAAGCCACCACCATTTTTATGACCTCGGGTCACGGCGGTTGCCACCCGATAGGTCTGGCGCTGGCGGCAAAGCGGCGGAACTTTGCGGTTGAAGTCTGGGTTAACCAAAGCGGAACGCTGTTTATAGATGGTGTTCGGGGTGAGGAAAAAAAACAGGTCGTCGAATTGGTCGACAACTGTTTTAAGCGCGAGGCTCAAGAGCAAGGCATCAAAATACATTACGCCAATATCAGCCAGAACGACTTGATCGGCGCCTTCAAATCCGGGGCAATACCCTTGATCCTGATCAGCACCTTTCAATTGGACAGAAAAAAAGCCCCGCACTGGGTGGTGATGAGCGGCTTCGACGATGACTGCCTGTACATGCACGATCCGGATCCCGAAGAAGGACGGCAAAGCGAACTCGATTGCCAATTTATTCCCATTGCCTACGAGGATTTCGACAGGATGTCCAGTTTTGGAAAGAACCGGCTCAGAACGGCGGTGATTATTTGGCCTGGGTAGATACCCTCTTAAAACACAAGCCCAATTTTATAAAAAATCATAAAACTTATTATGAATTCGCTTAAAGCAGGTAGCGTGTAAAACGAGTCCCGTCCAAATTATTTTTTAGCTTTCAGCACGCCATAAATGGCGTGTAAAAGTGTCGTCTTGATTGTAAGGAATGTCATCAATAAAGCTCTTGTCGATTTTCAGCGCGTCCAATGGAAAATGCTTTAAATAAGCCAGAGATGAATAACCGGTGCCAAAGTCATCAGGTGTAGCTGAAACGACTATACACCAGCCCCAATAGGCCGACTATGATCAACATTATTGCCACAATCTTTATGCGCTCATTTCGTCTCTCCATAAATTTCCACGGCTTCAACCTATCAATTTAGATTAAAAACCAGCCTGGAAACCGTTATTGCGAAGTCTGAATGCGGGTTTCCAGAATGCCTGAGCCGATTCGCTCCGGCTGATACCACGTTGCATAAGCTCATTCCAGTGCCGCTACAGGACACGTCGGCCTTGAATGACGCGCAACAGGATCACGATAATCGCGATAACCAACAGAATGTGAATGAACCCGCCCAGTGTGTATGAGGAGACCAAACCAAATATCCAAAAGATGACTAGGAGGATTGCAAGAGTATCAAGCATTTGTGCTTCTCCTTAAGAGGCCGTCAATTGACGGCGATATAAACTACAGATAAACATAAGAAGTATGGCCGAAGGTCAAAGCGATACTAGCCCATAAACGGCGAGTTCATGTTCATCTCCTGTTAAAAAGGTAATTAAGAACATCCGGTTGCGGCTGTAAAGCTCAACAGCACTCGCTTTAGTCCTCTTTATCAATTTTATCCTTGATATCTTCCTTGAGATCACCAAAGCCCTTCTGAATCTTGCCGATGTTCTTCTGGACATTTCCTTCCACCTCCATACCCTCGTCGTCCAGTATCACGCCGGTGGCTTCCTTAATTTTACCTTTGGCTTCTTCGACCCGGCCTTTTATTTGATCTTTGTTCATGAGTGTCCTCTGATAATTAATTTTGCTATGACCAAAGCGAGGAATGATGTTTTCTTTCGCCCACGCAAACAATACAAGTAAAACTGAATACAGTCGGTGCGGCAGCGCACATAGATTAAGGATTTTCCTAAGGAATGCGGTTTTTTTGAACCACTGGTGTGCCGAAACTGTTTGTGAAAGGCTCGGCGCTAGATTCTGCCCAATAAAATCAAGACCAGTAAGATGATTAACGCCAGTCCGAGTCCACCGCTGGGAGCATAACCCCATCCCCGGCTATGCGGCCAGGTTGGAAGGACTCCTAGAAGCATCAGAATAAGAATTACGAGTAAGATTGTGCTGATTGACATGATAGTGCTCCTGTTTGAGAAAAAACGTTAACTGAAAACGGTTCCTAAACGGCGCTGCCTTAGCCCGTGGGATCTCCACTCACGTCAAGGTATGGTGCGTTAGCCCCAAAATACCCACAACGATCAAATACACGGCCACGAAATAATTTAAAAACCTCGGAACCAGCAAAATTAATATGCCTATCACCAGTGCCAGCAAGGGTTCGATTGCAATATTCATGAGAGTCATCCTTTAAGTAAGTCAAATAAAAGTTTATAGGGAAGAATAAACTGAGTCTGTACGGTATCGAACATAAAAACGTCGCCCAAGACAGATCTTGTCTAGCGTAAAGCGATGTTGCCGTTTGCGTCGGAGAGAATTATTTCCACGCGACGATTCAATTGGCGACCAGCCGCCGTGTCGTTGCCCGCAACCGGATACGCGTCAGCATAACCGTGCGTCCTGATACGCTCGCTGCTGATCCCCATGTCGTTTAAAGCCGTCCGTACGGTATAGGCACTTAAGGATAAAAAACTCGAACGATGATTATTCAACATCATCCCGGCAAAAAACCTGTTTCAGGCAAGTCACCGTTTGTCGTTTCCGCCACTGAAAAATAGCTTAACCGTAACACTTGTCGCCGTCGGTACGCTAACACACATAAAGCCGCTTAGGTGATAAGACCAGAATTGCCGGCACCCATACCCATACCCATCACCAGATCCGACCACGCTTTACCCAACCCAATTAGCAACTTGAACGCTAGAATGCCCTATGTTATAAAACGCACAGTATTCTAACTTTATAACCTCTGGGGTTTTACTGGATCCCATTGGGTAAGGCCATTCGACTTGACCCTCAAATATGAATATTGCTTATGACTGACTCACATAACCCTCGACAAAACAATCTCCTCGGTATCCTGCACTTGGATGAATACGAGCGCCTTTCCCCAAATCTGGAACTGGTTCAGATGCCGCTGGGCAAAGTCATTTACGAGTCGGGGGATGAGTTGCATCACGCCTATTTCCCGACGACCTGCATCGTATCGCTGCTTTATGTCATGGAAAATGGCGCTTCAGCCGAAATCGCCGTAGTCGGTAACGATGGCCTCATTGGTGTTGCCCTGTTCATGGGCGGAGGAACCATGCCTAATCGAGCCGTTGTGCAGAGCGCAGGCTCCGCCTATCGGCTGCGGGCGCATCAACTTATGCAGGAGTTCGACCGCTTTGGTGGGCGTCGCTATGGGACATTACATGATTTGTTACTGCGCTATACCCAAGCGCTGATTACCCAGATGGCGCAGACGGCCGTCTGTAATCGGCATCATTCCGTGGATCAGCAACTCTGTCGTTGGTTGCTGTTAAGCCTCGACAGACTCGCTTCGAACGAGTTGACCATGACCCAGGAATTGATCGCCAACATGCTCGGCGTGCGCCGCGAAGGCGTAACGGAGGCCGCAGGGAAATTGCATCAAGCCGGGTTGATTGAATATAGTCGAGGCCATATCACGGTACTGGATAGGCCTAGATTGGAAGCGAGGGTCTGTGAATGCTACCAAGTGGTCAGAACGGAGTTCGATCGCCTACTGCCCCCGCAGTTCGTTGACATCGCTCATTCGAGCGAAACGTTTACGTAGAAACCGCAAAGCGACAGTGGCAAGATCAGTTCGCTTCCCTTGAGCTGATTAGCAAGGGACTTCAGCCAGCACCGTTATACCGGCATGAAGCCACCACGGCTATCTGTGCGCTGGCGTACAGACCCTACCGGGAATTTGGCGTATTGTCAGACCACAGCAGAAAATACACACCGACAAAAACACTTGAGCATCTGTAGGGGTGTGAATTCATTCGCCCTGGGCGGATAAATCCGCCCCTACATATCGCTCAATATTTTTCATCCTAGAAAAATCAGTTGGAACGCGTGTAGTCCGTTCGCCAGACAGGAGAGCACATGTCATATCTAACAATTAAACACTTCAATGCCTCACCCAGCGGCGGTGCCATGTCCATCCGTAAATGGCTTTCAGGTATGTCTCGAGTAACCTTGATCGGCGCTTTGATTTGTTCCGGCTGTACCTCGGAACACTCGGGTGAGCAAGGCAAACAGGCGCAGCAAGAGAAAGAGAGTGCCACCAGCAAACCTGTTCACAAGGAGGTCGGCGAAGCGTCATGGTATGGCCCTGGATTTCAAGGCCAGGAAACCGCCAATGGCGAGACCTTTGACCAAAAAGAGATGACGGCCGCCCATCCGAGTTTGCCGATGGGGACCAAGGCCAAAGTGACCAACCTCGAAAATGGCAAGAAGGTCGAGGTCAGGATCAATGACCGTGGACCCTATGCCGAGGATCGCGTCATCGATCTCTCCCGCGCAGCGGCTAAAAAGCTTGATATGGAAGAGGACGGCACCACCCAGGTCAAGATTGAGACTAAACCTGCCAAGAAGAAGAGCTCCGCCGGCCAGTCCAGCAAGAAAAAATAAGGAGAAAAAGAACCACACCAACGAATTGACTTCAGGCAAGGACAGCGCCGGCTCTTTTCCACTGCGTACGCTACCGCACTAGCGCTCTGCCCCCCGCACATATCCCCGAGCAAGAGGGCGCTGAGACCCCAGTCTCTGCACAATTGCAGCACCACTTCCTTTTTCGGAGCTGGCGGAGCTCAAACGAGCACTCGCAACGAGCCAACAGCTGCTGCGCAACAGCAAACTGAAACGCTTGCGGAAACCAAGGCATGTCTCAGACAGAAATTAATCGCGCGGCGTATTAGCCACCCGTATTCGCTTGGAAAAATCAGTCGCCTGATCGGCAGCCTGAGCCAAGCTGTTGATATAAGCCTGTCGTTGCAATTCTGATAAAGGAACCTGCTGCTCAAGCAGTTTCGTCTCATAGAGATATTCCGGCAGGTAACCACTCAGCAGAATTTTCCAGGAAAATGGTAACTGTTCATCGCTAACCCATGAACGAACCCAAATAGCCGTGGTGCAATTGTCCAGCAAGGCATTATAAAACTGCGGATTTTTGTGCAATTCGTTGATTTTTTTCAGGTAACCCAGAAACAAGCGTTGTCCGTTTTCCTTGGAACCTTTTATTCGGTAGAGATAACCGGCTTCAGGAGGATTCTTGCGATAGTTACTACGCAATCGAATGACATCGCGCTCATCGGCTACGATGTAAATAAGCTCGTATTGACGGAAAAATCCTTTAAGTGTCGAATATTCCTCATTCAGCTCTTTGCGGGCTTCAATCGAAACTGCCAGATAACCCTGTTCACCAAAATTAAAACTTATGATCGTATGCGCGATGGCAGGCCCCATCCAATAAAAGGTGAAAAGATCCACACCATCAAGCTTGGTTACATCATAGGATTTATCGTAATAGGCCGGTTGATAGTCAAATTCGCTCCGATAATTGAAGTTGCGGATATTGTGTACCGTGACGATGCCCCCATCAAAAGTGGCGTAGGGAAGTTGGATGACATCCGGTTGCCAGTCTCGATCATTCGAAGGCGTAATCCCTAACCACCAAACCAGAATGCCGAAAAACAGTACTAAATGTCCCAGAACCCATTGAATGCGCCAATGAAACCATAGGCAACCCATTAATACTGTAAAACCAAACAAGCCAAATGCCGTAGCCACACATACTTGAACCAATTCTGACCGGGAATCGCCATAATATACAGCCAACGCTCCCCAGGCAGTTGTTCCAATCAGCATTAATGCAAGAAAAAATTCTTCGATTAATATAATCATAATCCCATCCAAGAATAAGCGTACAACCTCGTCCCTACTGTTTCAGCACACCGTTGAATCAAAATATGCCTTATAGGGAACTTCCATTAATTGCAGTTTGCCGCCAACATGGGGAGGAAATGCTAATCTTTTCGCAAACATTGCATTGTTGGCATCATTCTTTAGCCTTTAAATAGGAATGTCGTCTACTCCCTCAGCAGCCTTATCAATCGCATCATGTGCAGTATTACCGACACCAGGCACAATAGAAACTACAGCACCACCCAAACGCATTGGTACAGAAACAATTTTAGTGAACACACACCCTTGTAAAACGCTGAAAGAAAACACCAGCAGCAAAAAAATTTTGAGCTTCATTTTAGCCTCCTGACTAAGTGGATGGAAAAACATCAAGTTAATACAACTCGATTATACAAACAGCAACCGCTAATTGCCGCCTGAAATTAAGACAGCTTGTTTACTCTCGTTCCCACGCGCTGCGTGGGAATGCAGTCAAGGCGCGCTGCGCCGCGAGTCACGACCAACGTCTTGCGTATACGGGACGCAGCGCGTGGGAACGAGAACTAGCCCATCACCACCAACACCTGATGATTTTTCCCATCGTGCAACAGCGGGATACTGTCATTCTCTGCTTGCGCTACGCCATCCAACTCAATCAACACGATGCCTTTCGATACTCCACCGGGATTGTTGATGGTGATTTCATAATAAGTTTCTTCGTGCTGATAGCTTAAGCTGTAACTACGCCACTCACGCGGAATACAAGGGTTGAAATGAATTTCGTCACCGCAGATATTCAGGCCCAACAGCCATTCCAGACCTGCACGGTAAAACCATCCCGCTGCGCCTGTGTACCAGGTCCAACCGCCGCGCCGCATGTGGGGCGGTACGGCATAGACATCCGCCGCTATCACATACGGCTCGACTTTGTAGGCATAGACTCCAGTCCGGTTAGCGGTACGATTAATTGGATTCAGCATATGCAGGAGATCGGCTGCCTGATCTCCGCCTCCCAGCATAGCGTAGGCGATAACACACCAGATTGCCGCATGGGTATATTGCCCTCCATTTTCCCGCACACCCGGCAAATAGCCTTTGATATAACCGGGGTCTAGCAGCGTCTTATCGAAGGGCGGCGTGAACAGCAACACCAGATCGTCGCCGTATTGGATGAGATATTCACGAACCGAATTCATCGCCAGCCGCGCTCGCTCAGGATCGGCGGCACCGGAAATAACGCCCCAACTTTGGGCAAGCGAGTCGATGCGGCACTCAGCGTTGACGGCAGACCCCAGCGGCGTACCGTCATCGTAATAGGCGCGCCGGTACCAGGACACATCCCATCCTTCTGCTTCCACTGCGATCTTTAACTTGGCAACGTGTTCGCGCCAACGTACGGCGTGTTCAGTGTCTCCTCGTGCTTCTGCCACATTGGCAAATTCCGACAAGGTAGCGATCAGGAACCAGGCGAGCCACACGCTCTCTCCTTTGCCCAGATGACCCACCCGGTTCATGCCATCGTTCCAGTCACCGCTGCCCATCAGCGGCAGACCGTGTGCGCCGACTTTTAAACTCAAATCAAGCGTTCGCGCACAGTGCTCAAACAGGCTGGCTTGTTGCTCCGATTCAGCCGGCTCGAAATAGGCATCTTCCTGTTCCTGCGTGAGTACGGGGCCTTCCAGGAACGGCGTTATTTCGTCGAGTACAGCGCTATCGCCGCTCACCTTGACATAGTGAGACACCACATAAGGCAGCCAGATAAGGTCATCGGAGAAATGGGTGCGCACACCGCGATTGGAAGGCGGGTGCCACCAATGTTGCACATCGCCCTCGACAAACTGATGCCCCGCCGCGCGGAGGATATGAGCACGGGTAAGATCGGGCCGGGCTACCGCAAGCGCCATACTGTCCTGTAATTGATCGCGGAAACCGAAGGCGCCGCCTGCCTGATAAAATGCGGCTCGCGCCCACATTCGACAGCTCAAGGTTTGATACAACAACCAACCGTTCAACATCAAGTCCAACGCTCTGTCCGGGGTTTTTACCTGAATTTTTCTGAGTGTCTGCGACCATGATTGTTTCACAGCGGCAAAGGTTTTCTGTATATCCGCCGATCGATAACGTTTGACCAGCTCGCCGGCATGATCGTGGTCACTGCCTTGCCCCAACAGGAAAACAATCTCGATGCTTTGATCGGCTGCAAGTTCTACTTGAGTCGCCAATACTGTACACGGATCAAGCCCTGCTCCAACACGGTTTTCAAGCGCTCTGGACTGACACAAGGCTATCGGTGCATCCAGGCTGCCATTACGTCCGATAAATTCAGTTCTATTGCAAGTCCAGGCTGTTTGCCGCCCGGCAAGATAGACAAAGGCAATGCGCTGCCCAAAGTCTACGTCCAAATGGTTGTAGGCAAACAAGGCTCCCGTTGCCTGATCCAACTCGGTAACAATATAAGGTGCCGAATTGGTACGCGAGGCACCGAGCACCCATTCAACATAGGCGGTAACCGACAGTTTACGGGGCCGATCGGAGTTGTTCTTCAACGTCAGAATTGAAATTTTGACCGGATCGTCCGAACTTACAAATTGCAGCAGCTCGCTATGAATCCCGTGAGAAGCATGCTCGAAACGACTGTAGCCCTGACCGTGGCGAATCACATAACTGGCGTTATCCACTCGAATCGGTAATGCAGTTGGCGTCCACAAATCGCCGGTTTCGTCGTCCTGTAAATAAAATATTTCGCCGGGAGGATCGCTGACCGGGTCGTTCGACCAAGGCGTCAACTGGTTCAGGCGGCTATTAAGACTCCAGGTACAACCGCCACCCAGCTCAGAAACCATAAAACCGAATTCAGCATTGGCGATCACGTTAATCCAGGGTGCCGGCGTCCATTGCCCCTTGCCCAGCACTATGACATATTCTCGCCCGTTGTCGGCAAATCCACCCAGCCCATTGAAATATTCGAGATCTGTATAATTGATTAATGGCGCACTGGTGTCGATAGCAGGTGCAGACAAGGCTTTGGGTTGGATAAACTCCGGAGTAGGTTTGGGATGCCTCATCAGTTGTTCGGCCAAGGTACCGCGACTACTCAAAAGCATCGCGCGAGCTGAGGTTTGCAATAGCACGCGCTCCTCCTCTGAGAGCTGATCCGCGCGCAGCACAAAAACCTCTCCCTGCCCACCGTACTCATGAACAGCTGTAAACGCTTGATTTTCCCTAACCATACCTTCCAATAAAATCTGCAAGTCATTAGCATAAGTGATTTCTTTTTCATTCAAGATCACCAAATCGACGGACAAACGCTTCATCCGCCAATACTCGTGGGCGCGTAATAATTGATCGGCAATAGTCCGGTCATCTGCCGACATTATCCGCAGCAACACAATGGGACGATCGCCGGAAATACTATACCGCCATAAACCTGTGACATTTAACCGGTTCAGCTGCATAAGCTTGCTATGCGCTCGTAGCGAAGGGTCGGCATACAGCAATCGATTGGCCAGGGCTTGAAATAACTGGGCTTCGTCAGGCTTGATGCGCAGATGGCGTAATTGGATGTGCGCATGAGTCCAGGCAAGATCGGAAACCCGGTCAAAAGTGGCCGCGTTGTGATACTTATCGGCTAAATCTTCAACCGCCTCTCGTGATACCGCAACCAAGGTGGTAAATGTCACATGAACAGTCGCGCCCGCTTCGATGCTGACCCGCGCACGCAGACTGAAAATCGGATCAAGTACCGCGCCGACCGTATTGCTGAGCGGGCGACCGTCGATCACAGCGGCAGGCGCGCGCAGTGTTTGTCCCCGACCGCAAAATTTTACCCGGTCAGTTTCATATTGAACGCCTGCACCGATGTCGTTACAGGCCAACACATGAGCCGCCCAAATCCGTGGATCATTGTCTGCCCGAGGCCGCCGTTGCGCGATTAACCCGCATGCCTGCGGCAGGTATTCGGTTTGTATGAACAAATTTGAAAACGCGGGATGAGCGCTATCGGCCATGGGTGGCGCCAGCACAATTTCCGAGTATGAGGTAACCTCAATTTCCTGGGTACGCGTCCCGTTATTGGTCAAACTCAGACACCTGATTTCTGCATCATCCTCAGGCGACACAATGATTTCCAAGCGACTGGCTATGGCGCCGTCTTCGCGGGAGATGCGCACCCGGTCTTCGAGAAAAACCACTTCGTATAGATCAGGAACCGCCGCAGTTGGCTGGTATCCGGCCGACCATATCTTGCCGCTCGTCAAATCACGCAAATAGATATAACTGCCCCAGCAATCGCGTGTCACATCTTCACGCCAGCGAGTTACCGCCAGCTTGTCGCAAACGCTATAACCCGATCCTGCGGCGGTGATCATCACCCCGTAACGGCCGTTGGAAAGCAAATGCGCTGAGGGTACGATGGACATCGGCGAAGGCTCACGGCGTACTGGCGGCTGTACTATTTCTTTTACTTCAGCCTCGGCTTGGGTGAAGTCAGGTATGCCGCTGTCAGCACCGTGCGGAACCCGTTCCTGCAACAGCAATTCAGCGCCCTGAATGATCGGTGTACGATGGAATCGGCGGCGCATAACCTCATCGTGTACAACGTTAACCAAAGCCACCAAAGACATACCTTGATGATGAGCCATATAGCAGCGCACAAACGCCACCTTTTGGTTTTCCGCCAGTCGCGTCGGCGTAAAATCGAGTGCTTCGAAAAAGCCGTAACGACCCAAAGCGCCAAGTTTTTCCAGGCGCTCGAAATTCACCACAGCCGCATGGGGGTGGTACATCGACGCCAAGGCGGTAGCATAGGGGGCAATGACTAAATCATAGGCGAGTCCACGCTTCATGCCCAGACCGGGTACACCAAAAGCGGAATACTGCATGGTTGGCAGGCTTACACACCAACAAACCTTCAAGTTTTTCCGCTTTTTTTTGTAGCTGTTCCTGTGTAACCATCAGCATGCGCTGGTTGTCGTTGGTTTCGGCAAGTGCAGATACGAACAGCCTATGGGTATCGGCAATACCGTTTAACACAGTGGCAAACGCATACGGTTGCTGCGTCAAATCTCTACATCCCTGAGCAAGTACCAGTAGATGAGCTGCCAAATTGCCGCTGTCCACGGTCGATACATACCTGGGTTCCAGCGGGTGCAAGGTACGCGTGTCGTACCAGTTATAAAAATGTCCATGCAGTCGCGGCAGTTTGTCCAACGTGTTTAAAGTTGCCTCCAGCCGGTCAAGGGTGTCCATAACACCCAGCCAGCCAAAATCGTGCGCAGCGAGTACGGACAACAGATAGAGACCAAAATTTGTTGGCGAACTGCGATGGGCGATAACGGCTTCAGGATCCTCCTGAAAATTATCCGGTGGCAGATGATTTTCCTGCTCCGTTACGAAGGTGGTAAAAAATCGCCAGGTACGTCGCGCGACTTGTCGTAACTGCAAAGCATCCTCAGGAAGTAATGAGTCAGCCGGATCCAGTCTCGGCGGCAAACTCAGGACATGGGCAATGACGGGTGACAGTAACCACAGCAGCAGGAACGGCGCGGCAACTTCAAGCGAAGCGGGATTGAACAATAATACTACTGAGCCGGCGCAAACTACCACAATAGTCACGCTACCCAGCGGCTTGATAAGGTTTTTCACACCGTGGCCGACCGATGTCTTCGCTTGCAGCGCAGTGACCCACTTAAGCAATTTTCGCCGGGTGATAAACAAACGCACCAAGGTGCTTGCTATGGCATCAGTCATCAGCCAAGCCTGTTGTGCCAGCAGTGTCAGCGTAACCAGGCTGTTGCTCAAGCCCATCAATATATTTTCTACCGTGGTGCGCAACTGGTTACGCAACGGAATGTCGGCACGAACCCTCATTCCTCCAACGATGGCCAGGAAGGCAGGAAATGTCAACGCTACCAACACCATCCCCATCAGTATCACAAGCGGCGCATTCGGAATAGCCCAAGCCGCTAACAGGGTAAAAAAGGCGCCCGGCGCTGAAAAAGTTCTCCGTAAATTATCGAGCATTTTCCAGCGTCCAATCAGAGGCATATCTTTACCGAGCGAACCCAGGATCCAGGGTAATAACTGCCAGTCACCACGCGCCCAGCGGTGCGACCGGGACGCCGCAACTTGCGTATGGGAGGGGAATTCTTCGTACAACTCAATATCGCTGACAAACGCACAGCGGGCGAACACGCTCTCGAACAAATCATGACTGAGCAAGGTGTTTTCAGGAACGCGCCCGGCCAAAGCCGCTTCAAATGAATCGACCTCATATAAGCCTTTGCCGCTGTATGTTCCTAGCCCGAACAGATCCTGGTAGACTTCGGACACGGAGGTTGAATAGGCATCCATGCCGCATGCGCCGGAAAAAAGCTGATGAAACAACGAATGCTCCCGTCTATGCGGCAGGGTCGGTGTAACTCTAGGTTGGAGAATGCTGTAGCCGCTGATGACACAATTCGTGACCGGATCCAGAATAGGCCAATTGAGCGGATGAGCAGCTGTACCCACCAACTGCCGTACCGAGTCGATAGGCAGTTTGGTGTCGGCATCCAACGTAATGACATAACGAACACCCGGCGGAGCAAACGCAGGTTTTCCATGAATCGGCATAAAAGAAGTGGATTCTGCACCGCGCAGGAGTCGATTAAACTCATGCAACTTCCCTCGTTTGCGCTCCCATCCCATCCATTTTTGCTCACTTGGATTCCATTCACGTTTGCGGTGATACAGGAAAAATCGCTGTTCTCCGTATTTGGCATTAAGCGCGTCTATCTTGGTAATGGCGACACTCAACAGTAAAGCATCTTCCGGCAGGGTTTCCTGATCCGCATCCACCCAATCGGATAACAGGGCAAAACGAGCATCGCCGGCCGGATTGGACAAATAGTGAACCTCCAGTTCATCGATTTGTCTTTCCACGTTCTGCTCGCTGATAAATAGGGTCGGCACCACAACAAAGGTGCGCAATGTATCCGGGATACCGTCCTTCAGTTCAAGTCTGGGTAAATGGCGCGGCGGCACAACGTTAATTACAAATCGGTTGACCAAGCCCGTAGCAATATCCGAAGCAGGAAATAACGCAAACAGCGCAATCAGGGCAATCGGAAAAACACCTAGTCCAGCCTCAAGAGCA
>JAYTLW010000199.1:0-11626 GCA_043729025.1 Methylobacter sp.
CAAAGGCAGATTTTCCGAAAAAAGAGGTTCGGGCTGGCGATGGAATACCGGCAAAAATGAGGGGGCGGTTGAAAAATCGCTTTTTCGGTCAGGCACTAACTATTACGACATCAGCTTCCCTGCCCTCATACTTGTTTATTGCTTTTTGGTAACTGGCAATATTCAATACTGAAACATCTCCAATTTGTCTAATCACATCTCCGTTAATGATATCTGCCTCAAAAGCTGGCGAACCTTTTATTACAGCATAAACCAAGACACCTTTGTTGCTACCCACTTGTTGTTTGATTTCTGACGTGAGATCTTGGGTATGCGCACCAAATCTCGGTGGTTTCATCTTAATCCAATACGTTGCAAGGTAATCTGATTTATCGACAGAATATGGAATGTATGTCGTTTTTGTTCCATAAGTCGTTGTATTCGCTGTTCCCGAATATGATATATAGCTTCCTGCACTATAGGCGTTTCCATTTAATGATGTCGACGATGTCCTGGTATCTGGTAGTGTTAACGGAACAGAACCAGATACAGTCCCTGTATGTTTCGTATACAAAATCACAACTGCTGCATGAACTTTCTTTGCCTGATCGATTGCGCCATTTTCGTCTACGTCACCGGCATTAAATGACGAATAGCCGACTAGGTTGTAATTGTCTTCAAACATTCTTAATGCATCCTGCTCCTGGTCACTACCTCGAGAAACCTGGGGCTCTCCAGTCGGTAGCACTGCGAAAGGATGCTTAGTAATATCAACGCCTTCGGTTTCATCGTAATAGAATTTAGAGAATGGAGTTGCGCAGCCTTGAAGCAACACCGAGAGAAAGGAGACTGTTAGAAGCTTTTTAACCATTATTGTTCTCAATTGACGGCATAATAAGTCATCATGTTACAGGATGACTATTTACAAATGCCAATAAAACTTTGGATCAAAAGCTCGGTAGACCGGGTATGCTTTTTATGCCCGACATTTCCAAGCTTTAAATGGCTATAAATTTTGGGTTACATCCACCACTATTCCATCATCTGACGCCTTAAACACTCGGCATCGTCTTTTACCAAAAACCGCACCAGTACATTAGTATCCAGTGCTTTCATGTGAAATCCTCCCGGATTTTCTGTTTTAATAGAGCGTCCATTTCGGCGATGTCAACGGCAGGACGATCCGCCCTGAACAAACGACCAAACACCTCATCCACTTTTTTTGTAACCGGTTTCAGTAATACTTCGTTGTTTTTGGTCAATACAAATTCGATCTTGTCGCCAGCATGTAATGCTAGAGAATCACGTACAGATTTTGGAATGGTTATTTGGCCTTTACTGGTTAATGTCGCCTGTTGCATAAAAATCCTTACAAAAATCTATAAGTAATATTTTATCGTATTACTTTTTATGCCTGTAAACAAACACTATTTTCTATAGCCACCAAACAGAGAATACGGTTAAATAATGAAACCCGCGCCCCTATCACAACCGACAATTTTAATTCCCTGGTTGCAATAGCCGGCAACTGTCGATAAAGTTCCGCCAACTATTTAGTCTGATTCTGTGAATTCACCCAAGGTAACTACATGAAAATCCATTTTTGCGGCACCGGCTTGTTAGCCGCATTGTTTTGTTTGTCGGCACCGGCGGCCGAGCTTAACCGGACATCAGTGCAACAGCTGCTCGCCAAAGCCGATCATAAGCACCCTGCACAGCTGCGCCGAAAAGATCTTACCGGACTGGATTTGTCCGGCCTGGATTTTAGAAATGCCGACCTGTGGGGTTCGGATTTGCGTAACGCCAATTTAAGCAACAGCGATTTATCCGGCCTGAATCTGGATCTGACGGTGATGTCAAAAATCAATCTTTCCGGCGCTAACCTGTCCAACACCAGCATTTTTGGCGTACACATGGGCGGCGCTAACTTGAGCAAAGCCAATTTGACCGGCAGCCGGTTTATTGCCAATCTGGATCGTTCCAACCTGAGCCATGCCAATTTGTCCCATGCCAATTGGGGCGTCGACATGAAAAATCAGCCGATGGGTTTAATGCGGGTCAGCTTGAATAATGCCAATTTATCGGGCGCCAATCTGTCCGACGCCAACCTTAATCGTGCCTTGCTGCGCCATGCCAATCTTTCCGGGAGTGTACTGAAAAACACCGTGTTATTTGGCGTGGATCTGTCCGGTGCTGATTTGACTAATGCTGATTTGTCGGGTGCGGATTTGTCCGAAAGCAAACTGGTGGATGCCGATTTTACCGGCGCAAATCTAGCCGGCACCCGGTTTGGCAGTATCAAGGATAAATCGACTATGAAAGGTTTGGTTTCCAGCAAAAACCTTGAGGCGGCAATTTTTGATTAAAAAGCCGAAGGAAGCGCTGATTAAATTGATTCCATTCATGGTTCGACAAGGCTCTCCTGAGCGTAGCCGAAGGGTTCACCACGAACGGAATCAACGCAAACCGTTCGTCCTGAACTGATCGAAGGATTTAATCAGCGTGCCCTCAAGCTTAGCCAAAAAACTTACTGGCGTTCATCAAGGTTTTGTATATTCCCCATGCCAGCGGAATAACGACCACCGTCCAGGCTATGCAAACAAGCAACAGACTGGTCGGCTTGCCATTCCCGGCATCCTGCCCATTGTTAGCGTCAACTATCTTTTCATGGGCAAGACGTTTTTCTTCCGCCAGTTCGGCATCCGTCATAAACCATTTATCCGCCACTGGCCGGATCAGCAAGTTGCAAACCAGCCCAATCATCAGCATACCCGCCAGGATAACCATGGTCTGGTTATAAACCTGCGCCCGGGGAATGCCCAGACTCATCTGATACTCACGCATGTAATTGACGATCACTGGCCCAAGGATTCCGGCTGTTGCCCACGCCGTCAGCAAACGGCCATGGATAGCGCCAACCATTTGCGTACCGAACAGATCAGCCAGATACGCCGGTATGGTTGAAAAACCGCCGCCGTACATGCTCAGGATGACGCATAACGCCGCCACAAACAACATTTTATTGCCCGCATCGGCGCTACCGGGAACACTGATGTACAACAAGACGCCCAACACGAAGAAGACTATATAAGTCTTCTTGCGGCCCAGTAGATCGGACAGGCTGGCCCAAAAGAACCGGCCGCCGATGTTGAACAAACTCAGTAAAGCAGTAAAACCTGCGGCAACCGATGCGCAAACTGCAAGTTCCGGCTTATCAAGCTCGCCAAATGTTTTGGCAACACCCATCAACTGGCCGCCAAAAACCTCCTGCAACATCGGCGATGACATACCGATCACACCTATCCCGGCGCTTACGTTCATGCACAACACACCCCACAGCAGCCAAAACTGCTTGATCTTGAATACGTTTTTCACATGGACATGACGCCGGGTAATCATTGCGTTATTTATTTGCGCGGACGGCGGAGCCCAGCCGGCTGGCTGCCAGCCTGTCACCGGCACATGGTAACTCAAAGCGCCTGCCATCATGAACACGAAATAGATAATCGCCATCACCACAAACGTTTGCATGACGCCCGCATCCGTTGGCGTGGCAAAATGCTTCATCAACTGTGCGGCCAATGGGGAGCCGATCATTGCGCCGCCGCCAAAACCCATAATCGCCATGCCGGTCGCCATGCCGCGACGGTCCGGAAACCATTTGATCAATGTAGAAACCGGCGAGATGTAACCCAGACCCAAGCCAATGCCGCCAATCACCCCGGAGCCCAACAACATCATCCAGAACTGGTGCAAATAAATGCCCAACGCCGAAAACAACATGCCGCCGCACCAGCACACCGCACTCACCACCGCGGCTTTGCGCGGCCCGACATGCTCAAGCCAGCCGCCCCAAATAGCCGCAGAGGAGCCAAGGAACACAAAAAACAGGGTGTACATCCAGCCCAGCGTGGAAATTCTCCAGTCACAGCCGGTAACAAACAGCTCCTGAAAAAAGCCTGTTTCAGGCCCGCATGGGATGCTTTCGGTAATGCCCAACGCTTTAGAAAGAGGCAACCAGAACACAGAAAACCCATAGGCCATGCCAATGCATAAATGAATCGCCAACGCCGCAGGCGGTACCAGCCAACGGTTAAAACCGGCTCCCGCAATAATACGTTCCTTGTCTAGAAATCCTGTTGTGGTATTTGCCATAGCGTCTCTTTAATTTTATGGATTTTATGGGATTACCCCGTAACTGACATCACTCCGGGGTATCAATTGATCGGATTATTATCAGGGATGTCGTTGAACCTGTAAAACCAAATAAATAATCGATGCAAGGCAATAAGCGCTTAGTGTCCGAATGTTATACCCATCCCCTCAACCTAACCTTCTCCAGCGGGAGAAGGTTAGGTTGAGGGGATTCAAACAACAACTTATTGGGATGGGTATTAGTCGACTTCTTTTATTTTAAAGATTGGACGTTTCAATGCTGTTTGACAAGGCCTGCCACTTCTTCACAAGCCTGTATCACCCGACGAATTATTCCGGTACATGGTTTTCGCTATCAACATGGCTATCCAGTAAAAACCATCTACCATAGAGCACCTTTATAAATCCCTATAAAAGTGACTGTTTTCATTGATCAAATCCTCTTTATACAAAGATTGATTTCCATGTCATTTTAAAGACGCGGAATATCAACGGTAAAACTTTTGTCGGTTTTTAGCACGTCTACAGGGAAACATTTGAGGTAGGCCAGCAATATAGCACGGCCCGATTGCGACCCTGCTCTTTGGCGCTATACAAGGCCTCGTCTGCGGCTTTCAACAACATATCAGGGGCCAGCTCTTCACCCGGAACTATAGCCGCCACGCCGATGCTGGCGGTCACAGAGCCGAACCCGGACATTTCGTGCGGCAAGGCCAGCGATTGCAGTGCAGCGCAGACTTTCCAGGCCATGATGAGCGCTGCTTCACCCTCGGTGGCCGTGGCTATGAATACGAATTCCTCTCCGCCGTAACGCGCCACCAAATCGCCGGTACGGCTGATATTGGTCGCCAAAACTTCGGCAATACTTTGCAAACATTCGTCCCCCCGCTGGTGACCGTAGTGGTCGTTATATTTTTTAAACCAATCAACATCAAGCATGGCCACTGCCAAAGGCTGACCTAGGCGGGTTGCACGGCTCCACTCACTGGCCAGCTTTTCGTCGAAACGGCGACGGTTGGCGATACCGGTTAAGCCGTCGGTCGTGCTCAAAGTTTCCAGCTTGCGATTGAGTCTTTGCAGCTCGTCGGTACGTTCCGCTACGCGAGCTTCCAATATATGTTCGGAGGATTTAAGGTTTACGACCAAGCGTTGTTGCGCTTCAAACGCCTCTATTTGGGCTTTTTCCTTATCCCGGCGTATCACGTTAAACCGATCAGCCAGAGCAAAGGCCAGCAACAGCATTTCCAAAGCAGAACCAAACTGCCATGCGTTAATGGTGAATACATTAGTAGCTAACAGCCCGCACGCCGCCAAAATGCCGATCACACCGCCAACACAAAATAGGGTATAAGACGCCACAAAAAATTTGGCGCTACGCTGACTTTTAAAGGCGCAGTACAGACCAATGCCTATGATCAGCGTCAGCATAACGCCGTATAGCAGTACGGCGGGTTTGGCGAAACTATGATATGAAATGACGAATGCAATCGGTAAAAACAAGAAGAACACCGCGAGAATTTTTAGCAGTCGGTCGAATTTCGGAATAACCTGCTCAGTGTTGAGCATGTGTCGCATGAAAGCCAGTAGGGTCGCAAGCGTCAACGAATAGCCGGTAACCGTTGCAATCACCGACCACAGCGGCGAGTCTTGCCACAAAAACTCCTTGGTCAGCCCATTTTGCGCGGCGAGGGAGAACGCCGTACTGGCGACAAAGTTGACATACAGCAGATAAATGGCATCCCGTAGAGCTATGTACAGCAACAGGTTAAATATAACCATCGCCGTCACCATGCCGAAATACCATGCCTGAACGATATAGTCGTTACGCTCGTAAGTGTGAAAAGCCTGCGGCGTCCACAATCGGGCCGGAACAATGATAGGGGTCTGGGTTTGAAGCCGCAAATAATAGACACACTCGGAGTGTGCAGGCAAGGTCACGGGAAAGACAAAGTACCGGTTATTATAGGGCCGCGTTGCAAAAGGCAGGGTAATGCCGGTCACCAAGGATTGATACGGCCCGTCGGCGACCGGTTGATAAAACTGAATACTGGCAAGGCGCGCGTAGCCGATTTCCAGCATCCGCTCTACCGGTCGGTCGCCGGGATTGAGTAGAGCTAGACGCAGCCAATAAGCAGACTGGGTATAGCCGAAATTTAGGGCTGCAGACGATGTTCGCTCGGTTTTAAAGAGGCTAGCCATGCCCGATTCTTGCACGTCTTTCAAGGTTAATCTCTGCCCGGGATCTTCAAGTACGGCCAAATATTGGGTCAATGAAATCGGTTTTTGGTCAAGACGACTTACGTCTAAGGCCTGATCCGCAGCAAAAACAGTGTTCAGCTGCAATCCCAGCAGAATCAGAAAAATCAAGCCTCCGTTATTGTTCATGGCTGCGTGTTGCTTGGGATCGGCAGATAGCCAGAGTACACCGCGCTGACGCCCGCTTGTTTTTTGATTTCAGTGCTTTTCTAATAGCATGCATCACGGTGTCCATTAATCTCGCTAAAATTCGAATAAGTCATGTAGGGTACATATCGCGTACCATTTCCCTACGCGGCTTCTCCGAGCGTTTATTAAAAAAATCTATCCATACACCCATGACCTCTATATCTGAAACGCTCTAAAAACCGGTACGCAAGCCCAGATAAAACGCCGCGCCGTTATAATTAAAGTCAAACAGTTCGGGCGTGCGTTCATCGGTGACGTTTTCGCCGCGCAAATACACATCCGTATTCGGCGTCAGCCCGTATTTTAGCAAGGCATTGATACGGGGCGCGGACTGAGCTCTGAGCCTGTTAGCCACATCAAACCAGAAACCACTACGAACCGTTAGCTCCACCCGTAACTTTAACGGCGGCAACAATTGCAGTTCATTCCAGAACACGCCCTGGTGTTCGGGCCGATTCGCCACCTGCAATCCTGTCAGCGGATTTTCGGTATGCATATAACTGTAGTTTAAACCGCTTTCCCAAACACTGTTCCAGCGATGCAGCGCCTGCATTTCCGCGCCCAACACATCGGCTACCGGCACATTGCCTGCCCTAATGAAACCACTTGCAGAATCGAGTTGCAGGGTAATCATTTGCCGATAATGCTGATAGTAGCCGCTGACCTTGACTTCGCTGTTCGGCATAGGGCGCCAGCGCCAACCGACTTCGCCGCCGGCATTATGTTCTCCGTGCAAGGCCTTATTGCCGAATACCGGGTGCATTAACTCGCTGACACCGGGCTGGCGATAACCGGTGCCGCCGTTAGCCCACACGCTCATGTTTTGCGGCAGCGACCGGTTTACGCCCAGCGTAAATACCTGATGATTGCCATAAGCATCGCCATGATCGAAACGCGCATCGGCACTCCATTGCCAAACGCCCGAAACCAACTCCCCCCGCACATTGGGACTGACCACCGTCTGGGTAACCGGCAGCTGCTGCACTTGCTGCTGCTGGGTATTAATCCCCCACACCAGCAAGGCCTGGTTTTGGTTATCCGGACTCAGTGGCAAGCGATGGGTGTTTTTCCAATCCAGCATAAATAACTGGTTGGTCATAGCAAACGGCCTAATCAGGGTCGACGCCATGGTTTGCCGATCTTGAGTATAGCCAAATTGCAGCGAACTGTTCCAATACGAGGTCAAGTCATAGTGACCGCGCAACTGCGCCACCCAGGTCTCATCCGACAATCTGCCGCGCTTATCATCCACCCAACCCAGGGTGCCTCTTGATAATACCCGCCCCGGGCCGTCGATGTCTTCATTGCTGCGCACAAAATACAACGACGCATCTAAGCCGCCACGGCTGAATTCCTTAAACCAGTTTGCCGATGCGTGGGTCATGCCGAAGTCATCACGCTCCGTGCCATTTTGCGCCTGACTGATGCCGCTAAACACCTCGCTACGCCCGACGACTGCCGAGAAGTCGCCGGCACCCGTTGTCAAACCGCTACCGGCAGCGCCGCGCACCGTGTCGTAACTGCCCCCTTCGATACGCAAAAAATTATCCTTAGCTTGCAAATGCCGGGTTTGCAAATGGATGGCGCCGCCCAGCGTACGACTGCCGTGCCGCTCCCCACCTGAACCTCGCGTCACCGTTACCCGATCTAAAGCGTCCAGCGAATAATGGCTCAATGAATAAAACCCGGCAAAATTGGCAAATAAAGGCACGCCGTCCAAAGTGACCAAGCCCTGCCCGCCGCTGGCGCCGCGCAAACTGATGCCGGTCGGCATCTGCCCGCTGCCCTGGTTGAGCATTAAGCCACTCTGATTTCTTAATACACCGTTAAGATTGGGCATCTCGGCGGCTTGTAATGCCGCTCGGTTCAATTGATTACGCATGCGCGGCGCTTCGATCAATTCCGGATAATCCCGGTCATCGTAAACAGTAATCGGGGTTAACGAGACCTTGCCGGTATCGGCTAGGGCGCAGGTTGATACGCACAGTAAAAACACCGCAGTTGCAGGATATTTTTTGCCGGACAATGACAAAAATCTTGTGGGAGCGGCTTTAGCCGCGCTTGTCGAGACTAAAGTCTCTCCCACAATACTGCCGAATTTTGATGTGCGATAAGTAAAGATATTTGTCGAGTTCATGTAATGTAATTTAACTTGCATTACGGCGCTTACTGCTCTTTTGTCTTCTGCTGTTTGCCTGCTATTAGAACACGCCCCAGAGTGCGCAGTCCATCGGATGAAATATCCAGACCGAACGGCGCGCCGAGCCGTTCAAGTTCATAAATCACGTCGGTCGCCGCTATAAAAGTGACATAGCGCAAGCCTTGTATGCCGGGCAATTCGCTGGCGATAGTTTTTAAGACCGGCGCCAGACGCACCCAGGTATCGGTAAAAAACACCCGCACCGGGTCGGCAGCATTCGGATCATGTGCTTTTAAGCCTGCCTGAAAGGCCTCGCGGGAATCCATCAGAATGGCCATCAGAGTTTCACGCAGCTCCGGCGATTTTGTATCATCGGCCGCCTGTTTAATGGCTGAACTCAAAAACGCATCCCATTGCTGCCAGGCGGCCTGCCATTGTTGCTGTTCGGCCTCGTTAAAGGCAGGAGCAGGCTTGGCGACAGCTCTTTTGGCCGGTGCATTAAATTCAAGTTTGATGCCGATGCCGTCGTCTTTGGCATTAACGCCGCCAAAGCGGAGCGACTTGAGTATTGATTTAACTTCCGCAGCATTATCCTTGGGTAAGAAATGCGTCAGCGTTTGTTCAATCTTGCTGCGGGATTCGTTCAAGTCGATTTTTACTGCGGCAAGCTTGGGTTCGGCATAGCGCTTGATCAAATCCTGAAGTTTGTTGATGGTCAGGTGGTGGCCTTCACGATCATAGGCGGTCGCGCTGGTGACCGGAAAACTCAACACGGTATTTCCAGGATCGAGCGTCGGCTGCTGCAAAGTTTCCAATATCCCGGCCCATTCCAGTATCGTTAAACATTGCCCGCCCAGACCCGTGCCTATGCGCGCCTGAACCTCGTTCAACAGCCGGACTTGGCCGTTTTTACCGTTAATATCAGGATTGGAAAGCCTTAGATAACTGCATCCTTGGCGGTCGTTCCACAGCTCGGCGCTATGATCCTTGCCGACATACAGCTGGGAAACCAATACTTTCTTGATCAGACTGTAATCGATCTGCAACGGAACGCTAAGTTGATCGGCGCTGCTGTTTGCTGAGAGCAGCAGCAAACCAAAAACAGGCGCCAGGGCATTTTTTTGCATACGTTTTCTCCAAAAAACAATTAATGTATAACGCTTGCCCCGACTACTGACTGCACATTAACCAGCTCAGTCGGCTCAGGCAGTGTTTCGGGTCTGTATTGGGGACGCGTAAACTGACGGCCCATGAATAAATCATTGCTGACCGCCGCTATGTTCTCCAGCCAGCGGGAAGATGCCTGACAAGCCTCAGAAAACGGCGGATCTTTACATAGTTCTACAGTACCGTCAGCCTGCATATTAAAATGCAGGCCCGGCAATGTCCGCACCCGCAGGTTCGGCAAAGGCGCGGTATAATCCATGATGCTCGGCTCGTTATAGTTGAGCAGACCAAGCAACAGCTTAGGGACTTGATAGAGCGGCAGACTGCCGAATTTAACCGGCCCGCGTTTGCCGTCGATAATCAGCATCGGCGTGCTCACATAGGCTTTGAACATGGCCGGGCTAAAGTCGCTGCGATTGGCGGTCAGCACTCCCGATTCGACATAGCCTGCAAAATTTTCGCCCAGAAACGGCAGATGATCGCCGAACACCACGATAATGCCATCCGGATCCAGTTTGCGCAGGTCATTGATGAATACCATTAACTCCCGCGACTTATAATAGACGGTGTTGGCGTAGCTCGATACCTCCTCGATTGGGGACGGCGAGCTGAGTTTATTAGGCCTGCTTTCATTGAGCGGATAATTCCAATGCCCAAAATAAGTCACAATATAATCCAGCACCGGTTGCCCGGCATTCATCGACCCTGACAGCTTCTCCAATACCTGGCGGTATAAACTGCTGTCGGATAAAAATTCCCGATTCATGTCATCCTGAACAAAATCCTGCAACGACCAGTAAGTTTGAAAGCCCATGCGCTGATAAGCATTAACCCGGTTCCAGAACACCGGCACATTCGGGTGCGAGGCGATGGCGCGATAACCCTTGTCGGCAAGAATACGGGGCAAACAAGGCGCGTCATTCAGTAACTGACGTTCAAATTTGACCGCATTTTTTGTAACCGGGAACCCGCATAAGGCCTCAAATTCGGAATTGGCGGTAAAGCCACCGAACACCGGAGTCAAGGCATGCGAGTAACCGGCGCTCTTCCACAGCTCGCGAAACTCGGGCGATAAATGATTTTGTTTATACTTGGCTTTTTTCAGAACGCTAGGATCCCAGAACGACTCCAGCAATACGATATGGATATTGCGCGGCGTAAATGCTTTAACACCGGGCGCCTGTTTAGACGCGACCGCCAGGGAAGGTGGAAGTGTCGCAAGCGGAAGGGAACCGATGCGACCGGCCGCCAGGGAAGGTGGGAGTGTCACAGCAGGTACGACTGCGGGGGCAGATATTTTGCTCCCTGCA
Source organism: Methylobacter sp. (assembly GCA_043729025.1). Taxonomy (GTDB): domain Bacteria; phylum Pseudomonadota; class Gammaproteobacteria; order Methylococcales; family Methylomonadaceae; genus Methylobacter_A. The sequence goes on from JAYTLW010000199.1 coordinate 11,197, forward strand.
AAATCTGCATTCCCCACATCCCTGTGGGTTATGCAGAAGGTTGATCCACGCATGGAGCAGTTGCCGAGGGAATCAATGCGACCGACAGTTAGCAAGGCGCCGGCAGCTTGCTGGGCGGTAACGGCGTCAGGCACCACCTCGGCTGCCGCAAAATAGCGCGCGCCTTCCAATAATGTGTAGAGCGTAGCGCCCCGCCACACATAATTGGATCGTTGATCCCAGACCGAGTTGCCAAAGTAACCGTCCAGAGGATTCAAGAGGGTAGCGGGTTTGTAAACCACGGTTAGCCCCAACACTATCACCACCAAGCTGGCCAGATAAGCGCTCCAATGGCGCATGCTGAAATTGAACAGCAAAAGGCTGACAATAGCGGCCAGCGGCACGGCGGCGGCAAAAAACCGCCAACCCTCAAGTATTAACAGCAGCGATT
>JAYTLW010000200.1:0-7913 GCA_043729025.1 Methylobacter sp.
GCTGCTTGTCGCGCCAAGCTGGGGCTTGGCGTTCCCGGAACTTGTATCCTACTATAGAACACGATAAATGGTATTTGAGTTATTTCCTGTTCCCTAATTAACCTGTTATCCTAAAAACCGCAGTTAGTCCACGAAAGACACGAAAAAAATCATTATGTTGTATTGGTTTGTCTATTCACCCTTTGGGTGATGACCTACAGCCTGGTATCTCTTTGAAAATTTTCGTGCTTTTCGTGTTTTTCGTGGATGAAATGATTTTTCTAGGGTTATGGTTTTTATTAGTCCCTTTGAATTTTCAACTGGCGTTATGACATATAACGGCTCATCTGGAACTTTGACAGTCCCTGCATTTTTAATCGGAAGATAGACTTGATTAACCGACTCAATTCTGTTGACCATTGACAAGTGGCATGAATAACACCAGAAAAGGAAGTTGTTTCATTTTTTTGCGTATTAACAAGTTTTGATTGATAGCGTTCAGGCACAGGCTGCCATTGTGCATTTAGATAGTCTGATGTTGCCAATGCTTTTAACATGGCGGTTTTTTGATCATCAGTGCCGCTTAAAAAAAGACGCGGGGGCGGTCAGGTCTTGCAAAATTACACATAGGTGCATTGAATATAATAACGCAAGACCTGACCCCTTTGTGCACTCGATTGGTGATACTACCTATTGATTTAAGACATTGATTTCTCTAGTCTGTGAATATTCAAAAAGCCGCATTCTCAGTACGGATGCGTTTGCTTTACTGTATTTTACATAGAACCCAAATGGAGCACATCTATGACTGACCTGATCGGTACAACATGTGAAGTATGCAGAATTGGCGCACCATGGGCCACTCAGGCGGAAATAGACGAATTTATGCCGCAATTACAGGGCTGGGAGCTTGTCGAAATAGACGGCATAAAGCGCTTAAAAAAAACCTTCAAGTTCGATAACTTTGAAGATGCCTTGTCGTTTACCAATAAAATCGGCGCGCTCTGCGAACAAGAAAACCACCATCCGGCCATTTTAACGGAATGGGGCAGGGTGACTGTGAGCTGGTGGTCTCACAAGATAAAAGGATTACACGTTAATGATTTTATTATGGCGGCCAAGACCGACGCTTTAGTGTAGCGTGGATTCAACTCTGAAGTGCAACTCCAGTCTTCGCCCGGTTCTGCCAACAAAAACCACAGGGGCTTGATAGTTGAGTGCTTTTTGAGATCGATAATTAAAAAGCTGTTGAGGAGAAAACGATCATGAGTAAAAAAGACGACATCGTTTTACGAAAAAAAAAGGAAGGCCCGACAGAAGAAAAGACTACCGGCGCTGAGAAAGACATCATTTTGATTACCGGTATCGGCGGCTTCCTCGGGCTTTCGCTGAGCAAAGTGCTGGCACAGGATTATCGTGTCATCGGTTTGGATCGAGAATCCGAGTGTTCAAAGTATCCGGATTGTGTGCCTTGCGATCTCACCTCGGACAGCTCGGTCGAGAAGGCCATGGACGCGTTGCGAAAGCGCTTTGGCAGCCGTTACGCCTCGGTCATACACCTATCCGGCTACTATGATTTCACCGGCGAGCCCAATCCGCTCTATGAGGAGGTCAATGTCAAGGGCACCCGCCGCTTGCTGCAGGCCCTGCAGGACTTCGAGATCGGACAGTTCGTCTATGCCAGCACCATGCTCGTACACGCCCCCACCGATCCCGGCGTGCCGATCACAGAGGAGTGGCCGCTAAAGCCCAAGTGGGCCTATCCGCAGTCAAAACTTGAGACGGAAGAAGTCGTCAAAAACGAGCATGGCGCCATTCCCTACGTGCTGCCGAGGATCGCCGGCGTATACACGGATCATGTCCAGCCACCGACGCTGGCGCATCAGATACAGCGGATCTACGAACGCCAGTTTGCCAGCCGTGTCTTCTCCGGCACTATCTCCCACGGCCAGGCGTTTCTTCATATCGACGACCTGCTCGATGCTATCGGTCGCATTGTCCGGCTGCGTTATGAGTTACCTGCTGAAACCGCACTGCTTCTGGGTGAGCCATCGACGATGGGCTATGAGGCCCTGCAAAACGAAATCGGTTATTTAATCCACGGCGAAACATGGGCGACGGAAACGCTGCCGAAAATTCTAGCCAAGACCGGCGCCCAGTTACAGAATCAGATGGAAATTGTCATTCCGGATTCTATCGATAAAGGCGAAAAACCTTTTATCAAGCCGTTTATGGTTGACCTGGCTGATGACCATTATGAGCTGGATATCTCCAGGGCTAGAAAGCTGCTGGATTGGGAGCCCAAGCATTCGCTGCGCGATGCTTTGCCGGGGATTGTGAAAGAGCTCAAGGCCGACCCCTTGAGCTGGTACAAGCGCAATAAACTCACGCCGGCCGAATGGATCGAGACCATGGCCGCGCAACCTGAGCCCGCCGACCAGTTCCTGGAAGCCTATAACCGCTCGTCGCGCGACCAGCGTCGGCAAAACCTCTGGGCGCATTTTCTCAACATGAGCATGGGCACCTGGCTGATGACCAGCCCGCCCATTCTGGGTTATCAAGACCAGGCGATGGTAGTCAACGATCTGGTCAGCGGCGCTCTGGTGTTTGTGTTGGCCGCGCTATCGCTGTCGCGTCCCATGGCTTGGGCGCGCATCGCCAACGCGGCGGTGGGTCTGTGGCTGTTGTTCGCGCCCCTGGTGTTCTGGACGCCAAGCGCTGCGGCTTATCTCAATGATACTTTGGTAGGGTCGCTGGTGATCGGCTTCGCGGTGCTGGCGCGCCCCATGCCGGGCATCGGTCTTATGGCAAGCATGAGCGGCCCCGATATCCCGCCCGGCTGGGACTACAGCCCGTCGTCGTGGATGCAGCGCATACCGATCATCTTCCTGGCCTTCATCGGGCTCTATGTCTCCCGCTATCTTGCCGCCTACCAATTGGGCCATATCGGGAACGTCTGGGATCCCTATTTTGGCGATGGCACCGAAACGATCATCACCTCTGAGGTATCAAAGGCATGGCCCGTTCCCGACGCTGGCCTCGGCGCCGTGACCTATGTGCTGGAGATACTCACCGGCATCATAGGAGGCCGCGACCGCTGGCGCACCATGCCGTGGCTGGTGATCCTGTTCGGCGTGATGATCGTGCCCCTGGGCGCCGTCAGCATTTTCTTCATCATCATCCAGCCCATCCTGATAGGAACCTGGTGCACACTCTGCCTGTTCGCCGCCGCAGCGATGCTGATCCAGATCCCTTATTCTGTCGATGAATTGGTTGCCACCGGCCAGTTTCTGGCGGAACGCAAACGCAAAGGCAAGTCGGTCATCCTGGCCTTGTTTCGCGGCGACACCATGGAAGGCGGCCGCAAAATGGAAGCCGAGGATTTTGCGGGCTCGCCCTGGGCTATCCTCAAGGACATGCTCGGCGGCGGCGTCAATCTGCCCTGGTCGCTGGTTTTTAGTACGGCCATCGGGGTTTGGTTAATGTGCACCCGGCTGATTTTCGCAACCCAAGGCGCGCAAGCGAACAGCGACCATTTGATCGGCGCCCTGGTCATTACGGTTTCTATTACGGCTTTGGCTGAATCCGCCCGTCCGGCACGTTTTGTCAATATGCTGCTTGCCGTACCCCTGATGGCCGCGCCCTGGATGCTCGACGGCGGAAGCCTTGGCGCTGATTGGGCGGGCGTCATGGCCGGTTTGTTGCTTATTCTTTTGAGCATCCCACGCGGCAAGATCGAGAACCACTACGGGAACTGGAGTCGGTATCTGGTTTAAACCGGATACTCCCGGCGATTGTTTGAGATAAATTTCCAGCATGCAGCACGTAGGGCTGAATTGCAGCTTTATCGCGTATTGTGCCTTGCCGCAGGAACCCGTTTTTTTTCAGCTATGCCGATGCGGTATTGCTGAGTCAGCCGCGAAGGTTTTATTGCAACTAAGAGAGATTATTTGGCGTCAATCTGCTTGCCGTCTTCGATCATCCGGTTGCCGCGCTCAACTTTGGCTTTGCCTTGCTCAACCAGGAGTGAGCCTTGTTCCCATTCGGTATTGCCTTCTTTAATCAGATTTTTTCCGCGGTCAACCATCTGGTCGCCTAGTGTTGGGGCGCTTGAGCAGCCTGCCAGTAAGGCAATGATTGTTGGTATCAGTATGAGGTTAAGTTTTTTCATGGTTCTTTATGTTTATAATGATTAAAATTACTAAATAGCCAATGCATTGGGTTGCAAAAAGCAACGCGGTGAGATGCAATCCGATTCAATAGGCGGTCGCGCGTAGGATGTTGCGGTACGAAACGCATCAATGGCGAAAGGTGCGCTTCGCCGTGTTCAGCACATCCTACGGCTTTACATTATTTAACTTTAATCAGTTCCTTGTCACCGCTGGAAAAGTGGCATTTGCGTACGGTAAAGGTGCCGCAATCTTTCGATTCTTCTACCTTCGCGCCGCTCGGGCTGAGTTTGATTTTTAGCTCACAGAAACTGGCTTCGCTTTCAGAATGCTTTTTCAAGACCAATTCGTTTTCGCCTGTGCTTTTGGCTTTGCCGGAAATAGCCTCGGAACAGTGGGTGCTGCTGTCCTTGGTAGTAGACTCAAAATCTACATTAGCGCTGACAGTGTAGTCGTTGTTGACCTTGGTGACTTTTAAGTGACGAACATAGTCGCCATCGCGCAATACATAATGGTCGGTTGCGGCGCTTACATTGCCGGAAACCAGCAGCGCAATAGTCAGAAACAAACTTTTTTTCATGATGTTACCTCTCTTAGATTTAAATTTGATCAACGTAATGGCGGGCGATAGTTCATCGCCGTAAATGTCGTCACTGGATGTACTTAGCACAACTCGGAATTATTGTACCTGATTGCAAGCGGTTACTAAAAGGTGATGCGGCTTAACCATGCCGATTTCGAGTCCTCCCGCGAGAAAAGGCGCGAGAAAGAGAAAAGGCAAGAGAAAAGGGGTCAGGTTACTTTTCGGCAATATAACCTGATGCCTTTAACTGGCGCCAAATATAAAATAACACCCAGATTCGCCTTACAGCATTAACTTAGGTTTTAAGCCGCCCATTGAGCACCACGACTGCCTCGTGTGCTTTGATATTTTCCTTGCCGGCTAAATCGATGACATTAACCTTAATATTGTCATCCGGCGCCGCCGCTAAAAAATCCTCGACTGTTTCCAGTATGTCGTGATCGATAAATTTGGCCTTGCTGGCATCGATGGTTACCGTGCTGTTTGCCTCAATGCGCAGGATGAATGTTCTGAGCAAGGCCTTGTTCAGGAAAGAAACGTCTTTGTTGAATGACAACACATAATGCATCCCGTCCTGAGTCAAGGTAATCGCGGCGGCATAATTAGCTTTGATCACGAAAAACAGACCGACAACCATGCCGATGGCTATGCCTTTCAATAAATCGGTCACCAGAATCGCAGCTATAGTGATGACAAACGGCAGCAGTTGACTCATGCCTTTTTGGTAATAGCTTATGAACAAAGCGGGTTTCGCCAGCTTATAACCGGTATGCAGCAAAATGGCCGATAAACAGGCCAACGGGATATAGTTTAAAAAATGCGCGAAAAACATCACGCTGACGAGCAAACACAAGCCATGAATGAAACAGGACAGAGTGGTTTGACCGCCCGCGTTGATGTTGGCCGAACTGCGTACAATGACGGCGGTGAGGGGCAGGCCGCCGAGCAGGCCGCTGATAATATTGCCTACACCTTGCGCCTTTAATTCCCGGTCGGTCGGGGCGATTCGTTTTAACGGATCAAGCTTATCGGTCGCCTCAAGGCTTAACAGCGTTTCCAGGCTGGCGATGATCGCCAGCGTCACAGCGATAATATAAACATCTGGATTAGCCAGGTAACTAAAGTCCGGGAACATGAAGTTGTTGAAAAAATCGCTCGCTTGTTCCGAGACGGGTAATTTGACCAAATGTTTTTCGCTGACCGCCCAGGCAGGGGCAAACTGTGTCGTGACTAAATTGTAACTGACGCCCCATGTCACCGCGACCAAGGGGCCGGGAACCAGCTTTAACAACGCTTGTTTTTTAAACCAAGGTATTTCCCAGACTACCAACAGTAACAAGGCAACCGCGCTGATAATAACAGCGCCTGGAGTAATGCCGCTAAAGGCATCAAACAACTCAAGAAAGCTTGATTCGGCAGTCTCCCTCATATAGCTCTCATCGCCTTCATAGCTGGTGTCGTAACCAGTGGCATGCGGAATTTGCTTGATAATCAAAATCAAGCCGATGGCTGCCAACATGCCTTTAATGACGGCGGAAGGGAAAAAAGCGCCGATAATTCCCGCCCTCAGGTAGCCCAGTGTGAGCTGCATAATGCCCGCCAAAACGCAGGCAACCAGCAAGCCCTGAAAACTGCCGAGGGTTTCAATCGCGTTGAACACAATGACGGTAAGACCCGCAGCAGGGCCTGAAACGCTTAGTTGCGAACCGCTTAACCAGGAGACGATCAACCCACCGACCAAGCCCGCAATCAGTCCCGAAAATAACGGTGCGCCGGAGGCCAAGGCAATACCCAGGCATAACGGCAGGGCGACCAAGAACACCACGATGCCGGCTGGAAAATCATCTTTTAGATGGCGGAAATAATATTGAGCGTGTTTGTGTATCATATTAATATTCCTTAAGCTCTAAAGCGGTAGTTTTCCGATTAATAAATGATGTTATGCACTGTCCGCGAAAAGCACGAAAAAGCTTGATCGCTAGCTCCCAAGCTGGAACCAGTGCAATAGCGAGTCGTTGGTCGACAGCCGTTGAATACGTTATCATCCTAGCCCCTCAACCTTTCAAGAACCTTTCGCAACACCCGGAGTGCATGAACATTTTATTAATAGAAGACGATGCTGTTCTGGCTGACGGCTTGACGCATACCTTGAGCGCTAGCGGCTATTCGGTGACCTCCGCCACTACCGGCGTTTACGCCGAACAGTTGCTGCTGGCGCAAGACTTCGATTTGATCGTGCTGGATTTGGGGCTGCCGGATATGGACGGTCTGGAACTATTGCGCAAACTTCGCAGCCGGAAAATTCCGTTACCGATTTTAATTTTGACGGCGCGCGACGGCGTCAACGACAGGATCAACGGCATCGAACAGGGTGCTGACGACTACATGACCAAGCCCTTTGAATTGAGGGAGCTGGAAGCCAGAATTCACGCACTGATTCGACGTTGCTACGGCGGCTTTAGCAACGACATTGTGATCGGTCGTCTGGCGCTGGACACCCGTAATCATCAGGTTTTGGTAGACGGCCAGACCATTAACCTGTCAGCGCGGGAATACGGCGTATTGGAAATACTGCTGATTCAGGCTGGGAAAGTCGTCAGTAAGGATCGCATTGCGCAACGCTTGGCCGTGGATGGCGACGCGCTGACTGATAATGCCGTTGAAATCTATGTACATCGATTGCGCAAACGTATCGAACCGTATGGTGCGGTGATCAGAACGGTGCGCGGACTCGGTTATTTACTGGAGCGGTCAGCCGATGAATAAACAGCGCAGCCTCAAAACTGAAATACTTTTACGATTGGCGATTCCGCTGATTTTTTTTATTAGCATCGAGTCCGTGCTGTCTTATTTTGTCACTTTGCACCATGTCGATGTGGCTTACGATCGCTGGCTACTCGATTCCGCACGGTCATTAACCCAGGAAATCAAGGTAAGTGCAGGCAAGGTGTTCGTGGAATTACCACCGGCCGCCGAGGAGATTTTCAAATGGGACGAGTCCGATAAAACCTATTTCAAAATCATCTCGGCAGAAAAAAGCATGCTGGCGGGCGACAAATTCGTACCCGAGCCGTTTGATCTGGAAACCGATTGGACGCATCCCGTCTATTTTGATAATCAGATGTATGGTGAACCGGTCAGGGTGGTGTCCATGCTTATTGCGCCTGAACACAGCTCGGAAA
>JAYTLW010000201.1:0-29367 GCA_043729025.1 Methylobacter sp.
CACTCGTTTTTCATCGCGATCATGTTCATTCCGCAATGGAAATAATCGACCACCAAATGCACCGGCTTGGTGATGCCGTGCAAGGTTAAATCGCCATCAGCGGCAACGAGTTGATCTTTGTTAAAAGTTAGCTTGTCCGAGGTAAAAGTAATCTCCGGGTAACGGGCCGCATCAAGAAAATCCTCGCTGCGCAAATGCTCTTCCAGCTTAGCCAGTCCGGTGTCGATAGAAGCGGTGTCGATAGCGATTTGAATGCTGCCGCTTGCCGACGCAGGGTCTAACATCACCTTGCCGCTGGTCTGATTAAAGCGTCCCCGTTGAATGGAAAAGCCCAGATGGTTGATCTCAAAGCTCGGAAAGGTGTGCTTGGAATCGACCGTATAAGAATCGGCGGCAGCGACCGGCAGGCTCAATAGCGCGTTGATAATCAAGACGAGCATTGTTTTGTTCATAACAAACCCTCCATTACTTAAATTAGGTTAAATTTCCCTGAAATCATGGCAAAGGTAAACAGAAAATTAAGCTGTTCTTTAGTAGATAATGGAAATCATGAATGTCTTATTTAGTACGCATGACTTAACGCACAGCTCAATCATGAGATCTATACGCTCTTTAATGAATCACACCTGCTGTTTCGGCATCCACCTTTTTTAGAAACGGCGCTGCAGCGAAGGTAGCTAGAAAAATAACCGCGATAACTTGGAACAGGTAGTTAAAGGTCATCACCTCCGCTTCCCGCAAGGTTACATGGGTGAGTTGCGTTAAAGCGACCAAATCGGCATCGGGCAGATTCATTTGCGCCATCGATTCGGTTAATCCTTCCAGCATGTCCTGCGCCTGATAGCGGGTTGCGGTAACCGATTCACGCAACCTTGCATAATTGGCTTTGGTTACATAAATCATTTGCGTATTGGCCACCGCAAGCCCGATCGCGCCGCCCAGATTGCGCATCAGGTTATAAAGCCCGCTGGCGTTATTGATTTCTTCAACCGGTAACCGGCCCAAGGTCAGCGTGTTGATCGGCAGGAAACACAACATCAAGGCGCTGCCGCGCACAGCCTGCGGCCAGAAAAACTCCCAGTAACCGGATTCAGCGGTTAATCCGGCATTCATCCATGAACCCAAAGCAAACAGGCCGAAACCCAGGCACAGCATCCAGCGCAAATCCATTTTTTTCTCCAATGGCCCGGCTATGAACGCCGAGACTAATTGAAACATCCCAACCACCATTAAATAGTAGCCGATTTGCAGGCTGTTAAGGCCTTTAACGCTGGCCAAATAAATAGGCGTTAAATAAATAAGTGTATATAGCCCTATGCCCAGCACAAAACTGTAAACGCAGCCTAGGGAAAAATTGATATTACGGAATGCGTGTAGATCGATAATCGGATGGGGATTTTTTAATTCCCAAACCAGCATCGTAATGCCGCTGACGATCGCAACCAGGGTCAGCGCGACAATCAGATTATCTTCAAACCACTGCAACCGTACCCCTTCTTCCAGCACGAACTGCATGCAGCCCAAAAACACGGCAATCAGGGCGATGCCGACAAAATCGATTTTCTGCAGCAGCGCCCAGTCGGGTTGATCAATATCAAGAAATCGGTAAACCAAAAAACAGACCGCTAGGCCGGGAATGATATTGATCAAAAACAACGCTTCCCAGCTGTACGTTTCGGTAAGATAACCGCCCAGCACCGGCCCTATAGTCGGCGCCATGGTCACAATCAAACCGAGTACGATGGTCATGGCAGATTGTAAACGCGGCGGGAATATTATGAAGATCACCATAAAAGTCATCGGAATCATCGCGCCGCCAAGAAAACCCTGCAAACAGCGGAACACGATCATCGACGGCAGATTCCAGGCGAATGCGCAAAGCAGGCTGGCTATAGTGAAGCCGCCCGCCGATATGACGTATAAATAGCGGGTCGAGAACACCCGGCCCAGCCAGCCGGACAAGGGGATGATAATCACTTCGGCAATCAGGTATGAGGTCTGCACCCAGGCGATTTCATCCTTGGTGGCGGACAATCCGGCCTGTATTTCCTGCAAGGAACTGGCGACGATCTGGATGTCCAGCACCGCCATGAACACACCTATCGCCATACTGAAAAAACCGATCCACTGGCCGATGGTCAGCGGCGTTTCCGAATATTGCGGGATTGCTGCGCTAGCCATCGGCTTAATGCACTTTGACTTTCACTGCGACCGACAAGCCGGGCTTCAATAATGGGATGTGTTCGGACGGATCGAAGACAATTTTTACCGGTACGCGGCGCACGATTTTAGTGAAGTTGCCGGTGGCGTTTTCCGCAGGCAAGATGCTGAATTCTGAACCGCTGGCCGGTGAAAAACTATCCACCTTGCCACTGAAGTCAAGCTCAGGGTAGGCGTCCACTTTAATGGCAACCGACTGGCCCAAACGCATAGATTCCAATTGAGTTTCCTTGAAATTGGCCTCCACCCAGATTTTGCTGTTTTGCACCAGGGAGGCCAAGGCAACGCCGGGGCGAACCAGTTGCCCGAGCTGTACGCCGCGATTGCCGATGACGCCGTCTACCGGCGCTTTGATTTGAGTATGTTCCAGATCGATGTTCGCCAGGGTCACCAGCGCCCGGGCATAAACCAGACGCGCTTCGGTTTCGGCGATTTCACTGTCGAGCGCGGCTAATTGGTTGCGCTCGGCGCTGGATGTAGCCTTTGAACCTCTTAGCTCGGCCGCCGCCTGTTTGGACTCCGATTGAACCTTATCCAAAGATCGCAAATCCGCCGAACCCCGGTCAATCAGATTATGAAAGCGCTGCAAGTCTTTTTGAGTCTGCTCGCGTTTGGCTTGCGCCACCGCGATATTGGCGCCGGCCATTTCGATATGATCCCGCTGCGAGGTTTTCATCATCCGTAGCCGCTCGATATGGGCTATTTCTGCATCGACATTGGCTAGTGCCTGAATGACCTTGGCCTGATAATCCCGATCGTCAATTGTTACCAGAACATCATTTTGCTTAACGGCCTGATTGTCATCGATGGCTATCTCTGTGACATAACCTTGAACCCTGGCGCTGATTAACACGATATTGCTTTGCAAATAAGCGTCGTCGGTCGTTTCGTAGTGCTGGCGATCCAGCAGCCAATAGCCGATTCCTGTGACTAAAGGAATGATGATCAAAAAACTCAATACTACAAAGCGTAAGCGGGGCATAAACAACCTTAATAAACTAAACAGTTCATTTTACTCTAACTTATCGCCTGCGCTTACGCAAAAACTTATTAGATGACCATTACCTTGCGGGCGTGAATTCATTCGCGCAACGGATACTTAAAAGCGCGGATGAATCCACCCCTCCACGCTGGCTGACCCTTGTTTCATTGGTGATTTTATTTCATGCACGTTCATTAAGGCGCCGCCATTAACCACTGGATCATTGAGTCAGCGCTTGTAGGTGTTTGTATGTAGGTGTTTGTATGTAGGTGTTTGTAAGTAGGTGTTTGTAGTTAAGCGTTTACACGAATTACCTTTTGAGCCCTGACTCGATACCCTGTCAGTCACTGGTTAGTCTAGCGCAAGCAGCTGTGATTTATGACTACCACAACAAGGGTGCTTATTAGCCGATGCTCCGAAAGACGCGGTCAAAAGCAAAACTTATTAGATCATCAATGAGGCTAGTGTCATGTTAAATAATATTCATCAACGACTTGAGCGTATTTCTCATAGACCCTACCGGCACACCAAACCGGTTGCACACACCTTGCTGTCCATGCTGGTGACGGTGGTGATTTTCATGTCGAGCCTCGGCGTGAGCCCTACCCGGGCCGCGCCAATCACCGGGCAGGGCTTCATTGTCACCCCCGCCGATCTGACGTTCATCCTTCGGCAGATCAAGATCGCCGAAGCGCACGCAATAGCGCCCAATCCCGACCCGATCGGGGATCCGGGCAATTGCCAAGCCCTGCTCGGTACCGGCCCTAATCAGCTCCCGAGCCCGCTGCTCTCGTTCGGTCTTCGGACTGTGAACGGGTCGTGCAACAATTTAGTGCCCGGCCAGGAAAACTTCGGCGCGGCGGACCAGGTTTTCCCGCGTCTGGCCAGCCCTGTGTTCAAGGCTGCTGAAGACGCCACCGCGTTCGGCGGCTCCTCTGCATCGTCATACGCGCAGACCAGCGGGGCGGTTGCCGACTCCCAGCCGCGCTTGATCAGCAACCTGATTGTCGACCAGACCTCGACCAATCCGGCAGCCATCATGGCAGCCGGTTTTCCAGTTAGAAGCCAGGGCTCCGACGGTATGGTTCCGTGCGCCACGGTTCCTGGCTCTAACCCGCCGGTTGATATTGACCCGGCGACCCCTGCAGGCTGCGTGCCTGCGTTTCAGACCCTATTCATCGAGAACGTGACCACGGATGTCGGCCTCTCGCCGCCCTTCAACTCAATGTTCACCTTCTTCGGCCAGTTTTTCGACCACGGCCTCGACAAGATCACCAACGGCGGTAATGGCGCGGTGTTCGTGCCACTCAAGGGCGACGATCCGCTGGTTGCCGGGCCCGACCACATTTTCGGTAACGCCGATGACCTGCCAGCCAGCCTGCGCTTCATGGTGCTGACGCGTGGCACCATTAAAAACGATCCGGTGACTGGACTACGCAACGCACCCAACACCGACACCCCGTTCATTGATCAGAGCCAAACCTACACCTCGCATTCCTCGCACCAGGTTTTCACCCGTGAGTATATCAACAACAGTGCAGGTCGCCCGGTTGCGACGGGCAAGTTCCTGCACCGCGCCGATGGCGGCATGCCCAGCTGGGCGATGGTCAAGGCCCAAGCTGCCGATGTCCTTGGGCTTGAATTGACCGACGCGAATGTCGGCAACATCCCGATGATTGCGGCCGACGCCTATGGCAATTTTATTCCCGGCCCGGCGCGCGGCCTGCCACAGTATGTGACAGCCGGCGGACTGGTTGAGGGCAATACCACCGCTCCGCTTCCTGTTCCGGCGGATGCGATCTTTATCAATACCGCTTTCCTGAACGACATTGCGCACAGCGCCGCGCCGACCTTCTCTGCTGGTGTGCTGACCCCCGACATCGACGATACTGCCGGCAAGAGTATGGATCAAACATTCCCAACAGGATCTTACGACGATGAATTGCTCGACCTGCACTTCATCGCCGGTGACGGTCGTGTCAACGAGAACATCGCGCTGACTGCGATGCACCAGATCTTTCACTCCGAGCATGATCGCCTAGTTGATGACATCACCGCAACGCTGAACGCGAACCCAAGCCTGTTAGTGAATTACCAGGCTGTGAACCCTGTAGGGCCGAACAAGACCTTTACGTTCGGCGAACGTCTCTTCCAGGCTGCCCGTTTTGTCACCGAGATGCAGTACCAGCATTTAGTGTTCGAAGAGTTTGGCCGCAAGATTCAACCGGCGATCAACCCCTTCGAGGCCTTCGCTCTCAATCAGACGGACGTCAACCCGGCGATTACGGCTGAGTTTGCCCACGCGGTCTACCGCTTCGGCCACTCGATGTTGACCGATACGCTCCCCCGCAAGAACGAGGCCGGATCGACTTGTAATGACCCAGCCGATACCCAGGACTCTCCTGCCTGCCTGAACAATGATATCACCTTGCTCGAAGGCTTCCTCAACCCGGCGGCTTATTACGACGGTGGTTCTGCCGGCACTCTCACGTCTCAGCAAGCCGCAGGTTCCATCATCATGGGTTTGTCGGATCAATCCGGTAACGAAATTGACGAATTCGTGGCTGATACGCTACGCAACAACCTGCTGGGTCTGCCTATCGATCTGCCCAGCCTCAACATGGCCCGCGCGCGCAGTGAAGGCGTCCCGTCGCTGAACAATGTTCGCAAGCAAGTTTTCGCGGCAACTAATGATAGCCAGATGACGCCCTACAGAAACTGGGTGGACTACAGCCTGTCGCTCAAGCACCCTGAATCGCTGGTCAACTTCGTCGCAGCCTACGGCAAGCACCCGACCGTCACGGCGCAAACGACGCTGGTCGGCAAGCGTGTTGCCGCCGATCAACTGGTCAACGGCACGACTCTACCCGGGCCGGACGGCATCTTGTTTGACGATCCTCTAACCGAGTGCTCAGCGCCCAACAACCCCGTCGGCTGCGACGAGAGCGCCGACAACATCTTCCCGCCCGCAGACCTTGGCGATTTCATGTTCAGCACCGGCGCTTGGGCGAATGACGGCGATGTATCAATCACCGGGCTTGACGATATAGACCTGTGGGTCGGCGGTCTGGCGGAGCGCACCAATCTGTTCGGCGGTCTGCTGGGCACCACCTTCAACTATGTGTTTGAGAACCAAATGACCAATCTGCAAAACGGCGACCGGTTCTACTATCTGGCCCGCACCCCGGGCATGAACCTCAGGAGCCAGCTCGAAGGCAATTCGTTCGCCGAACTGGTGACGCGCAATACCAACACGCACTCCCTGAAAGCCGACGCATTCGCGACTTCCGACTGCAAATTCGAACTCGGTCGCCTTACTTGGCCTGCGGTTTCCGGAAGTTTTATTACCGGCGCCGGCTCGGTCAACGACGACCCGTTCTCGGAGTGTGACGAAAACCGTCTGCTGGTGCGCATGCCTGACGGCACCTTCCGCTACAGGGAGCGAAACTCCGTAGACCCTTCCGGCATCAACGGGCAGAGTGTCTTTAACGGTAACAGCAACACTGCTAATTTTGCAGACCTTATCTACGGCGGCAATGATAATGACACTTTCTGGGGCGGCGACGGCGACGACATCATCAATGGCGGCGGCGGCGATGACGTGGTACTGGGCGGTTTCGGCAACGACATCATTACCGACATTGCCGGTGACGATGTGCTCAAGGGCGGCCCCGGTAACGACGCCATAGACGGCGGTGTTGGTCTCGACATCATCCTGGGCGGCGATGGCAAGGACTTCACCAATGGCGGCGCCAATTCGAATGAGACTTTTGGCGGCCCCGGCGACGATTTCATGTTCGGCGGCCAGGGCTCAGACTTCATCTTTGGCGACGGTGGCGATGACTGGGAAGAGGGCGGCGACCAGCCTGATCTGTTGATTGGCGATAGCTCCACCCTGTTCTTCGATGACAGTAACCTGCCCGGCCATGACATCTTGATCGGCCAAGGCGGCGATGATGACTACGACGGCGAGGGCGGCGACGATATCTTTGTTACCGGCCCTGGCGTCGAGAAAAACGCAGGCGCTGGCGGCTACGACTGGTCAATCGGCCTCGGAGACCCGCAAGCTCAGAATGCCGATCTGGCTCTCCAGATCGTCAATGCCCCACCGGCGAACGAGGTTAGAGACCGCTTCAACGAACTCGAGGCCTTGTCCGGCTGGAAATTCAACGACATCCTGCGCGGCGACGACATTATACCCAGCCAGCTTGGCGGCGGCGGCTTTATCGGCTGCGACGCGCTCGACCAAGCGGGTCTTGACCGCATCGCCGGCCTCGACGCCCTGGTTCCCCCGCTGGCCACGCCCTTAGCCTCGGTTCTCGCTAATTCCGTGACGAATCATTGTCTGCTTAGCGGCGACTTTGTCTGGGGTGAAGGCAACATCCTTCTTGGCGGCGACGGCAGCGACCAGCTTGAGGGTCGCGGCGCCGACGATATCCTTGACGGCGACCACTACCTGAACGTCCGGCTCAGTATTCGTGATAGCATCACAGGCCTTGAGCTTGGCAGCACCGACCTTATGGAGAACAAAGCCGTTACCGGGAACTTTGGCCAAGGCACTACTGGCATGACCCTGCAACAAGCGGTGTTCGCAGGTCTCGTCGACCCGGGCAACATTGTAGCGGTTCGCGAGATCCTGTTGCCAACACCGCTGCCGTCCCCCGACTGCAGCAGCTCAACGGCAGTCAACTGCGACACGGCGCTGTTCTCAGGCGCTCAGGCTGAGTATACCGTCACCCCAAACCTGGACGGCAGCGTAACGGTTAACCACACCGCTCCTGTCGGTGGCGGCGGTGGTGGCCTCGGCGACGGCATTGACACGCTTTGGAACATGGAGCAACTCAGCTTCTGTGACCTACCAGGCGCCGTCAGGGGGACTTGCGATGTTCGCTCGGCTCCTGTCCCGATCGAGCCTGGCGGCCCTGCGCTTGCTCCGATTGCAAGGGTAACGGCCTCGCTAAGCTTCGGCTCGGTGAATGCCGGAAGCGTTTCGGCTCCTCAGTCCATCACAGTCAACAATACCGGTAACGCCGACCTCGTCGTCTCGGGCATTTCTGTAACAGGCCCCGCCTTCTCGGTGACTACCACCTGTGGAACTGTCGTGCCCGGCGGCGATTGCACCGTCACTGTGACATTCGCACCGACCACAACCGGCGAAAAGTTGGCTACGCTGGTCATCGCTCACAATGCGGCGCCATCCTCCTCCAACGTTGCCCTAAGCGGAACCGGACTCGGCCCGGTGGCGGAACTGTCACAGGCCTCTCTGGCCTTCGCGCCTAGGCTGGTTAATACCACCTCGGCCACGCAGTCCATCACGGTCAACAACACCGGAACCGCCAACCTCGTGGTCTCGGGTGTCTCTGTGACGGATCCCGCCTTCTCTGCGACTACCGCATGTGGATCTGTCGCACCTGGCCGCTCCTGCACAGTCAA
Organism: Methylobacter sp.; assembly: GCA_043729025.1. GTDB lineage: Bacteria > Pseudomonadota > Gammaproteobacteria > Methylococcales > Methylomonadaceae > Methylobacter_A. The sequence goes on from JAYTLW010000201.1 coordinate 8,636, forward strand.
TGTGGCGTTCAAACCGACCACCATCGGCGCGAAGTCGGCCACGGTCAACATCGCTCACAATGCAGCGGGATCGCTCTCCAGCATTGCCTTGATCGGAGCCGGAACCGAAACCGGACTCGCTCCGCTGGCAGCAGTGTCACTGACTCCTCTGGACTTCAGCTCGGTGCAGGTTAACGCCACCTCGACCGCGCAGGCCATCACGGTCAGCAATAGCGGAACTGCCAACCTTATGGTCTCGGGCATCACGATGACCGGTACTGGTGCGGTCTCCTTCCTGGAGACTAACAACTGCGGAACTGTTGCACCTAGCAGCTCCTGCATCGTCAATATAGCGTTCAAACCGACCGCATTCGGCGCGAAGTCGGCCACGGTCAACATCTTCCACAATGCGGCGGGATCGTCCTCCAGCATTGCCTTGACCGGAAACGGACTCGGCCCGCTGGCGGCAGTGTCACAAGCCCCGCTGGCCTTCGGTTCGGTGAATGCCGGGTCCGTATCAAGCCCACAGACCATCACGGTCAGTAACACCGGTAACGTCGATCTCCTTGTCTCGGGTGTTTCGGTGACGGGTGTTGATGCGGCCTCCTTCTCGGCGACTACCTGTGGAACTGTCGCAGTTGGCAACACCTGCACCATCAACGTGTCGTTCGCACCGGCCACAACCGGCGCGAAGTCGGCCGAGATCAGCATCGCCCATAATAGCAATAATGTGGTAACGACAAGCACCGTTGCAGTGGGCGGAACCGGACTCGGCCCGATGGCGGCAGTGTCACAAACCTCGCTGGCCTTCGGCGGAGTGAACACCGGGATCGTGTCAGGACTACAGTCCTTCACGGTCAGCAATACCGGTAATGCCGATCTCGTTGTCTCGGATGTTTCGGTGGTGGGTGTTGATGCGGCCTCCTTCTCGGCGACTCATGACTGTGGAACCGTCGCAGCCGGCACCACCTGCACCATCAACGTGTCATTCGCACCAACCACAATCGGCGCGAAGTTGGCCGAGATCAGCATCGCCCATAACAGCAATAATGAGGGATCATCGTCAAGCACCGTTGCAGTGAGCGGAACCGGACTCGCTCCGCTTGCGGCAGTGTCACCAACCTCGCTGGCCTTCGGCTCGGCGCGGATTAACACCACCTCGACCCTGCAGGCTATCACTGTCAGAAACACAGGCAATGCCGACCTCACTGTCTCGGGCATTTCGGTAACGGGTGTTGCTCGGGCCTCCTTCTCGGCGGCTAACACCTGTCGGACTGCTGTCGCACCTGACAGCTCCTGCACCGTCAATGTAGCGTTCAAACCGACCTCAATCGGCGCTAAGTCGGCCGTGATCAATATCTTTCATAACAGCAATAACAGGGCCTTATCAAGCACCACCGTCCCAGTGAGCGGCACGGCCATCACTCCCCCACTGTTGTCCGTGCAGGCCGCCCTGAACTTCGGGGTACGCAGGGTCAACACGAACACAATCGCAAATGTTACCGTGATAAACCGTGGACCGGGTGCGCTTTTGATCACCTCGGTCACATCAGGTGGAGCATTTACCTCCACTCGCGGCAACTGCCCTGCATCTCTCGCCGTGGGAGGAAGCTGCATGCTCAGTGTCACCTTCCGGCCAACCGTTATCGGGCAGACCTTCACGGGAACGCTAAGGCTGATCAGCAATGCTTCCAACAGCCCGAAAACCATAGCCCTTACCGGAAGAGGAAGACGGTAACTTGAAAAACATCACTGCCTGACCGGCTGTAGGAGCGGCATCAAATCCGCTCCCGCAGCCACCAAATCAGTCGTCAACTATCAAATGAGGTCACCCAACTATTAGTCTATAGGTTGGGCGACCTCTCTCGGCGCAAGACGATATTCCGAGCACCGGCCGAACCGAACAACATGGATTTCGAAGAGCAAAAGAGTGTTTGGGAGCAGCTGCGGCAGAACTGATAGGTGATGAGGTGCCCCACGCACCTGCTTGCACCGTCCGTGGGTATGTGCTAAAACTATTTACACGTTCTTTGATTACTAATGTGCACTTAAAAAAACCCTTTTTGGAGGATCGTTCCATGAAAAAAATTCTGTTGGTTTTTATTGCGTTGACAGCTCTTACGCTTGTTACAACTGCGTGCAAAAAACAGGAAACGGGTTCGGATGTAGCAATGCCTGGAGCGAAATCCGCAGAAGACAAGGGCGTCACCGTAACCGGAGAAGACACAGGGGTCACTGTAGCTACGGTAAACGGCACGGCGATTTATCAAAAGGATTTCGACAAAGCCCTGGAGCGCAAGAAGTCCTCCGTGGGCAACCGCGAACTCACCGACGAAGAAAAGAAATCAGCCTTGAACGAGCTCGTGGACTTCGAACTGTTTTTCCAGGAGGGCATGAAACAAGGGCTATTCAACGACGATTTCATCAAACGCCGCGTCATCACTAATGTGTTGCAGAAAGACGTATGGGACAAGGCTAATGTCATGAAGTACAGCGATGAGGAAATCAAAGCTTACTACGATGCGCATCAGGATGAGTTCAAGGAACCGCTGAAAGTGCATGCCAGCCATATCCTGATCAAACTCGCGCCCAACGCCACCGACGCTCAGAAGAAGGCGGCCAAGGCGAAAGCGGACGAGGTGTTTGCGCTTGCCAAAAAGACACCGGCCAAGTGGCTGGAAATTTCCAAGAAATATTCTGAAGTGCCCACACGGGATCGGGGCGGCGATTTGGGTTTTTTTTCCCGCGACCACACGCCCCAGCAGTTCGGTGATGCGGCTTTTGGCGCCAGTGCCGGAGACATTGTGGGCCCCATCGAAACCAACTTCGGTTATCACATCATACGGGTCGGAGAAAAACAGAAAGAAGGGGTGATGGACTTCAAAAAGGCCAAAGCCAAGGCGCGCATGAGCCTGATCACGTCCAAACGTGATCAGATGAAAGATCAATACGTGCAGAAACTGCATGTCAATGCCAAGGTGGACATCAAAACACCCCTGTAATTCCAATTAAGCCATGTAGGTCGGGTTAGGCGTTAGCCGTAACCCGACACATTCGCGCAAAAATGTCGGGTTACGCTATCGCTCGGCAATTGCTCCTGCATTGCTCTACCTCTTGCATCCATGCAGTCGTAACCCGACCTACCCGCTGCTGAAATAAAGCATATGCTGTCTCTAAAAGTGGCTAGCTGTAATTAATAGTTTCCGTAACTACAAAAAATTAAACATCCAAATTAGCCCACCGATTATACCGACCTCGCGTGGGCAAATGATAGAGCTATTGCCCACCCTACCTGACTGAGAAATCCGCTGTCGACATCCATGACTACAGGATCTCGGCGCCCGTCGGAGCGCGAAGCACATCCCTTCCGAGGTGACAAGTTGCGTAAAAACCGATCCGCCTTACAGTCTAAAGGGCTGCACATCGCCCGGTTTACGCAGCATTTTATTCACTTCATCGAGATGCAGCTCTTCTCCGACTATCATGTCTCTGGCATATTCTTCCAGCAACACTGAAATGCCTTCAGAGGCTTTGAGCAATTCAAAATAGGCGGCTATCGCAGTTTTTTCGTGTTCCAGGCTTTCTCTTAGAATATCGCCTATGTCATGTTTGGCCGTTTCCAATAATGGGCCGATCTTGAGCGAAGGATGCCCCCCCAATAAGGTCACCAGCTCGCCCGCTTTATGCGCATGTACAAGACTCTCGTCAGCATTGCTCTTAAGCCAGGACACAATAGGAATTCGGTTATAGCCATAAACCATCAGCGCGTAATGCGTGTAGCGCACCACTCCCGCCAATTCAAGCTCCATAATTTTATTAAGAATTTCTACAGCCTTTTGTTTTTCTTGATCGTTCATGTCGATTCTCCTTTTGTTTAAAAAAGTACGCCACCTAACATTAATATATCCATTAAAACCCTGATAACGATACGCTACAGCGCATCTTTCATTAATGGACTTCGAGTATAAACAATTCTTTTTTGAATGGATAACTAATCATACCCAATCTGCAAAACTCGTCCAGACCATTTTTTAGCTCGCCCATCTAAGAATATGCCCGCTGGCGGATTTTCAGTTATAATCATCGACTTTTTATTGCCCAAGAGCATTAAACCGTGTCCAGCATAAACAACGACTTATCGACTTTTCAGGGACTCATCCTGGCCTTACAGGAATACTGGTCGGATCAGGGCTGTATTTTATTGCAACCCTTGGATCAGGAAGTGGGCGCGGGGACATTTCATCCCGCCACATTTTTACGCGCCATCGGCCCCGAGCCTTGGAACGCGGCTTATGTGCAACCGTCGCGCAGGCCGACCGACGGCCGCTTCGGCGAGAACCCCAACCGCCTGCAACATTACTACCAATATCAGGTGGTATTAAAGCCGTCGCCGGACAATATTCAGGAACTTTATCTGGGTTCGTTACGCCATTTAGGCCTGGATTTGCTCGAACACGACGTGCGCTTTGTCGAGGACAATTGGGAATCGCCCACTTTAGGCGCCTGGGGCTTGGGCTGGGAAGTCTGGCTCAACGGCATGGAAGTGACTCAGTTCACTTATTTCCAGCAAGTCGGCGGACTCGAATGCCGCCCCGTCACCGGTGAAATCACTTACGGCCTGGAGCGCATCGCCATGTATTTGCAGGGCGTTAACAGCGTTTACGACTTGGTCTGGACTAAAGGGCCATTCGGCACCGTCACTTACGGCGATGTGTTTCATCAAAATGAAGTGGAAATGTCCGCTTACAACTTCGAGCATGCCAACGTCGAGTTCATGTTCCAGTGTTTCGATACCTACGAGCGTGAGTGCACCAAACTGATAGCCTTGAATTTGCCGTTACCGGCCTATGAAATGGTGCTGAAAGCCTCGCACGCTTTTAACCTGCTGGATGCGCGTCACGCCATTTCGGTTACCGAGCGCCAGCGCTATCTGTTACGGGTCAGAAACATGGCCAAATCCGTTGCCGAAGCCTATTACCAACGCCGGGAATCGCTGGGATTTCCGATGTGTCAGAATAATCAAAAGGTTTAACTGCTGTGCTAAAAAGACTTTATGTCCACAATTATAAATGCTTGGTTAATTTTGAAATTAACTTTGACCAGGATATTAGTCTTTTTTTGGGGGCGAATGGTTCAGGTAAATCAACAGTTTTTGATGTTTTAGATAAATTACGTAGAGTAATTATTGGTGAAGAAAAAATTGATAATGTTTTTAATGAAGCTGATATTACTCGATGGTTAAAACACGAAACTACTGATGTACACTTTGAATTGGATGTTGAAATTAAAAACACTCTGTATAAGTATTCATTAAAAATAGAGCTGGATGACTTATTAGTTTTTTTGTCAATCAAAGAAGAATCTTTATATCATAATAATGAAATACTTGTTGAATCAAAAGATGAAAAAACTATTTTGTTTAGAGATAAAACATCACTTTCTTTTGATGGCTCACGTTCCAGCATTAGTCGTTATGATGTATATAAAGCAAATGGCTTTTTAAACTATCTGCGTAATTTGTTGATAGTTCGCATTAACCCTTTTGAAATGATTTCTACTATTACCCGGGCTAATGCAGAAGTTAAAAATGATTTTTCTAATTTTTCTGAATGGTTTGCTCATCTCAATGAAAAGAACAGGCGTGGTATATCAGTTTTTGAAAAAGTGATGCGCGATATTTTTCCTGGTTTTGATTATTTTAGAATTGAACAAGCAGGACAAGCCAAAGTATTGCAAATAGAGTTTAAAAATAATGCCCATAAAAAAATCATTAGTTATTATCTTAACGAACTCTCAGAAGGTCAAAAAGTATTAATCGCGCTTTACGCTTTAGTTTATTGCGCCCCCGAGAATTCACTTATTTGTATAGATGAACCGGAAAATTTTTTAGCCTTGCCAGAAATTCAGCCTTGGTTTGACACGCTCTACGATCAATGTACTGAAAGAAGTTTGCAAGTGATGTTAATTTCCCACCATCCTAAAATTATCAACTTATTGGCGAATGATTCTGGTTATTGGTTTAGCCGAGATAATAATTTAACCAGGCTACAAAAAATTAGCTCAGAAAATGAAAGCGGGCTTTCTATCGCCGAATTGGTAGAAAGAGGCTGGATTGATGAACTGTAATTCTCAGATTTTTATTTTATGCGAAGATACTGTCCATTACCATTTTGCTAGAAAATATTTTGAGTTATTGGGATTTAAAAAAATACGCGGCATTCATAATCCAACAGGAAGAAGCACCGGATCAGGCGCAGAATTTGTGAAGACTCATTATGAAAAAGAAGTTAAAGCCTTTCATAGCAAAATAAATCATCTTGATTATATTTTGGTGGTTATCATTGATGATGACACTAAAGATAATGCTAAAAATTTATATCAACAATACACACCTTTGTCGAACGAAACTATTTTAATATTGTCTCCTGTTCGTAATATTGAATCATGGTTTTATTATATTGATAAAGCAAATTTCCATGTCGAAGATAAAGATGAGCAAGGTAAAATTATGGATTATAAGAGCCAATATAAAGGCTCTAAGCCCACCGCATTTGCTAAAAAATTAAAAGAAGAAATTGTCTTAATGGCCTGCCTCAAAATGCCCCGGCATCCTTGCATCACGCCTGCAACGAGCTAAACCGCCTTTAACATTTAAAGAGATTACCGTGATAGAAAAACAGAATTTACTTTTTGAATTAGGTTCGGAAGAACTGCCGCCCAAGACCTTGCTGAAACTGAGCAACGCCTTGTTGAATAACATCATCCGGGGGCTTAACGCCGCCGAATTGACCTTTACCGGCAGCAAGGCTTACGCGACCCCCAGACGCTTGGCCGTTTTTATCGAAAACCTGTCCACCGCGCAACCGGATAAAACCGTCGAAAAACGCGGCCCTGCCCTGCAAGCGGCATTTGCGCCCGACGGCTCACCCAGCAAAGCGGCTTTGGGTTTTGCGCTCAGTTGTAACACTACATTCGAGCAACTGGAACGCCTGAAAACCGACAAGGGCGAATGGCTCAGTTTTACCCAAGCCGTCAAAGGGCAAGCGACCGAAAACCTGATCCCGGACATTATTCGGTCAAGCATCGCCGGATTGCCGATTGCCAAGCGTATGCGCTGGGGCAGTTTTACGACCGAGTTCGTCAGGCCCGTCCATTGGGCTGTTTTGCTTTTTGGCGGCAGCGTCATCGACACGGAAATTTTGGGGCTCAAAACTAGCGCGGCCACGCAAGGCCACCGCTTCCATGCGCCGCAGAAAATCGCCCTGACCAAGCCGGAAGACTACGCCGATACCTTGTACAAACAAGGCCGAGTCATTGCCGATATTGAACAACGCAAAATATTAATCCGTGACGCGGCGCAACGAGCCGCCGCCGCAGTGCAAGGATTTGCGCATATCGAGGACGAGTTGCTTGAAGAAATTGCCGCCTTGAACGAATGGCCGACGCCTATTACCGGGGCTTTCGACCCGCGTTTTTTGGAACTGCCGCCAGAAGTGCTGATCACCACCATGCAAACCAACCAGAAGTATTTTCCGGTTAAAAATGCAGGCGGCGATTTACTGGCGAACTTCATCACCTTCAGCAATATTGAAAGCAGCAATCCTAAATCCATACAGCACGGCAATGAGCGCGTGGTGACCCCGCGTCTTGCCGATGCCGAATTTTTCTGGAATCAGGATCGAAAAAAAAACCTGACAGACCGCGTGGATAGCCTGTCCAGCGTAGTGTTTCAAGAAAATCTGGGCACGGTTTACGCCAAAACGCTGCGGGTTAAAAATCTCGCAAAATTTATTGCCGGACACTTAGGCGCCAATGTCGAATTGGCCGAACGCGCCGCGTTACTGGCTAAAACCGATTTAATGACCGAAATGGTCGGCGAATTCGGCAACCTGCAAGGCCTTATGGGACGCTATTACGCGCTGGCGGATGGCGAACCGCAAGAGGTCGCTTTGGCGCTTGAAGAGCAGTATTTCCCCAAACAATCCGGCAGCCCAACAGCCGAAAGCACCACGGGTCAGATTCTTGCGATCGCAGAAAAAATAGACACGCTGGTCGGCATTTTTGCCGTCGGCTTGATTCCCACCGGCGATAAAGACCCTTATGCATTGCGCCGCGCCGCATTGGGCATCCTTCGCACCATCATCGAGAATAAACTCGACATCAACATCGTTGAGTTGACGGAATTTGCCGGAGTTCAGATCAAAAACGCCACCGATCAATCTGCAACAGCCGACCGGGTTATCGATTTCATTTTCGACCGCCTGAAAGGCTATTGCCTCGATCAGGGCTACAGCGCCGATGAGTTTGACGCAGTCATCGCGGTCAAACCCGCCGAACCCTTGGATTTTATGCAGCGTTTGCATGCGGTTAAAGCCTTCAGACAACTGCCCGAAGCGGAAAGTCTGGCGGCGGCGAACAAACGTATCCGCAATATCCTGAAAAAATCGGAGTCCCAACCGGCAGCAAACATAGGTACCTTGCTTGAACCGCAAGAATTACAATTATTGCAAGCCGCACAACAATCCGAAGCCGACATAAAACCCTTACTGACGCAGCGCGATTACCAGGCGACGCTCAACCGTCTGGCTGGGTTACAAAGTGACGTCGATGCATTTTTCGACCATGTGATGGTGATGACCGATGACCTTGAATTGCGCGGTCACCGACTGGCATTGCTGAATATGTTGTCCGAGCAATTTTTGACTTGTGCCGACATTTCCAAACTGCAATCTTAAAACCATGCCCGAAAATCGCTACGTGTTGCTGGATCGCGACGGCGTGATAAATTACGACTCTGCTGCGTTCATTAAATCTCCCGATGAGTGGCTACCGATTGCAGGCAGCCTTGAAGCGATTGCGTTGCTGAATGCGCACGGCTATCAAATCGTTGTCGTCACCAATCAATCCGGCATAGCGCGGGGTTTATTTGATGAAACCATGCTGGAAAAAATTCACGCTAAAATGCGCCAGTTAGTGAGCGAAAAAGGCGGCCATATCAGCGCGATTTATGTTTGTCCGCATGGCCCGGACAGCGATTGCAACTGCCGCAAACCCAAGGCGGGTTTGCTTAAAGCCTTTGCCGTTGACTTTCATGCCGACTTAACTTCTGTTGCCGTCATCGGCGACTCCTTGCGCGACCTGGAGGCCGCCGAGGCCGTCGGCGCACAGCCGATATTGGTTAAAACCGGCAAGGGACAACACACTTTACTCACTCATCCACAACTCAACATTCCTGTTTTTGAAAATCTATATGACGCAGCAAAATACCTTAGCTCAAGACCCTAGACCCAAAAATTATATCGGCTCGGCGCTGCTATTTTTCGGCATTTTCTTTACCGCGACCATCGTCGGTATCTTGCTGATTAGCGGCATGCTGACAACCTTCAAAATACGCTGGAAAATCGGTTATGCCTGGTGCGCGATTATCGGCTGGATGACCCGTGTTTTTTGCGGCCTCACCTACGAAGTCGAAGGAATGGAACACATCCATCCAGAGCAGCCTGCGATTTTACTGAGCAATCATCAATCGGCATGGGAGACCCTGGCGTTACGGTACATACTCCCGCCGCATTCCGTGGTCATAAAACGCGAATTGCTGTTATTTCCGATTTGGGGCTGGTCGCTGCTCACCCTAAAATCAATCGTCATCAACCGGAAAAATCAACGCGCCGCATTACGTTCTTTGCTCAAACAAGGAAGTAAATATTTAAACGAGGGCTTATGGGTGCTGATTTTTCCTGAAGGCACTCGCGCCGGAGCCCGAGAGGTATTGAAATTTAATATCGGCGGCGCGATGCTAGCGCATAAAACCGGTTTTCCGGTCATACCCGTCGCTCATAATGCCGGGGATTTTTGGCCGCGTTACAGCTTTTTAAAATATCCCGGCGTGATCAAGTTAAAAATCGGCCCGGTCATCGAGAGCAAGGGACGTAAAGCCGCCGACATCAATGCCGAAGCCGAAGCCTGGGTGAGACAAGCCATGAAGGAGATGGATTAGTTTAAGACCAAAGACCTCGCACCTGACATATAATATCGCACAGCAACTTCACTCATAACGGTAACACTCACATGAAAAAACTACTGCTCATTTCCCTAGCTGCATTATTACTTCCCGCCTGCGCCGATAAAAATCAATATGAACTGGCTGTGCTGGAGCAACTGGAGCTGGACAAAGACATTAAAGACTACAAAGCATCCCCCGAACGCATGGCTAAATGCGTCGTCGAAAAGACTTCCGGCCACATGCCCGGCATTTTTGCGCTCGACCCGACGCGTATGACCGCTTACCGTAATTATACGAAAATGTTGACGTTGGCCTCGTCTAAAGACCCTAAACAGACTCTCGAAGAGTTGCGCACCGGTTTCGGCTCGGCAAAAGAACTCGCAGAAGCCCATACCAACTATACCGAAAGCCTGATGGACTGTTTAACCTCCTCCATCGGGGAATCGGAAGCCGCTGCAAAAGAGGAAAAATAACGCTGTTTGTGATGTGTAGGGGGCGGATTTATCCGCCCAGGGCGCGAATGAATTCGCCCCTACAAATGATCATCCGCAACACTTCTTGCCGCTGCCACCACAGCGGCGTGTAGCCGTCAAAAACTGCCAGCCTTACCCGACTGCCTCCCCCGTAACCTCCGGTCTTACACGTTATTTGTAGACTTATTGAACAAAATATCACTCAAAGTTCCAGAAATATATTTATGGATAATACTGGAAACCAGGGTCTGATAAGGAATGCCTTCCTCAAACGCTCTTCTTTGAATCGCGGACAAATCACGACTTGATATTCTGATATTGATTTTTTTGTCTTTTTTAAACGTTGCTTCGGCTGACCTTACAATAAATAGCTTTCTTTCAGGGGTTAAGTTTGACTCAAACTGGCCCGCTTCAAATACCTCTAAAAGAGCGTGTTCATCTTCATCTAATTTAAATTTTTTCATAAATTACCTCCAAAATATTGCTTGGTCGCCTTCCTGCTAGGAATAACTGTTTTCAGAAAAATCTCATCTTCTGTTTCAACATAGGGAACCAAATAGACATACTCATCAATAGCGACCACAAAAACACGCTGTAAAACCAGCGGTTGTTGATTTTTGTAACGCCAAGAGGGCTACCGGCCGGTAGCCCCTATGGTATTAGAAAAATTATACATTGTAGGGGCAATCCGGCCGGTCGCCCTTCTGTACGCAAGGGAGCTACGACCTCACCCAGCCCCACAACACCGCTTAAACTTCTTGCCGCTGCCGCAAGAGCACGGAGCATTCTTGCCCAGATTGGTCTGTAGACCTACCTTGCCTATAGACTTAACCAGCCCATCCAGATAAAACCAGCCGCCAGCACGTTTAACAAACTGACTGATCTCATTCATAACGTACTCTTCGCCATCCTGTAAATAATACGCCTTAAACTCCACCACACCTTTAGCATCCTTAGCCCCGCCTTTTTTAGTATTGCCGATTTCCAAACGTTGCCACTCGACTTGTTCCTTGGAAAAATCGATCAACTCCGGCCGTACCGTGGCATCCCAGGTATCCAGCAAATAATCAGCATTATGCATAGCATACGCAGTAAAGCGCGAACGCATTAAAGCTTCAGCAGTTACAGGCTTTTTTTCGCCGGAATGAAATGGGGCGCAGCATTGAGCGTATTCAATGTCCGAGCCGCAACGGCAGAAGGTGTGTGTATTCAAAAGAAGTCCCTGGTTAGAATTTTGACTTATTTTACATTGATCAGCATTTGAAATGCTGAGGAAGATATTTTTCTACCGGATCAACAGCCCAAGTGGGTTTTTACCGATGTCAGCACTCAAAATAATCGCAAAAAGCGCTTTTAACGTCTATCAAGCTTTTTTCGTTGAGAGCTCCGTAGTTTTTGACCGGATTTTCTTTAACCCGTAATCCGTAGGATGGTTTCGCGTAGCAAACCGTCATTCAACGCATAACATCAAAAACAATCAGCCACCCCCCGCTTGGAAAAGTCCGTACAAAGATCAGATTAGATCATCCCGATCCTGGCGGATTGCTGCCGCGAATCCGCCTTACAGCGTTCTGTCGGATCAACAGCCCAAGTGAATTTTTACCAAAGGCAGCACTCAAAATAGTCACAAAAAGCTCTTTTAACATCTATCAAGCTTTTTTCGTTGAGAGCTCCGTAGTTTTTGACCGGATTTTCTTTAGAAATCACAAAAACTTTGCGAAGCATAATTTTTGACTCAACCGGTAATGCACCAATCGACAAATTTTGGTTTGTAATAACAATTTCGTCACTTTGAAGCTTTAGCGTTTTACTACTAATCGGAAGCCCCACAAAATCATTAAACGGCAGATTATCCTTAAACACTAAAACCGGTCTATTCTTACTCGTCTGCAAATCACTAAAATAGAATTTGCACAACAAAATATCGCCAACTTTTATGTCCATACCTGATCTTCATTCTCATCTTGCCACTCTTCAATGATTGCCGCACTATGGCTGGAAAAAGCTTGAATTTCGGTTTCCTCGTTATTAACTTCATTTTTTCCTATCGGAAAAACCAGTATCTCAACTTCCTGGTCAAGATAATTTTTAGGTATCTTGATGGTCAAAAATTCAGAATGTGGAACTGTTATTTCTCTTAACATCTTTTATTCCCTCTCGTCCAAGCTGCGTGTACATCCAAAGAAGGCACTTTAACCCGTAATCCGTAGTCATTCAACGCATAACATCAAAAACAATCAGCCATCCCCCCGTGGAAAAGTCCATACAGAGATCAGATTAAATCATCCCGATCATGGCGGATTGCTGCCGCGAATCCGCCTTACAGCGTTAAGGGAACAAAGCCCGGCCATGCACATGTACCGCCCTGTGTGCACTCCTTAAACACCGCTGGGCTGGTAGGCACTGTTTGGCTAACCCCTTTTATGACAGCATCCGTTACCCCGTTAGCCACAACACAGGCATAAAGAGTTGAATCCGATTTAACATAACAGGTTCCTATCTCATCTATATAAAGACCTAGCTTGGTCGCATCGCTGGCAATAGTCCCTGTAATAGTTTGCGCTGTACCGGCAGCGCCCGCATAGGCAGTTTCTGCAAGTACTGCATTATTAGGCACGCCACTTTCATTTAAAGTCCGCACAATTTCTCTCGGTGCAAATGCAGGCGCAAGCGGGGTAGCGGCAGGGGGATTCGCCAGGAAGCCAGAAGTGCGGGTTGCCACGGTTCTACAATCATTTGCATTACTCGTACGACCAATAACCAAGATATTATGATTAGTGTATGATCTGTTAATTCCCTCGGATTTTTGCTCGTTAATCGATCCATTACGTTTTACTCTTTTGACAACATAAAGCCGCTTAGTGGATGGGAGCAAATAAGCTTCGTTTAAATGAGGACCACCCGAACCGGTGGGGACTAACACGTCAACACCGCCAGCGGTAGTGTCTTCAAGAAAGCAAACTTCTTCTCTTGCGCCAGTGGTATCTCTGACATCTAACAAACCGACTTCGCCGTACTCACCACCTGGCCCCACCTTTCGAGCGTTTATTTGCGTATCCGAGACAACACTATCCGCAAAACATCCATTTACACCGGCTGCTGTTGCATTGCAATTTCCCGCATAAACACACTCATAAGGCATTGAATCATATTCGAAAGAGCCAGTCGTCGGAGTGCGAACCGGCGTGCCGTTATAACATGAATGAACCTCACTCGATGTCCAGGCAACCCTGATTGGATTTGTGCCGATAAATCTATCTGCTATCCTGGTTGAATAAACGGTGCCCTTAATGCGCAAAACAACACCGCCAAAGTGATTCTGAATGTGCGTACAGGTTGTTGTACATAAAAATACTGCAATGACGCCCGGTTCCACACATGTATTCGCGGTAAGCGTGTAAAAATGCGAACCGGCAGCGACTTGCTGCAAGTTAACCGTACCACAGCCACCCGAGTACGTCGTGGTTGCAGGAATTGTGACAGTTAAAGAAGTATCAGCCCCGGATGTGCCTGTGATTGCTAAAGCAGGCCCCCCTAGCACTTTTGCTGACGCCACATCCTCCGAAGCATTTTGTCTTGGGCTAGGCGCAGTTCCTGAACCTGAGCCACTATTTTCTGCAGCGTACAGGGCAGCATTTGCCGGATCAATCCAGGCCATCTCGGTGACGACATTGACTACTTCATCCGCATCGATAACGTCACCATCACCGTTGCCATCCCAACCTACTCGTACAGATATTTTCTTCCGCTTGGGGGCAGTTGCTAAAAATGGCGTAATATTAGTAATAGTCCAGCTTCTGGTAAAACTGGCATTCCTACCTGCAATAGGATTGCCCGGATCTGAAACTGTAGTGCCGGGACTGGCGCTACCTGGAATGGCGTTATATTCGGTTGAAGAGATATTATTCCTCAGCACTTCTATTTGCTGCTCGGCAAGTGCCCGTGCCTCTGAACGTGTTTTGCTCTCGCCACTACTCGACATTAACCCGCCTTGTAAGGAAGCAACGGCAAGCAAGCCTACGGCAACCACAACGGTAGCGATGAGTACTTCAATCAGGCCGATACCTTTTTGTGTTTTTATTATCAAATGTTTCATAGTCAGAGCCTTTTAATGAACAACAAATAGATGTTACCAGTCACGCCATGAACCACTGATAACAGTGGTAAAACCCGGTAAAGGGTTGCTTGACCCCGAGATAAACCCCGGCCAATAAACCAAATTTAATGTACCTGTGCCAGAAACCGCTGGCGCCGTTGCGGGGAAGCCTGTCGTCAGATCTGTTCCTTCTACGACATTAGCGCCTACTACCGTAACCGTCCCACCTATATCATATTTACCCACGACATAAAGTAATCCATAAATTGTTGGAGTCCCTGCTGTGGATAAATTACCATTAACAATTATTATTGCGGGGGCAGCTATCGAACCATAGGTATCATTGCCGGTAAGACTTTGATTTCCTTCAATCCAAATAAGCCCTGATCTACCTACAGCGCCGCTAAAACTTGTATAGTATTGACCCGCGGTTATGGCCATCTGCTTTAGCTGCTCTCGGGATTCAACGGTAAAAAAATTCTTAAAGAAGTCCAATCCTACCAAGGTATTTAAATTAGGGTCACTATCAATAATATCCAGCCCATTGCCTAAATTCTTATTGGAAACTAATTGGGTATTGGCTGTTGTGGTATCAAGTAATTCGGTTTGAGTTAATGTGCCTGAAGCCGGATCCTTGATAAGAGTTTCCATAGAGGATGAACTACCTATTTTAACCTTATCCCCTGCCCAGACTGTTGTATTGGTGTATCGGTTAATAATCTGTGCATTGCCTGTTACCTTGACCTGGCCCTGAGCAACGAGGGGCTGATCAGGGCCATCATCCCGAAGTAATTTTATAGGGCCAACACATTGAGTGATAGTTCGGCTTGCAAGGCCATCATCGCTGAAACCTGTGGCCGTAACCAATCCGCTTTTCATGGTCGGCGTTACCCCTGCCAGTACACAACGGGTGCCAGCTGCATTATTGAATGTGAGTTGTGCCGTTGTGGTTTGACTGCCATCAGCTGACACCAGGTTAGGTACTGAAATACTATCTATGCCGGCAACACCATCTTGATCAAACCCGCCTTTATCAAAATAATTAACGCCATAATCCATTGCATAATTGGCCGCTGCAACGGCCTGACTAGTTCTGTAATTATCGGCTGCCATTTGGGTTTCAACCAGAACCGTTTTTGAAGTTGTCAGCGTTACCAGTATTATGCCGACCAATAATACTAGTGCGGTGAGCAAAGTGGCTGCACCACGCTGGCTGTTTAAATCCGACTGTATTATTGGTTTCATCATCGAGTCCTTTATAGTTGAAGCAACTACGGTTGAGTAAAAATACGATCATTTCTTACTTTTACTGTACTGGTTAATGTTTTTGTGACGGTTGTGTCGTTAACCAACTGCCCAGTCAAAACAATATTAAACTGGCGGGATTCACTGGCTTTTTGCTCAATAACCAGATTTCCTGCCGTGGCTACCGCCGCACATGTCGTGGAATAAGGGGTAGAAGTTGAAACATTCAGACATTTATAGGCTGTGGTAAATGTTAATGCGGTAATGTTGAGACTTTGGCCGCCCGAGTCTATTGTCATGGTTTCCCAATTGCCATCAGCGCAATTTGCTGTTGTCGTACCAGTAGTCCGCATCGTGATAGCGCCTCCAGTAAGCTGAAAACCATAATATTCATCGGCATCAACAAGTCCGTTGGAGTCATGATTTACACCGCCAGTTACTCCGCTACCTCCATCATAAGTGTATAAAATGCACGAAGCCGATGGAGTTTGTATATTGGCAGCACCTATTGTGAACGGGTTTGTCGAGCTGTCCGCGCCTGTCCGCGCACCCCCCCAATAGCCTGATCTTCTAAGGTCATTGACCATCAGAGACATAACTGACTCAAGATCATGATTCAATCGTGCAGAATTTATGGTATCCGTACTTCCTTTTACAGTGGTGATATAAACGCCGATGGTGGCTGAAAGAACAATCAAGCCCAGCACCAAGGCAATCATGATTTCTATAAGTGTGAAGCCGGTTTGTTTTTTCATGGTCAATTCTCTGTGCAGGGTTATTCGGTGCAATTTGGTTTACCAGACAAGCCTATCTTGCCTGCCGGCATGGGATTGGCGACTGTGGAGGGTGAGCAAATTCTTACCCGCCCTACAGCATTAAAAACAACCCGGGTCGCATAATTGGCGGTGCTAAACGTTACGCCATTATTGCCTATGGTTCCGCGCCTAAAATCAAAAGTGCTATTGCCACTGGCTGAGTCCAAATTGGTAGTGCTAAAGTTTGTGCCTGAAACAATTTTTATATCGCAATAATCGGCATCCGCTGTATTGGTTTCGGCGCAATCGCAACTTGTTTTGCTTGTGGGAATTTTTCTTGCCAATCCATAACACCATGCACCCGCATTGCCTGTTGTGCGCGAAGCTATGATGTCTGTGCTTTGCTTGATCGCCTCGGTTCGCGCAAATTGCATGTCTGACTGGAACGATTCAACCGCTTGTTTTAAACGGTTGGTCTCAATCATGCCTTGAAAAGACGGCACGGCTATCGCCGCAAGAATACCCATTATGGCAACGACTATCATTACCTCAAGCAGGGTAAAACCGGCGTTTTTTTGTCTATTCATGTCTATCCACCATTTTGTGTGGTTTGATTATAGATTACTATTGTTCTAAATCCGTTAGCTAATCTACATTTTGTAATTAAATTAAACGTTATTGAATTGAATTTAACTGCACCTGTATCCGTTATGCTATATTTTCTTCAACAAAATAACTTTTAAAAAGGTGAAACAATGTATACATTCAAACGATCTTCCGGTTTTACGTTAATGGAATTAATGATTGTAGTAACTATAATTGGGATTCTTGCCGCTATTGCTGTTCCTGCTTATTCGGAGTATGTAACCCAAGCAAAACGTTCTGATGGCAAGGCTGCTCTTTTAGCAGCACAAATAGCGCAGGAAAAATATAGGGCTAGCAACACCACCTATGCCACCACAATTGCACTAGCAGGCATTACCTCTCCCTCACCTGACGGTTATTACACAATTGCCATATCAGGCACTCCAGACGCCACGACTTACACAGTTACTGCCGCCCCACTCACATTTACTGATGCAAAATGTGGCACGCTTGGCATTACACATACCCAAACAACAGACACCAAAACTAAAACAGGCACTGACTCTGTTG
Source organism: Methylobacter sp. (assembly GCA_043729025.1). Taxonomy (GTDB): domain Bacteria; phylum Pseudomonadota; class Gammaproteobacteria; order Methylococcales; family Methylomonadaceae; genus Methylobacter_A. The sequence goes on from JAYTLW010000201.1 coordinate 26,342, forward strand.
CGAATTGCTGGCGGAAATAACTTTCCTGTACGGTAGGATGTGCCGAAAAAACAAAGCGCATCCTACCGCATTCAATTTATTCGCGCAGTCATCTTGAATCCCAAAGCTCCAAAGCGGCATAAAAAAACAAGAAAACGCCACATGCGGCTACACAAAGTAGGCGATTTAAGGCTGCATGGACAGATATTTTTTCCTCGACACACCACTCCCAACCAACTTTTACTTTGAGCAATAATCCACAATCAAGCGCAAAAAGTATAACCCGACTATTCTGACAACAAATTGATAAGTAAACAAAATAAAACCTCAGACTCCAGACGCAAGTTCTGCATCGCCCCGATGCTGGATTGGACTGATCGACACTGTCGCTATTTCCATCGGCTGATTTCACAACACGCGTTTTTGTATACCGAGATGGTGACTACCGGCGCGTTGATTCATGGCGACCACCACCGGTTTTTACAATTTAACGCGACTGAAAATCCGGTTGCGTTTCAATTGGGCGGCAGTAACCCGCATGAATTGGCCCTCTGCGCCAAGATGATTGAAGATTACGGCTATGACGAGATCAACCTGAATGTCGGCTGTCCCAGCGACCGGGTTCAAAACGGCCGCTTCGGCGCTTGCCTGATGGCAGAACCCCTACTGGTCGCCGAGTGTGTTGCGGCCATGTCTAAGGCGGCGTCAATTCCGGTCACGGTCAAATCAAGAATTGGTATTGATGACCGTGATTCTCATGAGGAATTGGTGCATTTTGTGGCTACGGTTGCCGATGCCGGTTGCAAAATTTTTATTATCCATGCCAGAAAGGCATGGCTAAGCGGCTTGTCGCCCAAACAAAACCGCGACATTCCGCCGTTGCGCTACGATGTGGTTTATCAATTGAAGCAGGAATTTCCCAGTCTGGAAATCATCCTGAATGGCGGCATCACCGCACTGGATCAATGCGACACTGTTTTGCAGCATGTCGACGGCGTCATGATAGGCCGGGAGGCTTATCACAATCCTTATCTATTGGCCGAGGTGGATCGGCGTTTTTTTGGCGAGCCCGGCGAACCCCGCTCACGGGACATGATTTTGCACCTGTTGATGTCCTATATTCAGCAGCAGCTGGCAGACGGCGTCCGTTTGAACAGTATATCGCGGCACATTTTAGGTCTTTTTCATGGCGAGCCGGGAGCAAGGGGCTGGCGCAGGCATCTGAGCGAGCATGTCTGCAAACCCGGCGCTGACATCAAGGTGATTCTGGATGCTGTGCAGCACTGCCGTTCAGGTTAAGCCACAGAGGCTTATGCAAGTAGGCGCGGAAGCTTTAAAATTCACAACGCCATGCTGTATACTGACCCGCTATTTTGATAACTGAGATTGAAACTATGGAAGAGCATTTTGCCAAGATTATCGAAGCAGTCGGTGAAGATTTAAATCGCGAAGGTCTGATCGATACGCCAAAACGCGCGGCCAAGGCTTTCAAGTTTTTAAACAACGGCTACGAAAAAACCCTGGAAGAAGTGCTTAACGGCGCTATTTTTAACGCCGACACCGAAGACATGGTGATTGTGAAGGATATCGAACTGTATTCTTTATGCGAACACCATCTACTGCCGTTTATCGGCAAATGTCATGTGGGTTATTTGCCTCAAGGTAAGGTGATGGGCTTGTCCAAAGTGGCGCGCGTCATCGATATGTACGCGCGCCGCCTGCAAATTCAGGAAAAACTGACCAAACAGATAGCCGACGCGATTGAGCTGGCAACCGGCGCCAGGGGCGTGGCGGTGGTTATTGAAGCCAAGCATTTGTGCATGATGATGCGCGGGGTTGAAAAGCAAAACTCGATAATGACGACTTCGGTGATGACCGGCATTTTCCGTAAAGAAATCAGCACCCGTTCGGAGTTTTTGAATCTGATCAACCGGCACGCCTAAGCCTGTGGCGAGCAAAGACGGACTACGCGTGGTAAGCGAAGTCGAACCAACGGCAGCCAAAAAAACCGGCGTATTGCTGGCGAATCTGGGGTCCCCTACGGCACCAACTGTCCCGGCGGTGAGGCGCTTCCTTAAGGAATTTCTTTGGGATCCGCGCGTCGTCAATCTGCCGCGTCCCTTATGGTGGATGATACTGCATTTTTTTGTATTGCCTTTTCGACCCCGAAAATCGGTCTTAGCTTATCGCAAAATCTGGCATGAACAAGGTTCGCCGCTAATTTACCTCACCCGGCAACTGACCGAGCGGGTTGGAGACAAACTCAATGCCAAGAGTGTCACTACCCGTCATGTGATGCGCTACGGCGAACCTTCCATCGCTAAGCAGTTAAGAGCCTTCAAAAAGGCGGGGATAGAAAATGTCATCGTCCTGCCCTTGTATCCGCAATATTCTTCGACCACCACGGCATCGATCTATGATGACGTGATCAAGGAACTCAACCGCTGGCGGCATCTTCCCAGTATTCAATTTATCAGCGATTACCACCAGCACAGTCACTATATTGCTGCGGTTGCCGCATCCATAGAGCAGAGCTGGAAAGAGCACGGTAAAAATGAGTTATTGTTGATGTCCTTTCACGGCTTACCCGAACAGCTCACTAAATGGGGCGATCCTTATTTTCACCAGTGCCACAAAACCGCCGCCTTGATTGCCGAACAACTGGGTCTCGATCAGAAGCAATGGATGATCGTATTCCAATCGCGTTTTGGCAAGGCGCAATGGCTAAAACCTTATTGTGCGGACACCTTGGTTAGTCTTCCTGCACAGGGTATAAAAAGCGTAGATGTGGTCTGTCCCGGGTTTGCGGTGGATTGTCTGGAAACGCTGGAAGAAATGGCGATGGAGAACAAGGCAGTGTTCATGAACGCCGGCGGCGAAGACTTTCGTTATATAGCGGCGCTGAACGATACGGAAAATCATGTTGATGCTATAGTTAGACTGCTTGATCAGAGGCTGTAGGTTGGGTTAGCGGTAGCGTAACCCAACATTGTCGTAGCGATGTGTTGGGTTACGGCTAAAGCCTAACCCAACCTACGGCCTTAACC
>JAYTLW010000202.1:0-10401 GCA_043729025.1 Methylobacter sp.
TCAAGCAGTTATCTTAACTCGCGCAAACTTTCTTTTTCCTACTTGATAAACATGTTGAGTGCCTGCCGGCATCTCCATTTTTTGATCGGAAACCTTTTCTCCGTCAATCTTTACCGCGCCCTGTTTTATCATACGATTAGCTTCGGATGTACTCTCCGTCAATCCGGAATCTTTCAATATATTTGCTATACCGTAACTTGCCCCCTCAATCTTTAATTCCAGCTCTTCCATTTCATCAGGCATCGCGCCACGCTGAAATCTGGCTTCAAAGTTTTCCAACGCCTTGACCGCAGCAGCAGCATCATGAAATCTTTCTATAATCTCCTGAGCCAACTTTACTTTATAATTTCTCGGATTAGCACCCTGCTTGCAGTCCTCTGCCCATAAACCTATTTCAGTCATCGAACGAAAACTCAGCAATTCAAAATAACGCCACATCAACTCATCGGATATAGACATAAGCTTGCCGAACATGTCATCGGCTGAATCGGCTATACCCACATAATTATTGAGCGACTTAGACATTTTTTGCACACCGTCCAAGCCCTCTAAAATAGGCATCGTCATAACCACTTGAGGCTTTTGACCAAAAGCTTCCTGCAATTGCCGCCCAACCAGCAAGTTAAATTTTTGATCCGTCCCGCCTAATTCTACGTCGGCTTTCATCGCTACTGAATCATAGCCTTGGATTAGCGGGTACAAAAATTCATGTATCGCAATGGGCTGCCCTCCTTTATAGCGCTTGCTGAAATCATCCCGCTCCAGCATTCTGGCCACAGTATGTTTTGCGGCCAATTGAATCAAATCAGCCGACGACATGGCATTCATCCAGCTTGAATTAAACATCACCAGCGTTTTGGTCGGATCCAGAATTTTGAATATCTGCTCTTCATAGGTTCTTGCATTGTCAATAACTTCATCACGAGTCAAGGGCTTACGGGTCACGTTTTTCCCGGTTGGGTCGCCTATCATCCCGGTAAAATCGCCTATCAAAAACAACACCTCGTGACCAAAATCTTGAAACTGCTTCAATTTATTAATCAGCACCGTATGCCCCAAATGCAAATCAGGGGCGGTCGGGTCAAAGCCCGCCTTAATCCGAAGAGGTCGTCCTTCTTCCAGTTTTTTAATTAATTCTTGCTCGATTAAAACTTCATCAGTCCCCCTAAGTAGATGCGCCAATACGTCCTCTTGCAATGTCTTTCTCCGACTATCTAAAAAAAATGATTATTGAATTAATAATCAACTTATTTTGAATTATAACTTTTCTCTATCCTAATTAATTGGTAAAAACAGCTAAAACCGCCTAAAATAATATTTAAATCTATTGAATGTTTTTGATTTACCTAATTTTCAATTACTTAGCATAACCTAGTGAAAAATAGAATCTATACATCTTTGATCTTAGGAATCAGCGTAGCCTTCACAGTAACCGGCCATACACAGGCAAAACCGGCAAACAAGCACTCAACAACAAAAGCGATTTCTGAAGCAGTTCTTCACTCAAAACACCTTAAGAAGAAGCCGGTATCAGCTGTTAAAACTAAGCCTGACAACAACAAACCTGTTACACCACAATCCGCTAACAAAAAAAACCCTTTAGCCAAAACCAAGCTAAATGCGCCCACTAAAGCGGTTGCATCTAAATCTGCGGCAACAAAAAAAATCATCGCTACTGCCAGGTCAACTAACAATAAGCCTGCTATTGCCTCGGTCAAGAGTAAGCACAAAATTCATGCAGTCGTTTCTATTGTGTCGAACCCTAGAAAACATCATGCTATTCACTCCAAGCCAGTCGAATCCAAACCCGATCAATCCTACTACACGTACAACGAAGAAAATATTCGGCCAATCCTAATCGATCGCCTACAAACCGCTCAAATCAACACTGCACAGGTATCAATAGAAACCTCGTTATTTCTGGATGGACTCGAAGCCGGCTTATCAAAAGAGCTGATCTTGCAGCTTACCGATATTTTTGCTTGGGACATTGATTTTGCCAGAAATCTGCGCCCTGGCGATCAATTCACGATTGTTTACGGCAAGAAAATGGTTGATGGCCAAGAAAGCGATAGCGATGAAATCATAGCAGCCGAGTTTATTAACCAAGGTGTGTCTTACACAGCAGTCAGATACCTCAACGAATCCGGTATTGTCAGTTATTACACGCCTGATGGACATTCCATGCAAAGAGCTTTTCTAACCACACCTGTGGACTTTGCAAAAATAAGCTCCCCTTTTGACATGCACCGAATGCACCCCATACTGAACAGAATTCGTGCGCATAAGGGCATTGACTATGCAGCAAGAACCGGTACGCCGGTCAAAACAACCGGTGACGGAATTATCAGCTTCAGTGGCCCCAAAGGCGCTTACGGACAAGTGGTCATTATTCAACATAACGATCGCTATGAGACGCTTTATGCGCACCTATCTGCTTTTAAAAAAGGTTTAACCGTCGGCAATCAAGTTAAACAGGGCGAGGTTATCGGTTATGTAGGCCAAACCGGCTTGGCTACCGGCCCGCACTTGCATTATGAATTTCATGTTGATGGGCTTTATCGCGACCCTGAGTCGGTCAAAATACCGCATACCGTGCCTATCGGTAACACATTATTGGCTGACTTCAACGCGCAAACCCAGCCGTTCTTTGCTCAACTCAATCAGGTCAAAGCCAAAAGTTTGTTTGCAAAGACTCACTCGGCGCAACGCTACGCTGCCCCCGACATTGCGCTGCCGCCTGCATCCCTGCAGTCGACTCATTATGACTAACCCAAACCTGTATATTGGACTGATGTCCGGAACCAGCCTGGATGGTATTGATGCTGCCCTGGTTGATTTTAGCAACAAAAATGCCCGGCTAGTCGGATTTGAGTACCTACCCTTTCAAGGCGACATTCAAAACACCATCCAGCGACTCAGTAAGCCAGACGCGCTAATCTCACTCAAAGGATACGGCGCTATGGATGCCCGACTGGGTTATTTGTTTGCAGAAGCCGTAAATACCTTGCTGGCTAAAGCCGATATTTCCGCTGCATCGATCGCCGCGATCGGCAGTCATGGATTAACCATTTATCATGCCCCCGACTTACAGTTCCCTTTTTCCCTACAAATTGGCGATCCCAACATTATTGCCGAACAAACCGGCATTACCACCGTGGCGGATTTCAGACGCCGAGATATTGCCGCAAAAGGTCAAGGAGCACCCTTGGTTCCGGCTTTTCATCAGGCCGTATTCCAAGACCCCAATGAACATCGCTGCATCGTAAATATCGGCGGCATCGCTAATATTACCGTATTGCCTAAGCATCAATCCGCCGCCGTCATCGGCTTTGATACCGGCCCCGGCAATACCTTGATGGATTTATGGATCAAACTGCACCAAAACCTGCCGTATGATAAAAGCGGCAACTGGGCAAAGACCGGCAACATTGATCATGGCTTGGTGGAGCTGTTAAAACAAGACGCTTATTTCAGCACCGCCCCGCCTAAAAGCACCGGCAAAGAGTATTTTTCGCTACCCTGGGTGTATCAGTATTTCGACGCATTCAGTTATAAAGCCGAAGACATACAGGCCAGCTTGTGTTTTTTAACGGCAATCACCATTTGCGATGCGATCAAAAAATACGCGCCGACTACCGAACGCATGTTGATTTGCGGAGGCGGTATACATAATGATTACTTGCTGAAACTCATACAACAAAACATTGCATGTCCTGTTGAATCAACAGAGCCCTACGGACTGCATCCCGATCATGTTGAGGCGATGGCTTTTGCGTGGTTGGCCAGACAAACCTTAAATAATCTGCCGGGCAATCTTAAAGAAGTAACAGGAGCTGTTAACTCCGTCATTCTTGGAGGGATTTATCAGGGCGACAAAAATCATATAGGTTGGGTTAGCGATAGCGTAACCCAACATGTGTTGCGTCATTAAGTTGGGTTACGGCTACCGCCTAACCCAACCTACGTACTACGCTGAAAAAGAAGACCCGCAACCGCAAGTAGTAGTCGCGCTAGGATTGCGGATAACAAATTGCGCGCCCGACAAATCTTCCTTATAATCAATTTCAGCGCCGGTTAAATACTGAATACTCATCGAGTCTATCAACACCGTAACCCCGCCGTTTTCGACGCAGGTATCATCTTCATTGACTTCTTCATCAAAAGTAAAGCCGTACTGGAACCCTGAACAGCCGCCGCCTGACACATAAACTCTCAGCTTCAGATTATCGTTACCTTCTTCGGCGATTAATTCACCCACCTTGGAAGCGGCGCTGTCAGTAAAAACTATCGGATTAGACATATGGTTAAACACTATAAGAAATGGAATTTAAATAAATTATGACTATACCCAGCTTTTTAGTCAAGAATTATGGATAAAGCGCAATCACCTTTAACCCCGAGTCTTCCTTCAGCCCGAACATCAAGTTCATATTTTGCACCGCCTGCCCCGCCGCGCCTTTAACCAGATTATCAATTACCGATAACACCACAATAGTGCGCCCGCCCTGCGGTTGATGAATCGAAATCTGGCAATTATTACTGCCCCGGACATTTCGGGTATCAGGGTGCGAGCCTTGCGCCAACACATCGACAAATAGCTCCTCAGCGTATCTTTGTTCATACAAGCCCTGCACATCGTCCAGATTGCCCTGCGCCTGAGCATATAAGGTAGCGTGTATCCCGCGAATCATCGGCGTTAAATGCGGCACGAAAGTCAATCCGACTGATGTTCCGGCGACCCGCTCAAGCCCTTGAACAATTTCCGGCAAATGCCGGTGACCGCCGACCGCATAGGCCTTAAAACTCTCGCCGGCCTCGCTCATTAAGGTCGCCAACTCCGCCTTGCGCCCTGCCCCGCTGACGCCGGACTTAACATCGGCAATCAAATGCTTAACATCGACTCGATCGTTTTCCAACAACGGTAAAAAACCCAGCTGTACGGCGGTTGGATAACAACCGGGACAAGCGATTAAATCGGCCTGTTTAATCGCCTCGCGATTGACTTCCGGCAAACCGTAAACCGCATCGGCGATTAAATCGGGACAGGCATGTTCCATGCCGTACCACTTGCTCCATTGTTTTGCGTCCTGCAACCTGAAATCTGCCGACAGATCAATCACCTTAACGCCTCGCGCCAACAGCTGCTCGGCCATCAGCATCGCCGTGCCGTTCGGCGTCGCAAAAAACACCACATCGCAATCGGCCAAGGTTTCAAGCTCGGGCAAACTAAATAGTGCATCGATATATCCCCGCAAATTGGGATACAGCGCATCAACCCTAAGGCCGGCATCGGCGCGTGAGGTGACCACCGCCACCTCGACGTCCGCATGCAACGCCAAAATCCGCAATAGCTCAACACCGGTATATCCGGTTCCGCCCACAATACCTGCACGAATCATCTGCTTTATCCTGCCCACACATTGTTTATCAAAATAACCGGGGGCTATGATAACCGCAACTTGGATTATTGACGATGTCGTATCTATGCCGCTAGCTGAACAGATGCTTGCCGAGTGCGATTAAAAGGGCGGCATAAGTTCAAGGTAAGCGATCACTTAATAGGATATTGCGCAAATTGTGCAGCCTGAATTCATATCACTTTTCATCTTTGCGGCGGTATGAATTGCGTATCACGCAACATTGGATATAATCGACTTCATGATAAAGTCATTCAAACATAAAGGACTCCAATATTTTTACGAGAAGAGTAACTCGTCAGGCATTCAAGCTCAGCATGGACAAAAAATCAGAATGCAATTGGTTGCGCTGGACACCGCGACAGTGATTGATGACTTGAATTTACCCGGCTTTCGATTGCATCCCTTAAAGGGCAACATGAAAGGATTATGGTCGATAGATGTTAATAAAAACTGGCGCATTACCTTCGAGTTCAAAGCTGGCGATGTTTATGTTTATATCGTTAATTATGAGGACTACCACTAATGAGCATGCACAACCCACCACACCCCGGCGAATTTATACGGGAAATTTATTTAGAGCCTTTGAATGTGAGCTTCCGTCTTGTCGCGGAAAAACTGAAGGTATCTCCCTCGACATTTCATAGGCTGATTAAAGGGAAGAGCAACATCAGTTCTGAAATGGCTTTACGCTTGTCTAAAACATTAGGACGCACACCTGAAAGTTGGTTAGCCATGCAGGATAACTATAATCTTTGGCAAGCAAAACAACGGGTAAATCTTGATGAGGTTGAGGAATTGAAAATTGCTTAATACTAAAGTTTCTGAGCTCATAAAATACAGTAACATATTGATAAATAATAAATAAACCTATAAGATAAGATAAGATAAGAAAAGGAGGGCAGGTTAAATTACCGTGTTTTATTTTATAAAAAATAACCTGGCCCCCTTTTTCCTCTGCGTTCTAAGATATTTAAAAACAGGCGCTTTAGTTTCTTACCGTGGCGCCGTAGTAAACCGTCTGATGTCCGCTAACCGAATAACCATAGATACGCAGTTTCCAGGTTCCGGTCTTTACCGCGCCGGCGGCTTTGGCGCGTTCAAATACGCTATTAACCGATACCGAACTGCCCATCACCGCGCCGGATGGCGATACCAGCGAAACATCCACATCATTATGCCCGCTCAAAGCTTCCGGCCACCACAAAGCGCCATCCAGATTATTGGCTGTAACTTGCGCAATATTCAGCGGAATCTCAATGACTTCATGATGCCCCACCGATACTTTTCCCCACCATGAAAAGCCGTTAATCGGTAATTTTACCCGGCCCGCGCCCACGGTGTTGTCGAATGGGTAAGGATCTTGTCCCGACAAAATCATGCGTGCATAAACATGGCCCGGATCAATCTGTCCAAATAAGCGCATCCAATTCCTGGCTAATGCAGCCGTTGCGCCGCCGAAAGGAACCGCGCCCGAGGTGCCGCCGAAGACGCGATTGGCGGTATTGGACAGCGGCGCACAGATCACCCCAAAACCGCAGCCGGTTGAGGCTGTTTCACTTTGGTTAGGGACTTGTATATCGGGTTTAAAGCGGCCATCGGCGGTAGGGCCTCGGCTTTGACCGCTGTATTGGCTGCCGCTTTCGGTGTCGAAAGCGCCGATGCCGAGCACTTTATGGGCATTCGCCGGGCTATTGACGGTGCCTACGCCAGGGCCGTTATTGCCGTTGGCGGCGATGACCGCAGAACCCGCGTCAAAGGCGGCATCGGCTGCAACTGAAATCGCCGAGGATTCTGAGCCTCCCCCTTGCATTTCTGCGACGATGACCCGATCCAGCCAACTGACCGCCTGTTGAAAAGCGCGCAAGGTCGCATCTGCATTGAGACCGCCGGTACAGCTGCCCTTACTGACGGCGTGCGGATACACTTTCCATGAATCAATTTGTATGCCGGTAACTCCCCGTTGCGGATTGCCCTGGTTATTATTTCCGGAAATAATGCCTGCTGCAGAGGTGCCGTGATTCCAACAGCTGTCATCGGGATTGCCACCCAAACAGTTGGCGTCGCCGGAGGTGCAATCTCTCCATAAAGCGATGCGGTTGGACGCCGTCAATAAGGTATGCGTTTTATGCACGCCGGTATCCAACAAACCGATCCAACCGCTAGTCAGGCCAGCATTAAAGTACGAATCCGATTGCAATAAGGCGCGGGCATCGTTGACATCGTCATTGGGATTGGCGTTGGCAGGCGGCGCCTCATTGCCATTAGCCGGTTCGATGTAGCTGATTGACCGATTGCTCAATAAAGTTTTAATGGCCGCCAGACTTAATTTAGCCTTTACGGCGGGCACTAACCAATAATTGCCGGTGATTTTGCCGCCCAATTGACTCAGCGCCAAGCCCATAGCTTTATTGGATTCCAGCCTGGAGGCGGTGAGTCCCGCGACCAGTTGAATCGATTTCCTGAGCGCGAGTTGATTGACCGGGGCTGATCTGGCGAGAGAAACATCCGGCTCAGGGAATCTGGGGATGGTTAAGTTTTCCGGCCTCGAAATAATGACCTCGACGACATCATTCGGGTTTCTGGTTGCAAGCCAGCGGGATAATAAGGGATGGACTCGCGCCGGTGATTTTGGCGCAACTTCTTTAACCTGTTTGGGTTTTGGTTCTTCCAAGAAGCGTTTTCCAAGCCTGGACACATCGACAGCCAAGGGTTTGCCTTTGCTCCAAGACTCGGTAAATACCAAGTTATAAGTGTCTTCTTGTTCTGATAGCGTCGGATTATCGGTCAAGCCGAATTCTTTGAGGTTAAGCGCATGCGCAGTGCCCACGCTGAATAGTGCGGCGATGGCGACGGCGATGATGGCGCGTTGCGGGTATCTGCTATTTGTTAAAGCGGGTAGCTTATGCTGATTTCCTTGAATCATGGTAGTCTCCAAAAAATAGATTATTAAGATGAGGGCAAAAATAACCTTGTGCTCTATCGCGCCGTGGTTTTTTTGCTGTCTCAATAATGTCAAAGTTTTCGAGGAGAGCCTATGAGGGTTTTAACGCTCAGTGTGTGGAATTTTACCTTTACTTGTATCAAGCGTCGGCTAAAACTGCGGATTCTCTGAACCAGAAGGCTGCGTGCGGCGTCAAGAGGGATACATTTAACCGGGGGCTGAACTCGGTTCAGGTTTAAAAAATTGGCGCAGCGCATTCAGCAAAGAGTAAAAGGAGTTACTTTTAATAGTCAAATAAGCCACAGCTATGTAACCTGACCCCTTTACCACTTGCCTTTTCCACTTGGACCCCTTCCACTTCTTTTTCTGCCAGCGGTTTTTTGGCCTATTGACAGGGGCAGGCTTATGGCTGACTCCTTTTCACTTGGCCGAAGCCATATAATTACTTTTGTATATGAGCACGCCATTCAACATAAATATGTATTTAATGTTCTATTTTGACTATAATTGTCAAAAATTAACATTAAATTGATATTTTATGATTATTGAGTTATCTGTAGAGAATTTCCGATCCATCAAAACAAGGCAAACATTTAGCCTTACCAAATCTAATTCTGATGAGTTAGTCGGAAATACTTTTGATCCCAATGTTCTTAGCGCTTCTCCACTACTTCGGTCAGCTGTAATTTATGGCGCTAATGCGGCTGGCAAGTCTAATTTCATCAAGGCTGTAAAGGTGATGAGAGAAATAGTGGCTAATTCAGCAAAAAACACTCAACGTGGTGACAAGTTACCCATTACTCATTTCAAATTATGTGATTCAACAGTTGGAAAACCAACAGAGTTTGAGGTTATTTTTATTGCTGAAGGCATTAAGTACCAATATGGTTTTTCCGCGACATCTGAAAGAGTAATGGAAGAATGGTTGTATGCGTTTCCAAAATCAAGACCGCAACGCTGGTTTATTAGAGCTTTTGATGAGGCTAAAAATGAATATGAGTGGGATTTTAGTTCATTTTTTACGGGTAAAAAACAAACATGGAAAGATTCTACCCGGAATAATTCTTTATTCCTTTCCACTGCTGTAATGCTTAATAGCGAACAGCTTAAACCAGTCTATGATTGGTTTACTAAAACACTTAAAGTTGCAGGTATTGATGGATGGGGTGGTGGTGGTTATACGGCTGAGCTTTGCACTGAAATGGACGGAAAAAAAGATGTTTTAAAGTTTCTTAATGCAGCTGATTTAGATATTAATGATTTGAAACTTGAGTCAAAAAAGTTTGATATTTCTGTTTTACCTGACGACATGCCTTCAGAGATTAAGGAGCGCTTACTTAAAGATCTTGAAGGTGAAGAATTTGTAGATATCAAAACCGTTCACACAACAGCACAAGGAAAAGACGTTTTATTTGAGCTTGATGATGAGTCCGATGGTACAAGAAAAATTTTCTCATTTGCAGGTCCATGGATTGATACATTGAGAAACGGCAAAGTTTTATTTATTGATGAGCTGCATGATAGCTTACATCCCCATATTGTTAAATTTTTAGTAAATCTTTTTCATAGCAAAAAAACTAACCCCAAAAATGCCCAGTTAATTTTTACAACTCATGAAACATCTATTTTGGATCAAGATGTTTTTAGGCGCGATCAAATTTGGTTTTGCAAAAAAGAAACAGATCAGACAACAGAAATTTATCCATTATCAGATTTTAGTCCTAGGAAGGGTGTTGAGAATCTTGAAAAATCCTATTTGTCGGGTAGATATAGTGCATTACCTTTAGTGAGTACATTAGAGCTACTTGGAGAATAAGTTTTGGGTAGTGAAGATTTGTTTCATAAACGAAAAGCGAAAAAACAACAAGATAGCGTTCGACGCATTGCAAACCGTAAGCCTTACGATCATGTTCTTATTGTTTGTGAGGGTGAAAAAACAGTAAAGTGGACCCCATTGTCCAGACAAATAATGCCTTAATTTAAGATAGAGCCCTGTTCACACTCCAGCTGAATGACGCTGTCCCATTTTTTAAACCA